>NZ_CP192027.1:0-457777 GCF_050949235.1 Streptosporangium sp. CA-135522
ATGCCCGTTTTTCAGATCGATGACGGCGGATTCCGACTCGACGGTGAACCCTTCCGGCTCCTGTCCGGCGGGCTTCACTACTTCCGTGTCCATCCTGCGCAGTGGGCTGACCGGCTCCGCAAGGCGCGCCTCATGGGACTCAACGCCATTGAGACGTACGTCCCCTGGAACCTCCACCAACCACGGCCGGATCGGTTCCGCATGGACGACGAACTCGACTTGCCCGCCTATCTCGATCTCGCCGCCGCCGAGGGTCTCCACGTCCTTCTTCGCCCTGGCCCGTACATCTGCGCCGAATGGGAGGGCGGCGGGCTGCCCTCATGGCTCCTGGCCGAACCCGACCTCCGGCTGCGCACCCGCGACTCCCGTTACCTTTCGGCAGTCGACGACTACTTCACCCGGCTCCTCACCCCGCTCCACCCCTACCTCTCCACGCGGGGCGGCCCGATAATCGCCGTCCAGGTGGAGAACGAATACGGAGCTTACGGCGATGACACCGCCTACCTCGAGCATCTCGCCGACTCACTTCGCCGGTGTGGTGTCGACGTCCCACTGTTCACTTGCGACCAGCCCGCCGATCTGGAGCGCGGAGCCCTACCGGGAGTTCTCTCCACGGCCAACTTCGGCAGCCGCTCCGCCCAGAATCTCGCCACGCTGCGCGCACATCAGCCCACCGGTCCGCTGCTGTCGACGGAGTTCTGGATCGGCTGGTTCGACCGCTGGGGTTCCCGTCATGTGGTCCGCGACGCTGACCAGGCGGCGCAGGAGCTTGACGAGCTGCTCGCGACCGGAGCTTCGGTCAACTTCTACATGTTCCACGGCGGTACGAACTTCGGATTCACCAACGGCGCCAACGACAAGCACACCTACCGGCCGACCGTCACCTCCTACGACTACGACGCCCCTCTCGACGAAGCCGGTGACCCCACCGAGAAGTTCACCGCCTTCCGCGAGATCATCGCCAAGTACGCAATGGTCCCCGGCGAGCCCGTCCCCGCGCCCGGGGCCAAACTCACCGTGGCGGCCGTACCGCTGACGCAGAGCGCGGGCCTGCTGGAGGGTGCTGCGTCGCTCGGCGAGGCCGTCGAGTCCCGGTATCCGCTGACTATGGAAGAGCTCCGGCAGGACTTCGGCTTCGTTCTTTACGAGACCACGCTGCCGGCTGCCGGGCCCGCCCTGCTCGAACTGGAACACGTCCGTGACCGCGCTCAGGTTTTCCTGGACGGACAGCCCGCCGGGGTCCTGGAGCGGGAGAACCACGAGCATGCCCTCACGTTCACCGTGCCGCGTGAAAGCAGCGTCCTCAGCGTGCTCGTGGAAAATCAGGGTCGTGTCAACTACGGGTTGGGTATCCACGACCGCAAGGGACTGCCCGGAAAGGTCCTCCTGAACGGCTCGGAGCTCGCCGGGTGGACCAACCGGCCCCTTCCGCTGACCTCCCTAAGCGGACTCCCGTTCGCTGCCACCAGGACCGTTACGATCGGGCCGGCGTTTCACCGCGGCACGTTCGAGGTGACCGAGGCGGCAGACACCTTCCTCCATCTCGACGGCTGGACGAAGGGCAACGCGTGGATCAACGGCTTCGCACTCGGCCGCTACTGGTCCCGGGGTCCCCAACGGTCTCTGTACGTCCCCGCCCCAGTACTGCGCATGGGCACCAACGAGATCATCGTCCTCGAACTGCACGCCTCCCATCACGCCCGCACCGTCGACTTCAAGGAGACACCCGATCTTGGTCCCACCGAGGAATAGCCTCGGCACGGGCACGCACGCTGAGGTACGGTGCCCGGTGCATCTCTGGAGCCGCACCTCGACCGGCCGACGCCGCCGACAAAGCCGACGCTCACGTCCAGCGGGCTTCGGGCAAGACACTGCGGTGCCGCGAGCCACCGAGGCCGGACTCGCTGGTAGCGACGGAGTAGCTGCGTAGCCGAAGGCCTTCCCCACTGCCGTTGCCGCATCCTCACGGATGTGCGCATGTTCGCTTACGTTTGATTGCTTCTCTGGGGTCCCGCGGCCGATCCGGCCTCATGCATCGACCGAATGCCCGAGCCTCGATCTCCGCCTTCACCTCACGACGACCAGGCACGGCACTGCCACCCCGGGCTAAACCGTGACGAGGACGCCGGGGCGCGGCGGGGTACGGTCGTCGTCGTCGACGGGGAACCCGTACCTGGTGCCCGCAACACAGAGGGCCATGCAACGGACATAAGCGGCCATACCGCGCATAGCCCCGCGACACCATCAGGGTCGGCGGGCTGACGGCAGCCTTGAAGCGAGGCTCCCCATGCAGCGCCCGGGAGGCGAGCAGCAGTCCGACAAAAGAAACTTTATGCATGAAACCCCCTTGACATTTCCCCATATCTCAACTTTCACATGGTGAAAGAGATTTAATTTTGATGAACCTTGTTCTATTGATCAACGTGATTCGTCACGATCAAATAAGATCTCATCAAGCGGATACAGCCCGTACGGCTTGCCGTCGAGTGATGCCGGACGATGACGGTTTCGTCGCACCGGCCGCGCCGGGAGCCGCAGAGGAGCCATCGCCTTCTGCAGGAGTAGGTAGGAAGCATGTGCCAGCACCAGCCTCAGTGCCCTCCGGCCGATGCACCCGATCGCGAGGCGGCACTGCTCATCGCCTTCCACCCGGAGCAGGGGTGGTGGCTGCTCTGCAACGGTGTGGTGATCTTCGACGACACCGGGGAGCTTCTGCCCGATGGGCGCAGCATTCCCGCCCGTCGCGCCCTCTGCGAGCGAGCGACATGAACCCGCTCCGCAGCATGGTGGACGAGTGTCCGAGCTCACCGCGCTTCTCGGCGGAGCCCCCGTTCTCCCCACCGACCTTCGAGGCGGACCGCTACGCGTGCCTTTGCCGCCGGTCCAGCCGCGTCCTTTGCCGCCGGTCCAGCCGCGTCCTTTGACGCCGGTCCAGCCGCGTCCTTTGACGCCGCACGGGGCTGGCTGCGAAAGCGGCGCCTTGGTGCCGGCGCCCGAATTCTGAAACCATCAGCCACCCGGCCCATATCATCCCCCAAAGCACCAATAGGGCATTTTCAATGCTTCACGCGCTCATTAGATACAAAAGACTGGACCATCGCCATAAGTCCGATTTTTCGTGCTGCTCCGGCTGTCCCGATATCGGCGTCGGCACCCCTCCCCTCCATCGCCGGCTACTTTCGTTACTCATAGGAGAGACATGCGCCTGGGTGTGATGTTCGACCGCGACCTCCCCCCGGAGTCGCTCATCCCCTTCTGCCGCCATCTGGACGCCACCGAGGTGGACGACGTCTGGGTGGTGGAGGATCTGGGCTGGACCGGCGCGATCTCGTCGGCGGCCACCGCGCTCGCCGTCACCGAGCGGCTGCGCGTGGGCATCGGGATCGCTCCGGCGCCGCTGCGCAATCCGGCCCTGCTGGCCATGGAGCTCGGCAACCTGGCCCGCATGCACCCCCACCGCCTCACGGCCGGGATCGGTCACGGCGTCCAGGACTGGATGCGGCAGGTGGGCGTGCTGGCGCCCTCACCGCTGGCATTGCTGGAGGAGACCATCGTGGCCGTGCGCGCGCTGCTGCGCGGCGAGACGGTCACCCTCCAGGGCCGGGCCGTACGGATCGACGGGGTGAGCCTGGTGCATCCGCCCGCGACCGCGCCGCCGGTTCTCGCCGGGGTGGTACGGCCCCGCTCGCTGGAGTTGTCCGGACGGGCGGCCCAGGGCACGATCCTGCCCGAGGGGGTCGGCCCCGCCCAGATCGCGCAAGCCCGCAAGCTGACCGGCGGAGACGACCACGAGCTGGTGGTGTTCACGAACCTCTACGTCGGCGACGACGCGGCGGTGGGCGCGCGTCTGGCCGTCGGTTCCGCGAAGTTCCTGCACGTCGCCCCGGATGAGGTCGTGCAGGCGGTGGGCTCCCCCAAGGCCGCCGCCGACCAGGTCAGGTCGCTGTGGGAGGCGGGGGCGGACACGGTGGCGCTCCGCCCGTTCGGGCCCGACCCCCTCCCCCAGGTCGACCTGGTCCTGGCCGAGTTGCGCTAGAACCCGCAGCGGGCCCAGGCGCCTCCTCTGGGCGGGACCGATCTCGCCGCCTGTGCCGGCCCGCCCCGGAAGCCCGCCGAGGGCGGGAGACTACGGGCGACGGCCGCGAATGCCGGTCAGCCGGCGCAGGATGTCCCACCAGAAGGAGGCCCCGAACAGCAGCGCGGAGCTGCGGGTGTTCTCACCCGGCCTGGGTTTCCACATCTGGCAGAACACGGTCCTCGTGGAGGAGCTCGTCGGTCACGGGTACGTCGTGTGCAGCGTCGCGCATCCCGGCGGTCGGATCTCGCCCCCGGCGCCCAGCGCTGGTGTGACGACCTCATCGCCTTCGTCGACGCGCTGACGTCCGGGTGCCCCTGCTCTGCGCTGGCACGGCTTTTCTGGAGTGACGGCTGGGAGTCAGGCGGGTAGGCCGACGGCGCGCTCGCCGCTGCGGCGCTGCTGGATCACCACGGCGGCCACGAGCAAGGTGCCTTGGGCGACGTTCTGCCAGAAGGTGTTGATGCCTTGGACGGTCAGGCCGTTTTCCAGGGCGCCGAGTAGCGCGACCGCGAGCAACGTTCCGCCGATGCCGCCCTTGCCGCCCTTGAGTGCACAGCCGCCGAGCGCGGCGGCTGTGATGGCCTTGAGCTCCAGGCCCTCGCTCCCGGAGACGGGTTGTCCCGAGCCGGTGCGGGCGGTGAGCAGGATGCCGGCGATCGCGGCGACCATGCCGATCAGGGCGTAGACGGCGATCAGGTATTTGTTGATGGAGATACCGGCGAGGCGGGCGGCGGTGTCATTGCCGCCGATCGCATAGATGTTGCGGCCGATGTCGGTGTATTTGAGCAGGATGTGGACGGCGATCGCAGCGACGATCAGGATCCAGATCATCACCGGTAGTCCGACGATCTTGCCGCGGCCGAGGAAGACGAAGATGGGGTCGTTGAGCACGAAGCCTTGCGCACGGCCGTTGGACAGGAGCTGGGCGACGCCTTTGTAGGCGGCCAGCCCGGCGAGGGTGGCGATGGTGGGGTTGACCCGTCCGTAAACGATGATGAAGCCGTTGATGATGCCGACCACGGCACCCACGCCGATCGCGGCGATGATCCCGACACCAGGGTTGGCTCCCGCCGAGGTGAAGGCCATGGCACTGATGACTGAGGCGAGACCGGCCTGTGAGCCGACCGAGATGTCCAGTCCGCCACAGATGATGACCACGGTTTGGACGACTGCCAAGAGTCCGGTGATGGTCGCTGCCTCGGCGATGACCTGCATGTTGGTCCAGCTGAGGTAGTTCTCGTTGAGCGAACCGAACAGCACGAGCACCACGCCGAGGGCGACGATGAGGCTGAGGTTCTGGCCGCCGACCGAGGCGAGCGACATGTGGCGGAACGAGCCCGCCGTGCTCTCCGCCGGGGTGCTCGTCGTGGGGGAAGTCATCGGAGGCCTCCAGTGGCGGAGTCGTTACCGGTGGTCGCAGAAACGATGGCGAGGTCGTCGGCCATGGCGAGGTTGAGGATGGCCTCTTCGGTGGCTTCGGCCCGGCTGAGCTCGCCTGTGATCCGGCCGTTCTGCATCACGGCGATTCGATCGGCGAGGCCGAGTACTTCGGGGAGCTCGGAGGAGATCACCAGCAGAGCCACCCCGTCGCGGGCCAAGTCCGCGATGATCTGGTAGATCTCGGTCTTGGCGCCGATGTCGATGCCCCGAGTGGGCTCGTCGAGGATCAGCACTTTGGGCTTGCGCGCCAGCCAGCGCGCGAGCACCACTTTCTGCTGGTTGCCGCCGGAGAGCTTGCGGATCTCATGCTCGACGGACGGTGTGCGCACGCGGAGACGGTCGACGTATTCCCGGGCAAGTGCTCGTTCCGATCTGCGGCGGACGAATCGGAAGCGACGCAGCCGCTCCAGGCTCACCAGCGCTGTGTTGTCTCGGATGGAGCGGTGCAAGAACAGGGCCTGTGCCTTACGTTCCTCGGGCGCCAGGCCGATGCCGGCCTTTATCGCGTCTTTGGGACTGCGGAACCGGAGAGGCCGCCCCTGTAGGCGGATATGGCCGGAGCGGATAGGCAGGTCCCCGGCAAGCGCACGTGCCAGTTCTGAGCGGCCCGCCCCGATGAGCCCGGCGAGGGCAACGACCTCTCCCGCCCTGATCTGAAAGCTGACATCCCGGACATCGTCGGTGGTGAGGTTCTCAACGTCGAGGACGACTTCGTCGGTGGCGACGTCCTGGCGAACGAAGAGCGAGGACAGGTCCCGTCCGACCATCAGCCGGACGACTTCCCCTTCGTTGATGCCCGCGGTGTCCAGTACACCGGCGACCATGCCGTCACGCAGGATCGCGACGCGGTCGGCCAGCTGGAAGATCTCCTTCATGCGGTGCGAGACGTAAATGACCGCGAGGCCCTGGGCCCGCAGCCGGTCGATCAGCGCGAACAAGGCCTCGACCTCGTATTCGGAGAGCGAAGAGGTAGGTTCGTCGAACGCGATAACCTTGGCTTCGCCCGTGAGAGCGCGCAGGATCTCCACTAGCTGCCGTTGGGCGGCGGTCAGCTGGGAACCCAGTAGATCCGGTTTGATGGCTCGTTCGAAGCCGAGCCGGTGCAGGTCTTCAGCGATACGCCGGTTCAGCTCAGCGCGGTCGAGGCGGCGACCGGTCTTGCGGGGAAGCGCTCCGGCGTAGACGTTCTCGGCGACCGAGACATGTGGGATGATCTCTGGTTCCTGCGGGATGATACGGACACCTGCCTTTCTGGCGTCCTGCGGAGAGCCGAAAACGACTGGACGCCCGTTCAGTAGAACGCGTCCTTCGGTCGGCGGATGATCACCGGTGAGAATCTTCAGCAGGGTGGACTTGCCCGCGCCGTTCTCTCCCATCAGAGCCGTGACCTGCCCGGGAGGGAAGTCGAGCGTGACACCGCCGAGAGCCTGAACTGCGCCGAAACGTTTGACAACGTTCTCTACGGCGATTCCTGCGTTGGCAGCGGGCGGAGGGGGCGACGGTTTGGCACTGAGTGTGGTCATATGGTCCTCGAAGCTGGAGACAAAGCTGGAGACGGAGCCGGAGCGCGGCGACAGCCGCCGGTAGAGAGAATCGGCGCGGCGGCCAACACCGTCACCACCGCACCGACGTGAGAAAGCGGTTGTCAGATCAGCCGCACTTGACGCCCTCGGCCTGCCAGTTGGAGGCGTCAACCACCTTGGTCGGCGCAAACGCCTCCTTCGGGAACTCCTTGCTGTTCTTGAGCTTGTCGTACATGGTCTGTACGGCCAGCGCGCCGACGTCGCGACCGTTGATGTACAGGGCGGCCTTCATTCCCGACGGCTCGGTCGAGCTCCAGCTCTTGCAGGCCAGGTACGCGCCAAGGCCGACACCGATCACGTTGTCGGCCTTGAAGCCGGCGTTCGCCAGCGCGGTGACCCCGCCCTGGACGTTCTCGTCGTTGCAGCCCCAGACCACCCAGTGCTTGACGTTGGGGTTGGCGGTGATCGTGGCGGCGATCTTGTCCTGTGCGCCAGTCGGGGTGTTGTCGGTCGGGACGTCGATGTTCTTGACCGTCGCGCCCGAAGCTGTGGTGAAAGCCTCCGCGGAGGCCTTCACCCGGTCGGTGCAGACCGTGACGTCCTGCTTCCATGCGGAGATGGTGCGAGTGTCCTCCGCCTTCCAGCCGGCCTTCTTGAACTCCTCACCTGCCCTCTTGCCGACCTCGCCGCCCATCTGGGAACCGCTGAAGCCGACACGGGGCACAAGCGCGTCCGCACCGCACGTCGCGGGGTCGGGACCAGTGGTGCAGATCTGGTCATCGGAGGTGAGCAGTGCGACGTTGGCGTCCTGTGCGGTCTTCACGAGTTGGGGTCCCACGGCGGGGTCGGGAACCACGACGATCAAGCCATGAGCCTTCTGCGCGATCGCCGACTGCGTCTCGCTGATCGTCTTGTTGGCGTCATTGCCGAGGTTCACGACCTTCAGATCGATTCCCAGCTCGCTTGCCTTGGCTTTGGCTCCTTCGGCTTCGCCGACGAAGTACTCCTGGTCCCCCTGCTTCTGCAGATATGTGATCGCGATCTTGCCGTCGACTGAGGCGACGGCGCTACCGAGCTTGATGGGTTCCTGGCCCGAGGAACATGCCCCGAGGCCGAAGGTCGCGGCGAGACCCAGTGCGACTAGCGCAATGGGGTGACGAGTGCGAATGGCAAACATGTGGGCGTCCCTTGCTTGGAACGGGCCGGAAGCCCTTGAGGGGTGGGTTGAAGTCCAGATTTCGGGTGACCAGATTGGATGATCACCCAAAATCAAACGATTTCTAACACAGTGGGACAAAGAAAGCAGTCGATTCCCCCGCAAGTCAACACAGGTCAATCGGTCATTAACGAATCGTTACTGGCGCGTTACAGCAGAAGGCTTCCCGTCGGATCCGGTCTTGGCCAGAAAGCCGCAGGTGACGGACGTATTCCAGACGGATCCCAGAGAGGTCGGACGTCGGCGATGATGAGCCGGCCGACCTCATCCCCACGTGCAAAACAAACAGAATGTGACATACCACTATCGGTCACAAGCAGGCTCTGGCGCTGATCTTGTTGAGCTCAGGCGAGCAAGACTCGTCGGCGGAGTAGGTCGAGGTTGGCTCGGCCGTACATGCTTCGCTCGATCATTTTCAGTCGGTTCACGGTACCCTCGGTAGGGCCGTTGCTCCAGGACAGGGTGAGACCGGCGGTGACGGCGTCCCGGTCACGGATAAGGCTGGCTGCGAAGCGATGGAGCGCGGGCAGGTCATCGGCCCGGTGGCAATCCCCTGAAACCGTGGAGACTTTTCTATGCGGCGATGAGCTGCTGAAGTCTCACCGTGGTGGCCGCTCTAACGGCCGCGATCCGCTGTTCGTAGATGATCGGTGGTAACCCGTCAGCGGCGCTGTGCCGGCGGCGGGCGTTGTAGAAACCGGCGATCCAGGCCGCGATCTTCAGCCGGGCCTCGGCGCGGGTGGCGAAGCGATACCGGTGGGCGAGCTCGGCCTTGAGCGTGGCGTTGAACGATTCGGCCGGAGCGTTGTCCAGCGCGCAGCCGACCCGGCCCATCGACTGCACCACGCCCCAGTGACGGCAGGCAGCCTGGAACCGGGCAGCGGTGTACTCGCCGCCGCGATCGGAGTGGAAGATCACCCCGTCGACGTCGCCACCTCGGGTGACCGCGGCCATCTGCAAGGAGGCAACCGTCAAAGTGGCGTCATGATGGGCAGACATGGCATAGCCGAGCAACCAGCGGGAGAACAGGTCCTGCACGGTGGCCAGATACAGCTTGCCCTCGTCGGTGACGATCTCGGTGACATCGCCGCACCACAACACGTCCGGTACGACGGCGGTGAACTGACGGCCGACCAGGTCCGGAGCCGCGGGCCTGGCGCCCTGGCGGGTCAGCGAACGCCGTTTGGCGGCAGGCCGACCGGCCAAACCGAGTTCGGCCATCCGCGCGGCCACCGTGTTAGCCGAGACCCGCCAGCCCTCCTCGTGCAGGTCCCGGGTAATGCGCGGGCTGCCGTAGGTGCCGCCCGAGGCGGTGAACCTCACCTCGATCGCCGCATCCAAGCCGGCGCGACGCTGCTGACGAACACCCGGCGCGCGGTCGCGCCATTTGTAGAACCAGGACTGCGAGACCTCCAGGATCCGGCAGGCCACCGCGTGGGCAACGCCATGCTCGGTCTTCTGGCAGGCGATGAAGGCCGCCACGCTCACCGGCCCGTCGCCTCCTTCACCCACAAGACCACCGAGCGCTTGAGGACTGTGAGGATGAATGCGTGTCCCCGGTGCCGGGTCTGACCCGGCTTGAGACTGGCCATGCTGCCTTCGTGATGACCTGTCGCCCCGGTGCCGGTGGCGCCGTCGACCGGGCGGGGGATGTGTCCCGATAGGGGCCTTGCCGTGCACCATCACAGTCCTGACCTCCCTCACCTGGTCGGTGCCCGTGCCGCAACCGCACCCCCCAGGAGAAGCACGTGAGCGTCGCCGTCGACGACACCCCCGTCACCACCCACTACGCCGATGATGAACGCGAAGAGGTCATCGTCGGCGTCGACACCCATACCGAGGTCCATGTCGCCGCAGTCCTCACGATCCAGGGCGTCCTGGTCGCCACCCGCGCCTTCCCAGTCACCGCGCGCGGCTATGCCGAGCTGCTGGCCTGGGCGCGCAGCCACGGACGGCTGCACCGCGCCGGCGTGGAGGGCACCAGCTCCCACGGCATCGCCCTGACCCGCTACCTGCGTCGCCACCGGGTGCAGGTGATCGAGGTCAACCGGCCCGACCGGGCGGTGCGCCGCCGACGCGGCAAGACCGACGCCATCGACGCCGAAAACGCCGCCCGTGCGGTCCTGTCCGGACAGGCCAGCGCCGTGGCCAAGTCCGGCGACGGCGCGGTGGAGATGCTGCGCATGGTCAAGATGGCCAAGGAGTCCGCGGTCAAGGCCCGCACCCAGGCCATCAACCAACTGCGCGCCGTCGTGGCCCGCGCCGAGCCGCACCTGCGCGAATCCCTGGCCGGCCTGGGCCCGGCCACGCTGTTTCGCCGCTGCGCCGAGTTGCCCGTCGCCCAGGCCGGCGACCTCACCGACGTCGCCACCGAGGTGCTGCGCACCCTGGCCCGGCGGATCCTGGCCCTCACCGAGGAGATCCGCTCCCACCAGCAGCACATGAAGGCCATCATCACCGCTTGTGCGCCGCGGCTGCTGGAGCGGCACGGCATCGGCCCGGACACCGCCGCTGCCCTGCTCATCACCGCAGGCGACAACCCCGACCGGCTGACCAGTGAGGCCGCCTTCGCCGCCTTGTGCGGGGTCAACCCGATCGAGGCGTCCTCCGGCAAGACCGCCCGCCACCGGCTCAACCGCGGCGGCGACCGACGCGGCAACAGCGCGCTCTACACCATCGTCTTGACCCGGTTAAGCCGCGACCAGCGCACCCGTGACTACGCCGAGCGCCGTACCGGCGAAGGCAAGACCAAGAAAGAGATCATCCGCTGCCTCAAGCGTTATGTCGCCCGCGAGGTCTTCCCGATCATCGCCGCAGCGCTGTCACCGGCACCGACTCCGGCGATCACGGCTTGACAAACATAGGGGCGTCATCACGCTCCATTTCCAGCTCAGCGCGTTCCCTGCTCCACTCGGCCCGCTGCCGGCGCAGCCGGGTCAGCTCTTCCCGCTCGGACTCGGCCAGCTCACCGTTGGCGTCCTGTTCACGGGCCAGGCGGTCCATCTGCATCCAGTTGGCCAGCGTGCCCGCGTTGATCCCCAGATCCTTGGCGACCGAGGCGATCGATTTCCTGGTCTCGTGCACGATACGCACCGCACCCGCCCGAAACTCCGGATCGAAACTCCGTCTGGTCTCTCCCACGATCCGACCTCCCCTTAGGCCAGATCTCCACAGTACGAGGGGAGGCTCACGGACGGCGTCGATCCAGGCCGGTAGCCTGTTGCCGGCAAGGTTCTGGATCATGTTGGCGAAGCTGCCGACGTGCTGACGCGTAGCCTCCAGCTCGGGGCAGCGCGCGAGAATGTTCTTGAGCTGCACGGCGGTGCCCGCGGACAGGTGGTCGGGGTCGGACATGATCCAGCCCGGCGACTTTGCGTGGTTTCGGAGGTGTCGGCGCGGTCGGTGGGGGGTTGGTCCGCTCCCGCAGCCGGGCGACGTAGCGTTCGACGGTGCGCAGGCTGCCGCGCCAGCCCAGGAGCTGGATCTCGTGGTGTAGCGCCGTGGCGTTGCGGAGCCCGTCGGCGAAGCGCTGGTGCAGGTGGTCCATGAACCGGTCCAGACGGCTCGCTCTGTGGTTGGCCTTGCCCAGGTATTGCTCCAGGGGCGCGCCTGCGAAGCGGTAGACGGTGCGTTCGCTGATGCCGAGCTCGCGGGCGGTCTCGGCGCGGGAGCGGCCTGCGGCCAGCAGCTCGTGGATCGCGGCGTGGCGTTCTCGATGCCGCCGGGCCAGCGAGTACTCGATCGGCGAATCGAGTTGCGGTGGCAGGCCGGCCTCGCTGGGCTGTTCATCGGGTCCGTGATGGTCTTCCAGGGACGGCTCGGGCAGGCAGGTGGCGTGTGCGGAGACCGTCTTGTCCACTGCTGCGCCCAGGTTCGCCCACAGGCGCCACCGGTCGGCCACCTCGACGGCATCCGGTGCGCCGCGCCTGGCCCCGTCGGCGTAGGATCCGGCGCGGTCCCGGCAGATCATCACGATGCCGGGGCGTTTGGCCAACCATGCGGCCAGTGTGTCGGCGTCACGGCCGGTGGTTCTCCATGTCGATGATCACGGTTCCGTACACGGCGCCCTTGCGCAGTGCGAAGTCATCGACCCCGATCACGGTCGGCGCCGCCGCGGGCGGCTCGGGCAGTCGACGGACCAGCCGGATCAGCGTGTCTCGGCAGGCCGGCATGCCCAGCTTGGCTGCCAGGTGGGATCCGGCGCGGCCGGCCAGCGCCAGCCCGATCTCAGCCAGCCGACCGGTCAGCCCGGCTGTGCGTCGCGCGAACGGCATGGTCAGGCCGGGAATCTGCTCGGCGAACGTCACCGCACTACATCCGGGATCATCACAGCGGAAGCATCGGACGCCGACGTCGATCCGCACCGGGCGACCGGAGATCAGCAGGTCGGTCAGCTGCCGACGGTAGCCGCCGCGCGTCCTGGTCGAGATCGTGCCGCACCTCGGGCACGTAGCCGTGCGCATCGCCGAGCCGACCGTGAACACGACCGCGCCTAGCTCGACCCGCACGGACTCCACCCGAGCTGATGCAAGATGCGGCAGTAGTAACTCAAACTCCTTATCTATGCACGCGCACCATCATCAACCTTCAGGCCACAACACAGGAACTACACCAAACTGACGGCACCGCACGAAGATCAGCGCCAGATCTTCGGCCTGTCAGTGGATTCCGCCACCAGCGTCAGTGACGTTCGGAGGGTTGCGTCGTCGAGGCCGCGGGGCCGGTCACGGCGACATGGCGGGCTCCCGGCGCTGGACACGTCGCATGGTGGCCTAACAAGCCCGCGTACTTCTTCGTCTTATCTCGACGCCGAACGAGGCCACCCCCAGCGGGACCGCAGCCGACCCCCAGCCGATCGTGCGCGCCCTGCCGCACAGTGGGCCGTGCCGCCGCAGCGGCGGCTTCCTACTCGCCAGGGCATCGGGATCGGCTTCGGCCAAAGCTTCGACACCCTCATCACACACGCACACGAACAGACATGGACATCAGGAGCATCGCGTGAGCACCACCAACACCGGCCGCAGAGTCAGCGCCAACCTCGGCCTCAGCCTCGATGGCCGCTATAACGGCCCCGGCGGTCCCACAGACTTCGCGGCCTTCGCCCCCTACGTCGCCAGTGACGTCGCCCGTGACCACATGACCCGCATCTGGGAGACCGCTACTATCGCCGTCCTCGGCCGGATCAACGCCGAAGGCTTCATGAGCTACTGGCCCTCCGTCGCCCAGGACGCCAACGCCGACCCCCGCGACCGCGGCTACGCCAACTGGCTGGTCAACACCGATAAAGTCGTCTTCTCCACCACCTGGACCCAAGCCCCGTGGGAACGTACCCGCGTCGTCAACGCCCCTGCCGCCGAAGTCATCACCGAGCTCAAAAGCACCGGCGAGGGCGACATCCTCCTCAACAGCAGCCCCAGCATCATCAAACCCCTGCTGGCGGCCGACCTCATCGACCGTCTCCACCTCATGATCTTTCCCGAGATCGCCGGTGGCGGGCAGCGCCTGTTCCACGACGGCCTCCCCGCCACCCGGTGGGCCCTCACTCACCAGGAAACCGGCGCACTCGGCGAGATCGCCATGGTCTACGACCGCCTGCGCTGACCGACTCAGCGGCCGCGTCCGGGAGAAACCCGGGCGCGGCCTCCGTGCGGTCAAACGACACCGCTTTGGTCGAGGCCGGCCTGGTTCACCCTGACGAGGCCATCGGCTCCTACCTACTGAGGTTGAACTCGTGGTGTCGTAAGTCCTGACGTGCGTTGATTGCCGGGTACACCGGCATCATGAGGTATGCACAAGGCGGAGGGCTGTCCGCCGAGCGAAGAGCGTTCCGCGAAAAGCTGCGGTTGCAGGCGGCTGAGAGGTTCGCCCGCGATGAATCCAGCACAGCTATCGCCCGGGACCTGCGGATCAGCGTCCGGTCCGTTCAGCGATGGCGCAGGGACTGGCAGGCCGGCGGGGCCGGAGCGTTGCGCTCACACGGGCCGGCCTCTCTGCCCCGGCTCGGCGAACGGCAACTCACCGCACTGGAACAGGAACTGCTCAAGGGACCCATCTGGCACGGCTGGCCCGATCAGCGCTGGACCCTGGCCCGCATCACGACCCTGATCGGCCGGCGCTTCCATCTGACCTACACCCTCCAAGGCGTGCGCAAGCTGCTGCTCCGCAACGGCTACTCCTGTCAGATACCGGCCCGGCGCGCAATGGAACGCGATGAGGCGGCGGTGACCGGGTGGGTGAAGGAGACCTGGCCGAGCGTGAAAGATCCGCGGCGGCGCTCGGCGCCTGGATCGTCTTCGAAGACGAGACCGGCCTATCGATGACGCCGCCCATCGTGCGCACCTGGAGCCCGCGCGGCCAGACCCCGCTCATCACCGTGCGCGGCCGCTCCCGGCGCCGGATCTCAATCGCCGCTCTGGCCTGCTACAAACCCGGGCACCGTTCCCGCCTGATCTACCGGCCCCGGCTGGAGACCCGCCCCGACGGGCGCAAATCCTTCGCCTGGAGCGACTACCGCGACCTGCTGATCGCCGCACACCGCCGGCTCGGCGGCCCGATCGTGCTCGTCTGGGACAATCTCAACACCCATCTGACCGGTGGGATGCGTGCCTTCATCGCCGCCCAGGACTGGCTGACCGTCATCCAGCTGCCCACCTACGCCCCCGATCTGAATCCGGTCGAGGGCATCTGGTCGCTGCTACGGCGCTGCTTCCTGTCCAACGTCGCCTTCACCAGCCCGGAGCACCTGATCCGCACCGTCCGACACGGACTGCGCACCCTTCAATACCGCAGCGACCTCATCGATGGCTGCCTCGCAGGAACCGGCCTGACCCTCACGCTGGCATAACCACACACGACACCATGAGTTCAACCTCAGTAGTCAAACCGATGTCCGCTACAGCCTCGGCTACTTACCCCATTCCAACGGCAGACGACAACAAGATCAGCGCCAGAGCCCACAAGCATGTCCACTTCGGGGAGAGAAGCGAATCCACCGAGGCTGACGACTCCCACTTACGACCTCGTACATGATTAGCCGTGGCCTTATTCGGAGTCTGGCGGGTCTGCCTTGGTCGCCCATGACAGAGATCACATGGGACAGATTCCCCCTGTTCGCAGGGCACGAGCACGCTCGAAGACGGCTGCAGTCCACCCCCGACATCGGCCGCGCCCCCAACACGATCACCGCCTATGGCCGCGCGTTCGAGGATCACCTGCGGTTTCTGCACTGCGGTCGGCGTCGACCCGCTGGTGATCAGGGGCTGGTGCGGCGGGTGGAGAAGGCACCGTGGATCCCCAAGGAGTGGGACCGGCAGCACGCCGCCTACCTGGTCGAGCGGCGCCTGCTGGTGGGCGCCGGGCCGGGCGGCTGCTGATCAGCCAGTTCTGTCGTAACCGTGGCGCGACGCTGGGCGCGGCGAGCTGGTCAAAGATCGTGACCGGCATCGGTGCGCGTGCCGGGGTTCCGCGACTGTGCACGCATACCTTCCGGCACCTGCGGTTGACCGATCTGGCCCGCGCCGAGTGGACGATCGACCAGATCGCGCAGTACGTCGGGCATCAAGACGTGTCCACCACGCTGCGCTACATCCACCGGTCGGGAGTTGGCGGCCAAGCTGCACCGGGCCAGCGCGGCGATCCAGGCCGACCGGGAGCGTCTGCTTGCCACCCTGCTGGAGGCGCGATGAACCCCGACGACCTCGCCCACCCTGCTCAAGAGCCGTTGGCTGTGGCCGAGCTGTGCCGGCGAGTGCGCGGCCAAGACGCCCGCTCACCGCTGTCGAACGCGCAACGCTCGCGCATGTGGACTCGCTGGCCACGGTCTATCTGATGACGACCACGTCAACGTTCTCGGGCCTCTCTCGACCGCCGAGCAGCAAGTGAGAGGACGAGCGAGAGGACGAGGAGGACGAGCCCGGCCGCGGGGGCCTGTGAGAGGGCGGCGGAGGCACCCCACGCGTCGGCGGCGCGCCCGGCGAGAGAAGCCGCCAGTGCCGAACCAGCCGCGCTGGCGGAGTTGTTCCAGGTGAAGGCCTGGGTGCGGACGGCTGGGTGAACGGCCTTTTCCGTGAGCACGTTCAGCAGGACGAGCGTGGGCGGTACCGCCGCCTCCGTGACCACCACAGCCGCGCCGAGTCAGATGGCAGACGGCGCGAGGGGAAGCAGCAGCGCGGCGCCCGTCAGATAGGCGGTGGCGATGACGAGTTGGCGGCGCGCCGGGGCGGGGTGCCGTCGCAGCCCGTAGAGCCAGCCGGACAGCAGCCCGCTGAGGCTGGAGGCGGCGATGATCGGCGCGGCCGCACCGGGAATCCCGTGGCTGAGAGCGAAGAAACTCACAGCAACCCCCATGGTTCCGAAGTACAGCCCGATGGCCAGGTTGAGCAGGGCGAGCAGGAGGAAGGTCGGCTGCAGCAGGGTCCGTCCGGTACGGGCACGCTCGGCGTGCTCGCGGGCCGGCGGGGGCGCGGTGCGGCTCTGGGCGGCCAGCGCTCCTCCCCCACCGAGGATCAGGGCCACGGCGATGGTGCTGGCCAGGGCCGCGTCGCCGACCGCGCCGAGCGAGGTGACCAGGACCGACCCGAGGAGGAAGGCGGTGGCGTTGGCCAGAGATTCCAGGGAGAAGGCGGTGGGCAGCTCGTCGGCCCGGTCGCCGCGCAGCAGGTGGGCCCAGCGGGCTGCGGACAGGGCGCCGAGCTGGGGGACGACCGCGCCGGCGCAGGTGGCGGCAATGATCGCGGCGGCGGGGGTGGCGGAGGCGAGGACGCCGGCGATGGCGGCGCCGTGGGCGAGAACGGAGAACGGCAGGACGCGGGTCTGGCCGAACCGGTCGACCAAGCGGGCCAGATGCGGGCCGATCAGGGCCTCGGCGAGGGCGAATCCGGAAGTGGCGAGGCCGGCGGTGCCGTAGGAGCCGGTGCGGGCGTGCAGCAACCAGACCAGGCCGAGGCCGGTCATGGCGACGCCGACGCGGCCGACAGCGGCGGTGAGGAAGAAGGCGACGGCGCCGGGGGTGCGCAGCAGGAGACGGTAACCGGTGGCGGCGTGGGGCATGAGGGTGTCCTTCATAGCCGCCTGGCGGGGCGAGCCACCTGGGGTCGCCGGCGCCTGAGTGATGCAGAAAGGTGCGGCCCCCGGCTCGCCGAGGGACGTCCAGGACTGCGGTGGGACGGGACACGCGCCCTCGCCGCCGCCCCCGAATCGTTACCTCATATTCGCCCTAACGTGCCTCTGAGCTTCGCTTTTAACCCGGTGACGAGTGTCAGGCCGCCTGGTCGGTCGTTTTGATGGCCGGATGGCGGGGAGCAGGGCCACGGGTAGTGCCGCGTGGGCGGCCCGGGGAGCGTCCGCAGGGTTGTGGTGCGCTGGCGGGAGTGCCCATCTCCGCGTGAGCCGCAGGTCACAAACAGCGGGCCGGCTCCCCCAGCAGCTCAGGCCAGATGTCGTAGTTGTAGTTGATCGTCAATAAAGAATATGCCGACTATCGGCAGAAATCGCGGTGGGGTTCGGCTGATCGACCCGGTCCGCGGCGTCGGCCGGTCGAGGCGCGGCTCCAGAGCGGAATCATCACACGTCCGTGATGCGGATTCCCGCGTGTGCCTTGTAACGGCGGTTGATCGCGATCAGGTTTGCGGTCAGCGCTTCAACCTGGTGGGCGTTGCGCAGCCGCCCGCCGTACACGCCGCGCATGCCCGGCACCGCATCGGCCAGGGCGCGCACGATGTCGGTGGCCTCGCGGTCGTCGCCGAGCACGAGCACGTCGATGCCCAGCTCGGGGATTGACAGGTTGGTCAGGTGCACGGCCGATACATGGTGGAAGGCGGCCGTCACCCGGGACTCCGGCAGCAGTTTCTCCGCCTGCTGCGCGGCGCTGCCCTCCTTGACCGGCAGCGCGAACGAACCCTGCTTGTCGAAGCCGAGCGGGTTCACGCAATCGATGACGATCTTGCCGACGAGTTGGTCCCGCAGCGATGCCAGCAGCTCACCGTGGCCCTCCCATGGCACCGCGACGAGCACGACGTCTGCGGCGGCGGCCGTGCCCCGGTTGTCCATGCCGGTCACGCCGTCGCCCAGCTCGGCGGCCGTCGCCCCGGCGCGCTCGGCGCTCCGCGAGCCGATGATCACCTTGATGCCGGCCTTGGCCCAGCGCAGTGCGAGGCCCTTGCCCTGCGGGCCGGTGCCGCCGAGCACCCCCACCGTCAGGCTTGTCACGTCGATCAACGTTCCTCCTGTGTCGAACTGGTCGCTTCGCATATCTGCCGGATGTTGTCTTGCCTTCGTCGCGCCCTCGGTCTGGCTCGTACCTCGCTGGCGCGGTCCTCGGTCCAGTCGGCATCCGCTTCTTCGGACCACCGTGTGATCGCGTGGTCGAACGGAAGAGTGAACTTTCCAAGTCCGATCTGGGCCGCAATGGCCAGATCGTCTTCGGTGTCCACGTCGCACCGCAGTGACGCCAGCGACCCGCCGACGCGCACGGCGCCGGTGGCGGCGTGCGCGTCGGCGGATCTGGGGCCGAAGCTCGGATGGAGCGGCTCCCCGGGTGCGGCCAGCAGCAGCGTGGTGCCGGTGCCCGGCCGGTCCGCGCAGTACGCGCGCCGCCCGGCGGCCTCCTCGATCGCCGCGGACAGGTCGGCCGGGCGCAGCGCGGGCAGGTCGGCCTGCAGCGCGCCGACCGTGCTCCCCGGCGTGCGCAGGTACGCCGCGCCGAACCTCAGCGCCGCGTTCAAGCCGGGCAGGCCGCGCTCATCGACGCACTCCACGCCGGTGCCGGCCAGCGCTGCCGGGATCCGTTCGTCCTCGCAGATCACCAGGACCCGCCGCACCCCGCCGGCCTGCGCGGCCGCCGTCACGGTGTCCAGCAGCAGCGTCAGCACGAGGCCGGCGTGCTTGTGCGCCGGCACGGTGCCACGCAACCGCGACTTGGCCCGGTCCAGGTTCTTGATCGGGACGACCAGGTCCACTCCACGCTCCACTCGACTCCTCGATTCGGATACTCGTGGGGTTGCGGCTTAGCCGCTGATCAGCGGTAGCAGGTTCGGCCGCCATACGCCGTCGTGCTCACGGCCTGTCGCCAGGCGCTCCTCGTCGACCTCGCCGTAGGTGGTCGTTCGTTGGCGAGCGGGGCGACCGGCGGCGTGCGCCAGGGCCTCGAGGTCGGCGATCGTCTTGTAGCTGCCGTTCTCAGAGCCCGCCATGCGGCTGATGGTCTCCTCCATCAGCGTGCCGCCCAGGTCGTTCACGCCGCCGCGGAGCACGTCGAGCACCCCCGCCGGGCCCAGCTTCACCCAGCTCGTCTGGATGTTCGGGATCCGGCCGTGCAGCAGCAGCCGGGCCAAGGGCGTGCACGGCCCGGTTCTCCAGGTGCGTGGGGCCGGGGCGGGCGATGCCGGCCAGGTACAGCCGATCCGGGCGCCGACCGATTCGTTCAGCCGCTCGACCGGCCGCCGGGCTGACGCGAGCGCCGGCGGGGCGTTGAAACTCCCGCGATCTCCTCAGTGAGAATCCACGGGCTTTCACACCTTGCGGCTCGACCGAGCCCCGTCCAACCCCCAAGAGATGATCTTGCTGGGCGTGATCGTGATGATTTCCCGCGAGAAGTACGGAACCGGCGGCTCGTGGTCCGTCAAAGCCACCGCCGAACCCCGGATCTCGATGCCGCGCACCACCCACGGGTCCACCGAGGCCAGGTCGTCCACGACGAACGACACGGTGCTGCCCTGCTGGACGTTCCTGAACTTCTTGGACACCCCCAGCGCGTGCCCGCCGATGGTGATCGTGCCCGAGGCGGCGTCCACGAAGAACCCCACGGGGTTGTTCTGCACCTGGCCGGCGGGAGAGACGGTGGCCAGACGGCCGAGATGCTGTCCGGCCAGATAGTCGAGTTCTGCCTGTGTGAAGACCATGCGGCCAGTATGTAACCTTGACGCCGACGTCAATCAAACCAGGCCGCCGGCCGGCCACCTCAGCGGGTCGTCGCGGGTGACCAAACGACGTGGGTCGTTTCGGGGCGAAGTGCGGATCACGGCTGCCGGCCCAGGAGCGAGGGCGACGCCGACGCCCTCGGCCAGCAGGACCCGCCGTATCTGCGAGCGCGTCACCTCATCTGCCGAGGGCGCGAGCGGCCTCGGCAGATGAGGTGATCCCTGCGGCCAAGTGCTGGTGGATCTACCGGATGCTCGCGATGAACCGGCCGGGGGCGGGGCTGTCAGCGGCGATGGCGTATCGGCGCGCGGGTGTCCGTTTTGCCTGGTCCTGTCAGGCCCAGGCAGGGCAGGCCGGGGTGGAGCGGAGCTCTGGATGGTCTTGGGCAGGTGCCGCAGGATGGACATCGTTCGCCAGCGAACACCGCACCAACCACATCAGATCAGGAGTTTCTGCCGTGTCGAACACGCTCACCATCATGGCCGGCTTCGTCGCCAAGCCCGGTCAGGAGCAGCGGCTCCGGGACAAGCTGGACGCGATGATCGCACCGTCCCTGGCCGAGGAGGGGTGCCTGAGCTACCAGCCCTATGCCGACCCGAACCGTTCCGACCGGATGATCATCGTTGAGGAGTGGATCGACTGCGCCGCACTGGACCACCACTTCTCGCTGCCGCACTTCAAGCACGTCGCCCAGGTCTTGGACGAGATCCTCACCGTATCCTCACCGTGCCAAGCCATCGGCCCAGTGCCTTGCTCGACGGCGGAGAGCAGGGATCTCTCCTGGGCGTCGGTCAGGTCCTCGGTGGTCAGCGCGTTGTTCCAGCCGAGCACGATGAGGGCGTAGCCGGTGAGATCGGCGTCGAGCGCGAAGATGTCACTCGTCTCGGTGACGACGAAACCGAGATCGTCGAGCAGTCCGCGCGCCTATGCGCCGACTTCGGCCGGCCGATGTCGCGGCCGGCCGCCGAACAGGCCCGATACCGGGGTCATTCGGAAACCTCTGCTGGCGGGGCCATGCGTTCGCCGGGGAGTCCCCGGTAGAACGTGCCATCGGCGCAGGAGGTGATCTCCATCTGTAGCCCCCACGGGGTCGTGAAGTAGAACCATCGCTGCCCGAAGACCGGTGAGTCGTCGGCGACCCCGTTCGGGCCCTCCATGAGGGTCACACCGGGAACAGATGACAGATAGGCGTGCGCGGTGTCGACGTCGTCCACGTAGAGGGCCAGATGGTGCCCGCCGATGTCGCTGTTGCGCGGCTGGGTCGTCGACTGCTCGGGTGCGGTGTATTCGAACAGCTCGAGGTTCAGGCGGCCGAGCCGGACCATAGCGAGTGTGCATCCGGCTCGCGCGTCGACGTTGAGCCTGCGGGTCATGCCGTCTCCCGCCTCGTCCACGAACGGACCGTCGCGGAAGATGAGTTCGCCGCCGGTGTGGTCGACGAAGAAGGCGATCGCCGCATCGAGGTCGGGCACGGTGAAGGCGACATGGTCGACAGATCTCAGGGTGGGAATGATGTCCTGCTCCTGCTCTTTCGTGGGTGCTGGTGCGGGCGAGGTCGCTCAGGCGATGAGCTGACCGGACTCGGCGACGCGCAGGGCGAGGGCCGCAACTGTCAGCGCGGGATTCACCGCGGCCGAGGACGGGAAGGGCGAGGAGTCGACGATCCACAGGTTGTCGACATCGTGGGACTTGCAGAACGGGTCGACGACGCTCGTCGCGGGGTCCACGCCCATGCGGGCAGTGCCGCACTGATGGGACGACGCCTCGATGCCGAGCAACTGGGTGAGGGCGACCGGGTAGCCCGCCCTGCGAGACACCGCCTTCATCCGCGAGACGAGTTTCTTGTGTGATGACAGATTGGTGGGCCTGCGGGCGAGAGTGAGCCGGCCGCTGGTGCTCAGGGTGACGCGGTTTTCCGCCAGCGGGATGTCCTCGGTCTGCAGGAACAGGTCGAGGGTGTGGTGGGTGACGGCGTCGAGAATGGCCTTGGGCACCATTCGGCGCGCGTTCTTCACACTGGCCCCTTGGAGTTTTCCCAAGCCCTGCACATTGCCGAGGGGGTATCGGCTGTCACCGCCGGCGTTGTACCAGTCGTTGATGCCGATGGTTTTCTGGAAGACCGACTTGTTGGCGTGCCGGGGGTCGACCGCCAGGAAGAACGATGTGACGTGCGTCATATAGTTGCGTCCGACCTGGTCAGAGGCGTTGGAGAGCCCCGCGGGATGCGAGGGCGAGGACGAGCGCAGGAGCAGCGCCGCTGTGTTCGCCGCGCCGGCCGAGACGACGAAGCGCTTGGCGGTGATCCGGATGGGCGTACCGTCGTGCACGGCCTGTGCGGCCACGACCTCCTTGCCCGAGCCGTTGGTGTCGAGGCGAAGAACCTCGGCGCGGGTCAGCAGGCGCACGGTTGGCGACTTCAGCGCGGGCCGGACGGCCGCGACATCGGCGTCGCCCTTGGCATCGACCATGCACGGGAAGGCATCGCAGGTCGCACACCACAGGCACTTGCCGCCGGGCCGGTAGTCGATGGCGGTCGGCAGACTGAACGGGCTGAGGCCCTGCCCGCGCAGACTCTCGACGTATTCGGCCACGGTGTCGTCGTGCGGCACGGGCGGGTGCGGGAAGTCCGTCGAGCGCCACGGATCGGTGGGGTCCTCCCCCTTCAGACCGTGGACCCAGAAGATCGACTCGGCCTGCGCGTAATGGCGCTCCATGTCCGCGTAGTTCAGCGGCCAGGCTGGCGACAGCCCGTCGGGGTGCTCGACGTCATCGAAGTCGTGCTCACGGAAGCGCGGCAGCGTGGCGCCGAACATCTTCGTGCTGCCGCCGACGTAGTGATAGTTGCCCGGAGTGAAACCCCGGCCGGTGCCGGCCTCGTACCACATGGGCGAATTCTTGTACCGGCCCTGCATGTGGACCGCGCGCGGCGACCAGTTGGAGATCTCCCGGGGCAGGAAGTCGCCCATTTCAACGATGAGCACCCGGGCTCCGGAATCACGTAGCGCGTACGCCAGGGTGCCGCCGCCCATACCCGAGCCGATGATGACGATGTCGCAGTCGATCTCGGTCGGGGGATCGGTGACCACGGACGGTTGGTCGGCACGGAACACATCGGTCATCGCTCACTCCTCGTGACATGGGACGAGGCCGGATGCCTGCTTCGATCCCCTAGTCACGTTAGTTTGGGGTGAGGGTCATGGACGGCGCACAAAGTGTGCAGTCTTCAGCTATCGGATTTCATCGTTCGTGCACGGCCCTGCTGCAACAGATCGAGGCCGTGCAGGGCAAGCGCCAGGCTCTGGCGGACGTCGCTTTCGTCGAGTGAGCGGCCCAGCAGCGCGTCGAGGCGCTCCAGCCGGTAGTAGAGGGTGCGGCGCTGGATGTAGAGCTGGTCGGCGGTCTTGGACTTGTTGGCGTCGTTCTCCAGGAAAGCGCGGAGCGTCGGCAGCAGCGGGTAGGGGGAGTCCGCGTCGTGCCGCAGCACGGGCCCGAGTTCGTCGTCGACGTAGTTGGCGAGTTCGGGCCCTTGTGAGAGGGACACAAGTAGACGTAGCAGGCCGAGATCGTCGAAACGGACCACTTCACGGCCTGAATGGGAAGCGGCCACCGAGGCGGCGCTCCTCGCCTGGCGGATCGCGGTGGACAGGTCGGTCGGCGGGCAGGTGCGGCTGACCCCGGATCGTAGTTTCTCGCGTGCGAGTTGTGCGACGATCTGAGGTTCGTCCTGGGAGCGCGCGAGTCCGACGATGGCCATGACGTGGTCGCCGATGTCGGCGACCACGGCCGGCAGCGTGATCGACTGGCAGGCGGCGCTCAGACGCGCCTGGTCGTGGTGGTCTGATGCTGATTCCTTGACGGCGCAGATCGCGATGAGGGGTCGGCCCCTCAGATCCTTGCCCAGCCGAAGCGCGCGGGAGATGAACGCCTCGCCGGAGATATCGCCGAGCAGAAGCCGGTTGACCAGGGCGTTCTCTCGCTGGGCCGCCTGGGCGCCGACCTCGCGCGCGCTCAGCACACTGATCGCGATCACATCGGCGGTCCGGTCGATCGCGTGATGGGCGGGGCTGAGCAGAGCGTCGCTGTCATGGATGACGTGCAGCCAGCCCCACCGCTCGCCGCGGATGAGGATCGCGCGGCGCGTGCACGTCATGCCGGCGCTCGGCGCCTCGCCCTCGTCGGACGATCCCAGGGGGGTCGACGCGACGATCGTCTCCCCATGGGAGTCGCGAGCGTGCAGGACACGGGAGTGCAGGTCCCAGCCGGTGATCACGGTGTCGGAGGCATCCGTGCCCGCGGAATAGGCGACGATCCGGCGGGATGCGTCCTCGAGGATCACCGGCCAAGCGATCTCGTTCGCGAGGGCCTGGGTGAACGCCACGTGGTCACGCCCGGCGAGCAGCAGCCGCATAAAGGTGTCGTTCAGCCGGTCATAGGCGGTGAGCTCGGAGACCCGCTCATCGACCAGGCTCCCGTGCACCTGGGCCGACACCTCGAGGAAGGGCAACTCGCCATCGAGGCCCACCAGCGGAAGCCCCAGCCGGGCAGCCTCATCGACGAGGGCCTCGGGCATCTCGGAGTAGGCGCGCCCGCTGAGCTCGATGATGAGCACGGCGGCACCCGCCTCCGCGAGCGCCCGCACATAGGCTCGCTGGGCGGCCGGCCGGTGATCGATCCCCAGACCGGCCGTCAAGAGCATTTCGCCTCCCTTGAGGAAGCGCGCGATGTCGGGGATCTCGACGGGATGGACCCATCGCACGGTGCGATGCAGGTTCTCCTCGCCCGCGTACACCTTGAAGTGAACGCGGGAGAACACCTCAAGCGACAGCGCGGCTTCCACCGTCAGCGGCACCACGTACCCCCGAACCCTGCACATCATGTGCAGCTGAATCAATCATTTTTGCACAGTGTGAGTCTAACCTCACGGTGCGTCAATGGGCAGACTCGACCCCACATCGCCCCGCACCCAGCAGGAGACCCACCGTGACCGTTGACTCCCAGCGCATGCTCAAGCGTCCCGCCGGCCAAGCTGAGGCGCCGATTGGTGACTCTCAGGTGGCGCAGACAGTGGCCCAGGTCATCGCCGATGTAAGAGCGGACGGTGACGAGGCCGTCCGGCGCCACTCAGGCACCTTCGATCACTGGCAGCCCGCCTCATTTCGGCTCGGCCCCGCTCAGATCGCGGCGATCGTGGCGGCTTTGCCGACCACTGTGCTGGATGACATCCGCTTCGTCCAGAAACAGGTGAGCGACTTCGCCCGTGCCCAGCGTGAGTCGTTGCACGACTTCGAGATCGAGACGCTTCCGGGCGTCTTCCTCGGCCAGAAGAACATCCCGGTGTCAGCGGCCGGCGCCTATGTGCCGGGCGGGCGCTATCCGCTGACGGCATCGGCCCACATGACGATCGTGACAGCGAAGGTGGCAGGCGTCGAGCGCGTCGCGGCCACCACGCCGCCGAACCGGGGCGAGGTGCCGCCGGTCAGCGTCGCCGCCATGCATCTCGCCGGAGCCGAGGAGATCTACGTGCTTGGGGGCGTGCAGGCCATCGCCGCCCTCGCCCTCGGGACCGAAACGATCCCTCCCGTGCACGTCATCGCGGGCCCGGGCAACGCCTACGTCGCCGAGGCGAAGAGGCAGCTCTTTGGCGAGGTCGGCATCGATCTGTTCGCCGGTCCCACCGAGGTCCTGATCGTCGCCGACGACTCCGCTGATCCTTTTGTGGTCGCCGTGGACCTGCTCAGCCAGGCCGAGCACGGACCCGACTCTCCCGCGGTGCTCATCACGACGTCCGAACGCGTGGGCAGGGGGAGCCTGGACTGGATCGACCGGCTGCTCGTGGACCTGCCGACGCGCGATATCGCCTCAAGGGCGTGGCGCGATCACGGCGCCGTCCACCTCGTCGACACCCTGGACGAGGCGTATGCGCTGGCCGACCAGTACGCGTCGGAGCATGTGCAGATCCTGACGGAGACGCCGCGTGAGGCTCTGGACAAGATGCGTGACTACGGCGCGCTCTTCCTTGGTGAGAACACCTGCGTGTCGTTCGGCGACAAGGTCATCGGCACCAACCACGTGCTGCCCACCCGGGGAGCCGCCCGCTACACCGGTGGCCTGTGGGTCGGCAAGTATCTGCGCACGGTCACCTACCAGGAGGTCCGTGACCCGAGCAGCAGCGCCTTCTTCGGCGAGCTCTGCGGCCGCATGAGCCGCCTGGAGAATTTCGAGGGCCACGCGAGGTCCGGTGATGTACGAGCCGCGCGGTTCGACACCGCGGGCATCCCCTGGCTCGCGGCCTCTGACGCTTCCTGACCCTATCCGCTTCTAGCCACCTGTTGCCTGCCTTGCCACTTTTATGAAGGAACGCTCATGTCAGATCCACATCCACCGCCAGAGGCGTTCTCCGACGACGCCTACTTGAGAACGCTCGGCTACGAGGAGCGCTTCGACCGCCGCGTCAGTCTCTGGTCGAACTTCGCTCTCGGGTTCCTCTACCTCTCTCCCCTGGTCGGAATCATCGCCCTGTTCGCCCAGGGGCTGACGACGGCGGGACCACCGGTCGTGTGGTGGATCATCATCGCCGCGGGCGGACAGTTCCTCGTCTCGCTGGTGTTCGGCGAAGTCGTGTCCCAGTACCCGATCGCGGGCGGGCTCTACCAGTGGGCCCGGCGGCTCTGGAGCGGTCCGTACGCCTGGATGCTCTCGTGGATCTACATCTCCGGCGTCATCATCGGCATCACGACGACCGCCATCTTCAGCGCGGACTTCGTCCAGGCACTGCTGCACGGCAACGCCACGGACCCGGGAACGGCGTCGACGCCGGGCGAGAAGTTCGTCATCGCGATCGTCGTCACGGTGATCGGACTGCTGCTCAACACCACGGGGAGCAAGACACTGGCCCGGATCGCCAAGGTGGGCCTCGCGGCCGAACTCTCCGGGATCATCGTGGTCGGGCTCTACCTGCTGGTCTTCGAGCGACACAACTCCGTGTCGGTCTTCTTCGATACGATGGGAACCGGGGGCACCGGCGGCTACGCCTCGCCCTTCCTCGCCTCCGCGCTGGTCGGGCTCCTGCTCTTCTACGGCTTCGAAGCGTGCGGAGAGGTCGCGGAGGAGACGCCGAATCCGGGACGTGCGATTCCCCGCTCCATGCAGATGACCGTCCTGATCGGGGGTGCGGCGGCGCTGTTCGCCTTCGCCGGGTACGTCCTGGCCGCCCCCGACCTCCAAGGCATCGTCAACGGTGAGATCACCAACCCGATCCCGGTCATCCTGCAGAGCACGCTCGGAACGGTGGGCACCAAGATCTTCCTGGTCGTGGCCCTGACCTCGTTCCTGGCCTGCGTCATGGGCCAGCAGGCGGCGGCGAGCCGGCTCATCTTTTCCTTCGCACGCGACGACATGTTCCCCCGCAGCACCTGGTTCTCGAAGATCTCCACCCGGACGCACGTCCCCGTCAACGCGCTCATCGCCGCGAACGTGCTGCCTATACTGCTCTACGTATTCATCTATTATCTGCCCGACTCGCTGTTTCGCATCGCCTCCTTCCAGATGCTCGCTGGATACTTCGCCTTCCAGATGGTCGTTTTCGCTTCGCTGCGCGCTCGGCGGAAGGGCTGGCGTCCGGCAGGCAGGTTCTCCCTCGGCAGGGGAGGCTGGCCAGTGTCGATCGCCGCACTCGCATACGGCATCTTCGCCATGGTGATGCTCGCCAAACCGTCCGGTGACGCTAACCTCGCGTTCTACGACCGCTGGATCTCACTCATCGGGTTCCTGATCGTGGCCGCCACCGGACTCATCTATCTGCTGGTCGCGAAGCCATTCCGCAGGTCGAGCGCTCCAGAGGGAGACGCCGTCGAAATGGCCGAGCGGTTGCGGGCCTCCCATCTGGCCGCAGAACCCACAGAAAGAAAGGACGAGTCATGGCTGAGCTGACCGGCGGACAGATCGTGGCCCAAGCCCTCAAGGAATACGGCGTCAAATACGTCGCAGGCATCCCGGGCCACGGCATCTGGTCACTGACGGACGCCTTCCTGGAGGAGGGCTCCGAGATCCCCTTCATCCAGGTGTTCCACGAGCAGAGCGCCGTGCACATGGCAGACGGCTACTACCGGGTCACCGGCCAGCCGATGGCCGCCGTGACGTCCATCGGTGCCGGTGCCAGCAACACGGTGATCGGCATGGCGACGGCCTACACCGACTCCACGAGCACCATCCTGATCACTGGAGGGCCGCCGACCCATATGCGTGGCCATGGCCTCCTTCAGGAGCTGGAGCGTTTCACGGCGAACGACTTCCCGAAGATCGCCGAGGCCGTGTCCAAGCGGCACTGGGTGGCCCAGCGCGTAGACGAACTGCCGTTCATCATGCAGCGGCTCTTCAGCGCGATGAAGACGGGACGGCCGGGCCCGGTCCATCTGGAGATCCCCATGGACGTCCAGGCCGAGAGCGCGGACGTGGAGATCCACGCGCTGGAGGAGCGGCTCCCGGTCGGGGTCGCCTACCCGGACCCGGCTGCGATCGCCGCCGCGGTGAAGGTGCTGTCCGCGGCGGAGCGGCCGGTCATGGTGGTCGGTGGCGGCGCCATCACCGGCGAAGCGTCCGGGGAGATCCTGCGGCTCGCCGAAAAGTGCCGCATCCCGGTCGTCACCACGTGGAACGGCAAGAGTGCCTTCCCCGAGGACCACGGTCTGTTCGCCGGCAGCGTCGGCCAGACCGGAACGCCCGTCGGCAACCGCATCGCCTCCACCGCCGATGTCGTCATCGCCGTGGGCTGTCGCTTCACCGACTGGTCCGCTTCGAGCTACGCGAAAGGCGTGACCTTCTCGATCCCGGACTCCAAGCTGATCCACATCGATGTCGACCCGCAGGAGATCGGCAAGAACTATCCCGCCACTGTGGGCATCGTCGCGGACGCCCGGGTGACGGTGGGGCAGATCGCGGACGCGCTGCCCGCCGGTAGCCCGGACCGCTCCTCCTACGAGGCCGAACTCGCCGAGAGGAAGGGGGAGTGGGAGGCGCTGCTGTCCGAGCGCCGCGATTCCGACCGCTTCCCCTTCACCTCCCAGCGCCCCTTGGGCGCCCTCCGCAAGGTCCTGCCACGGGACGCCATCATCGTCGCCGGTTCCGGTAACACCCAGGGCGCGGTGAAGCAGACGTTTCCCGTCTACGAGCCGCGCACGCATCTCACCTCGGGAGGCTTCTCGTCCATGGGGTGGGCCGTGCCCGCCGCCATCGGCGCGAAGCTGGGCGCCCCCGATCGGACGGTGGTCTGCGTTCTCGGCGACGGCGACTTCCTGATGACGGCGCAGGAGATCGGCCTGTGCGTGACGAACGACATCTCGGTCGTGTTCGTGGTGCAGAACAACTCGGGCTTCATGTCGATCCGGGGTGGTCAGCGCAAGCAGACCAACCGGCACATCGGTACGGAGTTCAACCGCCCCGACGGCACGCCCTACAGCCCGGACTACAAGGCCCTCGGCGAGGCGTTCGGGCTGACCTCCTTCCGGGTCGAAAGTGACGCAGAGCTGGAGGAGACCCTGCGGAAGGCGGTCGCACTCAACGCGCCGGTGCTGGTGGAGGTGCCCACGTCGCGCGACGCCGCGGGCCCCTGGGTGCCGGGCTGGTGGGACTTCCCCATCCCGGAGTATGTCGAGGAAGGCCAGGACGAGTATCGCGCGTACCGTCAGAACGAGCAGCACCTCTGAGCGCGCCGGATACTACGGGGAGTCGTGTGCCTTGACCAGATCTGGGGTGAGCGGCAGGCATCGCCGCGTAGGTCATAGCTGCCATTGTCATGAGTACGCCCGAGGCGTGGCTGGTCGGCTCACGCGTACGTGATGCCGCCGGTCGCCGTGGCGGGTGCCGATTCGTTCGCCACCACAACGTCAGCCACGCCAGCGGATTCGGCGGGGGTGCGGCAGGTGATCTCGTCGTCTCATGGAGCACGGTGATGAGGGTCGCGGGGTCATTCAGGGGTGCCGGTAGCAATGGAGAAACTTTCAACGGATATGCAGGTCGGAGCCCCCATAGGCCTGCAGGAAGGCGACGAACAGATGCTGGCCACCCTGGCCCGGGACGACCGCATAACTTATCCCGATATCGCCAAGGTAGCCGGCTGGTCGGAGATGACGGCCAAACGCAGACTGGCGCAGCTGCGCCGACGCGGCGCGCTGTTCTTCGACGTGGCCATCGATCCCCTGCTACTGGGGCTCGAGACGCTCGCCGTATTCTGGCTGGCCGTCGATCCGGCCCAGGTGCGCCGGACGGCCGAGGCGATCGCCGCGCATCTCGAGGTCACCTTCACCGCGGCCACCACCGGCCCGACCAACTTGCTGGTCTTCGTCGCCTGCCGCGACGTGGACGCCCCGTACGACTTCCTCGAACGCGGAATAGGAAACCTACCGGGGATCCGCCAACTGGAGAGCACACCGCTCATCCGTAACAGCAAGCGTGCCGGTGCGGCCCAGCACCCGGTCCATAAGCCAGAACGCCGCGTCCCTCGCCGTGCTCCGCCCGCGACGAGCAGACCAATGACCCCGCAGGGGTGAGCTGGTGCGGAATGCGCAACAACGGCATCGGTCGGCGCCGCCGGGCAGGTCTGGTGGGCGGGCGAGAGGGGGCGTGGGCGCCGAGGCTCCGGCCAGGCGCAGGACTCGCCGAAACCAGACCTCAAGGCTCGCCAGGGCGGGTAGGGCGGATGGCGGATCCATGGGCTGGCTCTACTTGCGGTCTGTCCGGCGGCGTCGCAGGCGCGGTGTCTGCGCCTCTGCTCGCGTAAGGCTCGACTCCGGACGATGGACGGGGTTCACCATCCGGAGTCAGAGCAATATGCATAGTAATCATTGGTTGACCATGTGGCGCAGATTGTGAGCATCGCCATGATCAAGGCTTTCCTTCCCGCGCTGGCGTTCCTCGTCGCGGCGCTGATCATACTGGTGCTGTTGTCTCGTCCGCGGCAACCACGCTGACCGTCGGATGGGCCGTAGCGGATTTAGCGGCCGACGGTAGCCCTGAGCGTCATCGACCGTGCGCCGACGCTCTCGTCGTGTCCAGCCGATGATCGAGTCCGGCGGCCCACAGCAGCCGCTGGACCGCAGGGCCGAGGCCGGACAGGGTCAGGGTGCCGCCCGACTGCTGCAGGCGCTGTTTGGCGCCAATGAGCACGCCCAGCCCGGAGCAGTCCATGAACGGTACCCGCGTCAGGTCCGCCTCGACCCAGCGGGCACCCGCTATGAGGGCTTGGTCCAGCATGGCTTCCAGCAGGTCCGCCGTGGCCAGGTCGATCTCGCCGCGCACGTGCACCACGGTGTGGTGCTTCTCGATGTCCACACTGACGGCCAGGTCCGGCATTGCCGTCTTCAGGATGGATCGACCTCCCAGGGCGGGATCGGCCACCTCACCGGAGGTGCCCGAAACCGGGTCCTCCCTGGCAGGGCAGCACGCCCCAGTGCCCGCTGTCACCCCTCGGAGCGCTAAACCTGCGCCATTTTTCTGCCTGGGCCGGCAGCGAGCGCCGCTGCCCCAGAGAGGCGGTGCGGACACACCTCTCCGGGGCCAACGGCCGGGTCGGTGACCCGGTCCAGGCCGAGCCCCGTCTTGACTGTCCCGCCAAGAGGCCCGGCCCTTTGCGCGGACTGAGGTCGTCCCCCCGAATCGGTGCCCAGTCAGTGAGGAAGACGCCTCACGGGCCCCTGATCGTTGCTCGATGGGGAAGATTTTAAGGCGTCAGGCAACCCGGGCACCGGCAAGCGTTCCCGGCGGGTAACGTCCGGCGACAGGGTCACGCCCAACGGGGCATTCATCCTCATGGGTAATCGGCCCGGGGCGGAGCCTAGATCGGGTGGCGATCCATGCCCAGCACCGCGACCTCACGCTGGGGGTACATCTATCAGGACGTAGGTCACCGAGATGCCCTTGTGGTCCCAGACGTACATATCGCCGGTCATGGTAAGTCGGCGGCCGTTGCTCGGCGTCAGTCGAAGCACCTCGTAGATCTCCAACAGGGTGTCGATCTCCGGATCGGACAAGGCATCGAGCTGGGCTTCAGCGACCGGGCTGCCCATCCTGATGGCATACACCTACAGGTGTGCTCCCCGCCGGGCCAGGACCTCGGCCAGTGACGGGCCCGCAGGCCGCCGGCCGGATCGGATCTGCTCGGCCTCGGCGGGCATGCGCTGCCAGTCGTCCGGGTCATCGGCCGCCCGCACCGCGATGTGCCACCAGCCGGTGAGGAAGTCGTCCAGGGCGGCTAGATCCACCACGTCCGCGTGGGTGATCGCTGCGAGCTCGGCGTCGAACGCGATCACGTTGACGGCGGGCAGCGCCGCCCGTACTGCGGTGAAGGTTCGCTCGATCGCCGGGCTGGGGCCCGCGTGAGGCTGGGCGGTCATGGTGGCGGCTCCTTCCGGTACTCCTGGCGGTCTACCGAGCGGGGCTGACGTGGTCGTAAGACAAGTCCCGCGCACGGATGGGCCGATGACGCGGCCGCCGCCGTGGTGGGTCAACCACTCCGTCGCCTGACCCACCACGGTGCCATTGTAGGCTCGGCGAATAGGCCACCGATCGGCGGGCGTTCTTCTCGGCGAGGGACTCAATGGACAACGCGTGCTCGACGCCGGGCGTGCACGAGGCGCTGGCGACGATCGCTGCGGCGGCGCGGGCCCTCCGCTGTGGGTCCTGCGCCAATCCATGACTCGCCGCCAGAACCGTTCGGCCTGGTCCTGGGTGATCCCGCACCGCTGGTTGTTGACGCCTCCCATCTCCTCCACGTTGAAGCCGATGGTGTGCGGCCCCAGCTCGGCGAGGAAGCCCAGGAGGGGTTCGGGCTGCTCGATGCCTTCGGCCCCGACGGCGATCGGGAGAAGCGGATGCCGTGATCGTGGAGGCGGCGGATGTTGCGCACGATCCGGTCGAAGGCAGGCCGGCCGCGGAGATCCACCCGCCGGGCGTTCAAGGCCGCGGGGCCGTCGATGCTGACGCCGACGCGGACCTGGTAGCGGGCGAGCAGGTCGCACCACTCATCGTCGATGAGGGTGGCGTTGGTCTGCACGCTGTGCTGGATCCAGCCGGCCACCGTGGGAGAGCTGTCGGCCCAGCGGCCATAAGTGGTGATGGCCGGCATGGGCGCGTCGGCTTTGGCGGCGAAGGTGGCGCCGCCGACGCGTAGCCCGTGGGCGGTGTAGGTCTCCGGCGGTCCAGCCCGGCCAGGCGGCGGCGTTTTTACGATGAGGTTGATGGTCTGACCGCTGAGATGCTGGCGGCCGCCACGACCCGCGCTCTGGATGCCGCCGTCGGTGCCGCCGTGGCGGCCGGTCAGGCGCAGCAGAGCGCTGGAGGTGACGCCGTGTTCGGCCAGTACGGCCAGCCAGGTTTGCAAGAGGGGCGGCCCGGGGGCTGCGCCCATTTGAAACCGCAGGTCAGAAAGTGGGGCCGGGAGCCCGAGGGAGGTTTCGGCGACCGACTGTCGTGCGGCACGTGGGACCGGATTGGCACCCAAACCGAGGCCAGGTTACTGACCTGTGGAGAGACGGTTGCGGGGACCGGAAAGAACCAAGTTCTTTCCGGTCGGTGGCCGGGTGCGGTTCGCCCGTATCGTATTCCGGGGCCGCGTGTGTAGGGCGGGCCGAAACGAAAAGGGGCGTCGCGACCAAAGTCGCGACGCCCTCCCGGCCACTCGGCTGCTACGCGAGCATGCTCGGGAACCGTTCCCAGACGCGGTGACGGGCCAGCAGCCCGGTCACCTCCTCAAGGACGGCGGCCGCCGCATCGCCGGACACCACGCCCGGCGACCCGGTCGGGATCGCCGCAGTGGCGAACGCGTCCTGCGCGTCGCCCCAGCCGCCGATCGGCTTGGCGTGTCGATACGCCTCGCCGAGCAGCAGCGCGATCCGCGGGTCGATCGGGCCGCTCGCCCCCGCCTTGGCGTCGCGGGCGCCCTGGGCGTCGGCGTCGGGTGCCGGAGCGCCGGCGACGAGGATCGCGTCGAACTCCACCGAACGGGCCGTCGCGAAGGTGCGCTGCACGGTCACGGGCTCGCCCGCCCCGGGCAGGACGCCGCCGGTCGGCGCGATTACTAGCGGCACCATGCCGCCGTCCAGCACCGCCTGCCGCACCGTCCGTACGGCGTCGAGATCGGGACCGGCCACGATGCCGATGATCCGGCCCGTCGTCGGCCAGGTCTCGCCCACCTGTGACAGCGCGGGACTGGGCTCCGAGTCGCCTTCGGACGTGTCGTCGGGCGCGGGCAGACCGAGCCCGGCGGCGACCTCCTGGCACAGCACCGGGTCGATTCGGGCCAGCACCAGGAGCTGCCGCTCCTTGATCGCCTGCTCGTACACCTTGCTCAGTTCGAACGTGTACGCGGCGATCACATGCTCCTGCTCCACTGGCGACAGGCTCAGCCAGAACAACCGCGCCTGGCTGAAGTGGTCGTTGAAGGAGGCAGGCGCGAGCCGTCCGCGCGGCCCCGCTTCCACGGGGAAGGGCATCTCGACGTAGCCGTCGGGCGCGTGGAACGGGCAGCCGCCGTCGAGCGAGTTCGGCCGGTACGGCGCCGCCCCGGCGTGCACGGCGGTCTGGTGCATGCCATCGCGCAGCATGTCGTTGACCGGGGCGTGCGGCCGGTTGATCGGCAGCTGGTCGAAGTTCGGCCCGCCGAGCCGGCTGATCTGCGTGTCCAGGTAGGAGAACAGGCGCCCCGCCATCAGCGGGTCGTCGGTGACGTCGATGCCCGGCACCAGGTGGCCGACGTGGAAGGCGACCTGCTCGGTCTCGGTGAAGTAGTTGACCGGGTTGGCGTTGAGCGTCATCAGCCCGATTGGCTGCACCGGCGCCAGTTCCTCCGGCACGATCTTCGTCGGGTCGAGCAGATCGATGCCCTCGTACGTCTGGTTCCCGGAGTCGGGGAAGGTCTGCACGCCCAGTTCCCACTCGGGGAAGCCGCCCGCCTCGATAGAGTCGGCCAGGTCGCGCCGGTGGAAGTCGGGGTCGACGCCGGCCAGGAGCTGCGCCTCCTCCCACACCAGCGAGTGCACGCCCGCCTTCGGCTTCCAGTGGAACTTCACCAGGACCGTGCCGCCGTCCTTAGCGACTAAGCGGAAGGTGTGAACGCCGAAGCCCTCCATCATCCGGTACGAGCGCGGGATGCCGCGGTCGGACATGTTCCAGATCGTGTGGTGAGTCGCCTCGGTGTGCAGGGAGACGAAGTCCCAGAACGTGTCGTGCGCGCTTTGGGCCTGCGGGATCTCCCGGTCCGGGTGCGGCTTGCCCGCGTGGATGATGTCCGGGAACTTGATCGCATCCTGGATGAAGAAGACCGGGATGTTGTTGCCGACCAGGTCGAAGACGCCTTCGGAGGTGTAGAACTTCGTTGCGAAGCCCCGCGTGTCGCGGACGGTGTCGGCCGAGCCGCGCGAGCCCAGCACGGTGGAGAAGCGCACGAACACCGGCGTTTCGGCGTCCTTGGCCAGGAACGCGGCCTTGCTGAGGTTGGCGGCGGTGCCGTACGCCCGGAAGACGCCGTGCGCGGCGGCGCCGCGGGCGTGCACGACCCGCTCCGGAATGCGCTCGTGGTCGAAGTGCGTGATCTTCTCACGCAGGTGATGGTCGCGCAGCAGGGTCGGCCCGCGCGGCCCCGCCTTGAGCGAGTGGTCGGTGTCGGGCAGGCGCGTGCCGGTGGCCGTGGTCAGGAACTGCCCGCCCTGGGCGCGAGCCTCGGCCGTCTCGCCGGACGGCTGCCCCGTAGGCGTGAACGGGTCGGGCCCGTGCTGGTCGGGCTTGGGCGGCAGCGGACCGCGTGGCTTCACGGGTTCGGCGAGACTCGGCGGCTCGACGCCGGGTCGCCCCGGGATCTCTCCTTGCGGGCCGCGGTCGGCCACCGCGTCGATCACCTTGTCGACGGCCTTGGCCACTGGGTTGGTCTCTTCCGGCATGTGAATCGTCCCCCTATGTACCAGCGGCACTAGTCGCTGAGCGCGTCGATCAGTTCGTCCTTGGTCATCGAGCTGTAGCCCGCCACACCCTTCTCCTTCGCCTGCTCCAGCAGTTCCTGCTTGGTACGCCCGACGGGCTTGGGCGGGGTCGCCAGCTCGTCGGCCTTGGCCTGACTGAAGACGCGGCCCAGCTTGACGAGCTTGTCGGCCGGGATGGCCTTGGCCATGGCCGGGAGGATCTCGTTCTCCTCCTCCTCGACGTGGTGGCCGACGGCCTTGACCATCTCCTCCAGGACACTGAGGAACTGCGGCTCGTCAGGGTTGGCGTCCATCAGCTTGGCCAGCAGTTCCTCGGCCTCGTGATGCTCCTCGACGCCGTGGTGGACCTCCTCGCGCTCCGACGGGTTGGCCCTGGCCAGCTCGGGGTAGACCTTCGCCTCTTCGGCGCGGGCGTGCGCGACGAATTTGGCGGCCAGCTCGGCCACCAGCGCGGGACGGTTCTGCGGCTGCTCCTTGAGCTTTTCGAAGATCATCTCGACGTCGCGGTGGTCCACCATGATGAGATCAATTACGGTTTGCGTCATTTCCCCTCCTGATTGTGACTTGTGAGGTGCTACCCGACGCAGAGAGACACATGCGGCGCCGGCACGCTTACGCGAACCGATCGTCCGGACACGACGTCCGTCCTCGCCCTTCTCGCGGGCGGCTATGACCGGCGACGCATGGCGCTGTCCGCCGGGGGTAACTCGGCGCCCATGACATCGACTACCTCAGCCCGTCTGGCGGGCCTCGTCCTTGGTCTGGGCCTCGGCGGGTTCGTGGATGGAATCGTCTTGCATCAGCTCCTCGGCTGGCACCACATGCTCAGCGGCTGGTATCCGGACGACGAGCACGTCAACATGATCGGAGACGGCCTGTTTCACCTGCTCTGCCTGGCGCTCGTCGTCACCGGCGTCGTCCTGCTCGCCCGCGCGGCTCCTGTCCCCGGCCGGGCACTGGCCGGATGGACCGTCGCCGGATGGGGCGCCTTCAACTTCGTCGAAGGACTCCTCGACCACCAGATCCTCGGCGTGCATCATGTGAAGCACGGCTCCGGCCAGCTCGCTTACGATCTGGCCTTCCTCGCGTCGGGGCTACTGCTGATGGCGGTGGGGTACACGCTGGCGCGCGCGCCCGCGCGGTCGCGCGACGTGGGTGGCGCATAGGACGGCCGTAGCCGACAAGGCGGCCGTGTCCTGCGCACCGTGAAACGTTGTTCAGCACCGTGAGTTTCTTCTTGAAAAGAAGAATTCGCCAAACCGGGCTATCTTCAGTAGAGCTTTCCGGTAAATGGAACGCGCTTTCTCGAAATTCAGCGAAGCTGGATACCAATGAGGCAGGTGTCGTCGTCGGTATCGGAGCTGCTGTGGGTGAGCAGGTGGTTGAGCCGTTGCTCGAGGGTGGCGGCGGGGCTTTTCGCGAGAGAAAGAAGCTGTCGCTGGGAGTACTGGAGGGTACGATCTCTGCGTTCGATCAGCCCGTCGGTGTACAGCAGCAAGACGTCGTCTCTTTGTAGCTGAAGCTGTCCCTCCTCGTAGTCCGTCTCGGCAATGGCCCCGAGCAGGACACCGTCGATGAGCGGCAGCTCGGCGGCCTGATCCTGGCGGACCAAGATGGGCGGCAGGTGCCCGGCCCGGGCCCAGCGCAGGATTTGGGTGTGCGGGTCGTAAATGCCGCAGACCGCGGTCGCGGTGACATGGTCGGTCAGGTGATGGGCGACGAGGTTGAGCCAGGACAGAAGCTGGGCGGGGCCCGCGCCGGTGGCGGCCAGGCCGCGTAGTGCGTTACGCAAGACGACCATGCCGGTGGCCGCCTCAATACCGTGGCCGGCGACATCGCCCACCGACAACAGGATCTGCTTGGAGGGCAGGATAACGGTGTCGTACCAGTCGCCTCCTACCAAGTGATCTTTTTCGGCAGGGCGGTAGCGGACGGCGATGTTCAGGCCGAAGGCGTCGATGGGATCTCGGGTGGGCGGCATGATGGCTTGCTGCAGTTGCAGGGCCAGCCGGTTGCGTTCGGCGGCGTGCTGCTCGCTATGGGCGAGTTGGTCGCGGGTGGCGGCCAAAGCGACCTCGGTCCAGTGCTGAGCGGAGATGTCTTGGTAGGCGCCGCGGATGGCGAGCAGGCGGGCGTTGGCATCGAGGACGGGTTCGGCGACGACACGGATGTGACGGGCGATTCCGTCGGGGCGTTGCAGGCGAAAAGCAGTGGAGGCGGGGCGGCGATGATGGTGCAGGGTACGCAGGAAGCGGCCAATGGCGACGGCATCGTCGGGGTGGGCGTGCTCGGGCAGCTGCTGCAAGGGAATCGGCGTAGCGGTAGGCGGTAGCCCGTGGAGGGTGAACAACTGGCCGTTCCAGGTGATCTCTCCGGTTGCGGTGTTTTCCTCGAAACCTCCGATCCGGCCTAGGCGCTGGGCGTGCTGCAACAGGTTCGCTAGCCGAGCTGCCTCGTCCTGGACACGCCAGATGAGCAGCACGCTGTCGCCGTGGCGGCTGATGCTGATATCGGCCACGATGGTCAGCGGCACTTGGTCGACCAAAGTGGTGAGGACCATCCGCTCGGTGCGGAAGGGTTCGCCGGTGGCGTGGACGTGTTCGATCTTTTCAAACAGGCCGCTTTCTCCGATGGCCATCGGATAGGTCTCCAGCAGGAGTCCTCCGATGACGGCGTTTCGGGGGCGGCCGGCGGGATCGATGAAGTGGCTGTTGATGTGGTGAATACGGAAGTCGACGAGTCGGCCGTCGGGGTCAAGGTGGGCTCGCAACACCAGCGCAGAGTCGTGCAGACCGTCGACGAGTTCTACCAATTCTGCGCCGTCTCGGCTGCTGCCTTGCCGGGTGAGCGCCGAGCCGGAGAGCGCTGTCAGACGGGTCTCCAGGGTGTGGGCGCACAGTTCGGCCAAAGCTTCGATTTGGCGCTGTATCTGCGGGGGTTGTGGCGCCAGGGGGTGCGGCCAGCCGATCTCCAGGACGCCGAGGATACGGCCTCCGGTGCCCGCAGGCACGGTGACTCGGCCTCCGCTGGGAGACTGCTTGTGGCCGATGGAGGGCAGATTCATCTGCGACAGGTTCGTGAACCACACCGCCTGCCGCTCGACCAGCGCCCGGCGGGCGGGCGTCGCCACGCCTGGCGGCACATAATGCCATCGCTCAGCCTCCTCGGGAGTGAAGCCCGCAAATCCCGCCAGCGTAAGGGAAGCGTCGGGTCCTGCGGCCCATACCGCGACCATCGTGGCGCCGAGCGGGACGAGCGCGTGTTCCAGCAAAGAGTCGGCGACCGCCTGGGTGTCGTTTGCGGCTAGCACACCGCTTTCGGTGGTGCGCAGCCGTACCGCCATGGAGGTGCCGCCGAGAGCGCCTTCTTGCGCGGTGGCCGAGACCAGGAACGCGTTGGCGGCTTCGGTCAGCCGGTCCTGGGCCGTCTGGTTGACGATGTCAGCGGCCAGTTCCAACTGCGACAACCCAGCTTGTTCGGCGAGTGCGGTGAGCTGCCGGGCGGCTTGAGCCGGAGTGCATCGCAGCCGCTCCACCAAGATTCCTTTGGCCAGCCCAATGAGGGCGCGGCCGTCGGCGGCGGCGTGGGCTTGGCGCACCTCCAGGCGCAGTCGTTCCACGGTGGCAGCCAGCCGCCCAGGGCCGATACCGGTATCGGGCGACTGCTGAGGGTCATGCACGTGCTGCTCCCTTGGTGGTTCTGACGCAAATGCCCGGGGTGTGACCTATCGGGTCAGCCAACGCTGGATCCGCGCGATCAGATCGTTGGCGTCGACCGGCTTGGTCACGTGGTCACTGGCGCCAGAAGCGAGGCTTTTCTCCTGGTCACCGGGCATCGCCTTGGCCGTCACCGCGATGATGGGCAGTTCCGCGTGCCGGGGCATCGCCCGGATCGCGGTAGTGGCGGCGTAGCCGTCCATCTCCGGCATCATCACATCCATCAAGATCAGGTCGATCTCTGGATGGGCGATCAGGGCTTCGATGCCCTTGCGGCCGTTTTCGGCGTGCAGGACCTGAAGGCCGTGAATCTCCAAGATGCCGGTCAGGGCGTAGAGGTTGCGGCTGTCGTCGTCGACGACCAGCACGGTGCGTCCCGCCAGCGTGTCATCGACCTGCGGGGTCGGCTGTCCCACCTCCTCAAGCCGGACTAGGGGCAGGACGTCTCCCGGTTCGTCAGCCGAAAGGTGCAACGCGATCCGTTCGCGCAGCTCATCCAGACTCGACAACAGCTCCAACGGCTGGGTAGCGGCGCGCGACTGCAGGAGTTCTTCCTGTCGTAGGTTCAGGCGCCAGTTGTTGTAGGCCAGGACGGGGACACCGTGCAGTGCGGAATCGCCGTCCATGTCTTGCAGGAAGCGCAACGCCGCACCGTTGGACATGTCGAGCTCCAAGACGATGCAGTGGTAGGTCTGCGCGGCGAGGGCGGCCGCCGCCTCCTGCGCGCCGAGGGCGGTGACGACCTCGACAGGACCGCGTACCTTACCCAGGTCGTGATTGTTGGCCAAGTCGGTCGCGGCGCTTTCGGCTACCAGGGACAACAGTCCACGATCGCGTTCTTCAACTACCAGCAGCCGCCGCTTTTGAGGTGGTGAGGGCAGAGCGGGTACCGGCTCCGTGTGCGTCGAGCTGCCGGGGGCCAAGGCGTCGGAAGCCGCCTCCTCGAAATCGGGGCGCGCCACGGGCAGATAGAGGGTGAACACGCTGCCCTGGCCCGGGGCGCTGTGGGCGGTGATGGCACCGCCGAGCAGCTGGGCGATCTCCCGGCTGATCGACAATCCAAGGCCGGTGCCGCCGTACTTGCGGCTGGTGGTGCCATCGGCCTGCTGGAAGGCACCGAAGATGACCTCTAGCTGTTGCTCGGCGATGCCGATGCCGGTGTCCTTGACGCGGAAGGCGATGGCTGAGCCGTACGGGCGGACCGAGGCGGGAACCTCGGCCGAGGAGACGGGCTCGATGCGCAATTCGACGCTGCCGGCCTCGGTGAATTTCACCGCGTTCGACAGCAGGTTGCGCAACACCTGACGCAGCCGGGAGTCGTCGGTCAAGACGTCCACCGGCACCCCGGCAGCCGTGGTGACCATGAAGTCCAGACTCTTTTGCGTGGTCATGGGGCGGAAGGTGGCCTCAACGTCGTCCAGGAGCTGGCGCAGTGGAACCCGCTCGGGAGCGATGTCCATTTTGCCGGCCTCGACTTTGGACAGATCCAGGATGTCGTTGATCAGCTGCAGCAGGTCGGAGCCGGCCGAATGGATGATGCTGGCGTATTCGACTTGTTTAGGAGTGAGATTACGGGTGTGGTTTTGAGCCAGGAGCTGAGCAAGGATGAGCAGGCTGTTGAGCGGGGTGCGCAACTCGTGGCTCATGTTGGCCAGGAACTCTGATTTGTACTTCGATGCCAGTGATAGCTGCTGGGCGCGCGTTTCCAGTTCCTGCCGCGCTTGTTCGATCTCCAGGTTCTTGGTTTCGATGTCGTGGTTTTGGCTGGCGAGCAGTTCGGCCTTTTCTTCTAGTTCGGCGTTGGAGCGCTGCAGTTCCTCCTGCTGGTTTTGCAGCTCTTCGGAGCGGGCCTGCAACTCGGTCGCAAGCCGTTGAGACTCCCCCAGCAACTCGTCGGTGCGGGCGTTGGCGACGATGTTGTTGACGTTGACACCGATGGTCTCCATGAGCTGGTCGAGGAAGGCACGGTGAACCGGGGTGAAGGCATGCACCGAAGCCAGCTCGATGACGCCGAGTACCTGCTCTTCGACCACGATGGGCAACACGACCAGGCAGGCGGGCATCGTCTGGCCGAGTCCGGAGGAAATCGTGATGTAGCCGGCCGGGACGTCGTCCACAGCGACAGTACGGCGGCTGCGAGCGGCCTGGCCGACCAGGGATTGACCGAGCCGGAAGCGGGTGTGACGCTCAACCGCATCGAAGTAGCCATAGGAGCTGATAAGACGTAGTTGCGTGCCCTCTGTGGTTTCTTCGGCCAGGAAGAACGCGCCGTACTGGGCGGCCACCAGCGGGGCCAGCTCGTTCATCACCAGTTCGGCCACGACGGCGAGATCGCGGTGTCCCTGCATGAGACCGGAGATGCGGGCCAGGTTGGACTTGAGCCAGTCCTGCTCCTGGTTGGCCAGGGTGGTCTCGCGCAGGGACTTCACCATGGAGTTGATGTTGTCCTTGAGCTCGGCCACCTCGCCGGAGGCGTCGACGGTGATCGACCGGGTGAGGTCGCCGGAGGTCACGGCACTGGTCACCTCGGCGATCGCGCGCACCTGACGCGTCAGGTTGCCGGCCAGCTCGTTGACGTTCTCCGTCAGCCGCTTCCAGGTGCCGGAGACCCCTTCGACCTCGGCCTGGCCGCCCAGCCGCCCCTCACTGCCGACCTCCCGGGCGACACGGGTGACCTCGGCCGCGAAGGAGGACAGCTGATCGACCATCGTGTTGATCGTGGTCTTCAGCTCCAGGATCTCGCCCCGGGCGTCCACGTCGATCTTCTTGGTCAGGTCGCCCTGGGCGACCGCCGTGGTGACCTGAGCGATGTTGCGGACCTGGTTGGTGAGGTTGTTGGCCATCGAGTTGACGTTGTCGGTGAGGTCCTTCCACGTGCCGGCCACGTTGGGCACGCGTGCCTGACCGCCCAGCTCACCCTCGGTGCCCACCTCGCGGGCCACCCGGGTGACCTCGTCGGCGAAGGCGCTCAACGTGTCGACCATGGTGTTGATGGTCTGCGCGAGCGCGGCGACCTCGCCCTTGGCCTCGACGGTGATCTTCTGCGACAGGTCGCCGCGGGCGACCGCCGTGGCCACCTGAGCGATGGAACGCACCTGGCCGGTGAGATTGAAAGCCATGAAGTTGACGTTGTCGGTGAGGTCCTTCCACGTGCCGGACACCCCGCGCACGGTGGCCTGGCCGCCCAGTTGGCCCTCGGTGCCCACCTCGCGGGCCACCCGGGTGACCTCATCGGCGAAGGCCGACAGCTGATCGACCATCGTGTTGATGGTCTCCTTCAACTCCATGATCTCGCCGCGCGCGTCCACCCTGATCTTCTGCGACAGGTCGCCCTTGGCCACCGCCGTGGTGACCTGGGCGATGCTGCGCACCTGGGCCGTGAGGTTGTCGGCCATCACGTTCACCGACTCCGTCAGCGCCTTCCAGGTGCCGGAGACGCCCTTGACGTCGGCCTGACCGCCCAACCGGCCGTCGGTGCCCACCTCACGGGCCACCCGGGTGACCTCGTCGGCGAAGGACGACAGCTGATCGACCATCGTGTTCAGAGTGTTCTTCAACTCCAGGATCTCACCCCGGGCGTCCACCGTGATCTTCTGCGACAGGTCGCCCTTGGCCACCGCCGTGGCCACCTGGGAGATGTTGCGCACCTGAGCGGTGAGGTTGCCCGCCATGTAGTTCACCGAGTCGGTGAGGTCGCGCCAGGTGCCGGCCACGCCCTTGACGTCGGCCTGACCGCCCAATTGGCCTTCGGTGCCCACCTCACGGGCCACCCGGGTGACCTCGTCGGCGAAGGACGACAGCTGATCGACCATCGTGTTGACGGTGTTCTTCAACTCCAGGATCTCACCCCGGGCGTCCACGGTGATCTTCTGCGACAGGTCGCCCTTGGCCACCGCCGTGGTGACTTCGGCGATGCTGCGCACCTGGTCGGTGAGATTGCCGGCCATGGCATTGACCGACTCGGTGAGATCCTTCCAGGTGCCCGATACTCCGGGAACGTCGGCCTGGCCGCCCAGCCGCCCGTCGGTGCCCACCTCCCGGGCCACGCGCGTCACCTCGGAGGTGAACAGCGACAGTTGGTCCACCATGCCGTTGAAAACCAGCGCGATCTCGCCGAGCAACCCGGCCGCGTCATCGGGCAGACGGGTGCCGAAGTCCCCGTCCCGAACCGCGGTCAGTCCGGCCAGCAATTGGTGAAGTTCTAGCTCCTCCACTGTGTCGGCGCCACGCGCAGCTTTGCCACGCCCGATTGGGCGCGAACCGCTGACTGTCGTGTCGTCCATGCCTGTCCTCGTTCCGCTCAGCGCTGTGCTCGCAATTTCAGCCCACCATTATGGCTATACGCCCCATGGTCGGCAGATTGAGAAGCCTATGGCAGTGCCGGTGTGAAGGTATGCCGAGAGGCCGAGACCTCTCCCGCCGCAAACCGTTGAGCCATGCTTGAGACTTGCGGATCAGCGGGAAGAAGGGGCGGAGCTTCCCGGTGATTGTTTGAGGCTCCCCGGCATGGCCGACGCGCCAACCTCGGCGGGGAAGGCACACCCGATGCTCACCGTCGTCCCCGACCCTGCCGTACGGCAGGCACCCGGTTTGCTCCTCCATACTCGATGCGCTCGTCTGTGAAGGCGCCCGCCGGATGCTCACCCAAGCACTCAAAGCCGAAGTCGACGCCGACTTCGCCAGTTCGCCGAGAAACGCGATGAGCACGGCCATCGTGATCCTAGGTAACGACTCGGCCCAACTGCGGGAGATTCTCACCGCGGCCGGCACGCTCGAGATGACTGCGTCTCGGGCAACAAGCGGCACCACCCTGGAAACCGGCGGGCGGCAGCGGTTCTTCTCGGCGATCCCGCTACCGTGCGTCCAGGGCCCCCAAGTCACCGAGGTGTTGTCGCCGCTGTATCCGCACGATTTGTCCAACGGGAACTTCGTACCCACGCTGGAGCAGTTCCTTAAATCATCTGCCGAGCTGTCAGTCCGCCGTCAGATCAGCCTGCACGATTCCCGACCACGGCAGGTGAAACAGCGTCGGGACAACCGTGACGAGATCCCTGGTCTGCTCGGTTTCAGCCAGCAGGGTCACCTCCAGCGAAGTGGTGTATGAGCCGACCTTGCCAAGATGGCAGTATCGCTCTGAGACAAGGTGCTGCACCGCAACCAGGACACCGGAGAGGGAAAGCCCGGGAAGTCATTCCAGCTCTGTGCGCTCGCCCGACGCTGACGGTTTCACCCATTCGTGATCTTCATGCAGCGGTGGTTTGAGGAGGTGCGGTGGCGGCGACGCTGGAAGGGGGCGTCGCCGCCATCAGAATCAGGCAGCTCCGTGCTTGCGCGAGCGGCCGGAAGGACGCCGGGCTGAGGTGCGTCTGATGGTGTGGCATCGCAGAAGCCACACTGCTGCGATAAGAAGATCGGCGGCGATAAGGACGGCGATGGCGGTCGGGTTCAGTCCCGCTGTGGGCCCCAGGTAGAGAACGACCATCGGTACGCCAATCGTCAGCGTGACGACGATGATGACACACCCAACCATGTTGATCATGCTGTTGGCTTCATGGGCAGGTACCTGGGCCTGCAACTCCCCCTTGAACGGTACCGCGCTGATGGTCAGCCGGGCCGATGCTGAGGGCTCCTCGGCCGGCTCCGCAGAGCTGGCGGGCGGAGGACTCACGGATGGTTCTGTGGACATCGAGGGGGTTCTCCTCGTGGTGCTGCTGGATGTTGACGCTGCACCGCGCGCGGTGCAGGTGGAACCGCTTTCTGCTCCATGGGGTCGTTCTCCTCGGGGACCATCGGGGTGATCGGTCGCGGAACGCGCGTTCGGACCACCACGATCCGGCACCGACTATAGACCATGACGCAGGAAATCACTGCCTGTGAGATGGCAAATACACAGCAACTTCGCATATAGTTAGCTGAAGTAATCTGCAAACAGTATGCCTATAGACTGGCGAACTTGTGCGCTGATGTGTCACGGTAAGAAGACGGCCACGGCCCACCCCAGCCCACTCCAACCCCTCCGCCCCTCGCTTCCGCCGCCCTCGACCGTTCAACCTTCTCTCTAGCGCCAGTCCATGTGAAAAGACCTGCAAGGGAGTCCGACAAATGACCTCCATCACCGGTGAAGGCGTGTCGCCTCGGCAGGCCGTTGCCGAACGGATCACCACTGCGCTCATCCCGAAGTCCTCAGAGGCGCTCCAGCGCTCTTTGGACCGCACCGGCCTGTCCAAGACAGACATCGTCAACCGCGCCCTGGCCCTGTACGACTACATCGACGAGCAACTCAGCGCCGGCAAGGAGCTCCTGCTACGCGATGGCGACAGCGGCGAAGTGCAGGTAATCAGGCTGCTGTAACCGGACCAGCCTGATCCTCACCCCCCTTGACTCCCGTCCCTCCGACTGCCCATCCCGATTCCCACGCCGACGCGGCGGACTGTCCGCAGTGATCGCAAACCGCCGCGCCGGCTTCCTCCCTCGACGCCGTTCACCGCTGAAGTGGCCATACCCTCTTTCGCGTACTGGCTGGCCGCCTTCGGCGCGCGGACCCGGACTGCGCGGGTCTGGCCCGCATGCCCGCTGCGATCCGCCGCCGCTCAGCCACCCATCCGACGCCGCCACCAGCCGCGGGATACTCAGCCCCGCGGGACGGGCCTTCGTGCTGGCCACCCGCACCCGCTCACCGCTGATGTTCGGAGGCAGTGAGCCTGCCATGGCTATCCGCTGCCTCGCCGTAGCCGTCTCAAGCCTTCGTCGATGGTGATGTCATCGGTGTCGACGGCCGATTCGATCCAGTCCGCGGTGCGGGAGGGGAAGCATGTCCTGCTGCCCCGGTGCCGGTCAGGCTTTGAGGCAGCCAGACATGTGCAAGGGGGAAAACCCTCAGGAGGTACGGCCGGACTCGCCGGTGTCCCCTTCGGCTTCGATGCGCTCCTTGCGAACCTGCTCGGAGACGGTCTCCTCGTCGGTGACCTGCTCCTTGGTCATCCGGACCTGCTCCACCGGGATGGTCTCTGTCTCCACCACCGGCCGTTGTTCGTGCAGGATGACCTCGTGTTCAGCCTCGGTGATGTCCGGGCCGCCGAGTGCGGCCTCGCGGTTGGCGTCGGTAATCGGCTCGCGTTCGAGACGCACCTCTTCGTGGCTGACGGGTACGGTGACTTGCTCTTCCTCGGTGACCACGTACTTGCGCAGCCGTGCCCGGCCGCTCTCACGGGTCTCGGTGCCGACCTTCAACTGCTCTTCCGAGCGGGTCATCGCATCGTCGCCGGTGCGATCCATGGACTCGCCGTCGGGCTGCTCGCTGATGCGGTCCATGCGCTCGCGTTCTCGCTGGCCGCCGGTATGGGCCCAGCCGCCCTGATCGGGCTGGTTGGCCTGCTGCCAGGAAGCCTCCCAGTCGATGTTGTAGTAGCGGTACAGCTCCTGCTCCTCCTGTGCCGACATGTGGCCGCCAGCCTCGACGTCGATGGTGGGGGCGTCCTTGATGCGGTCCTTGTCGAAGGCGACCTCTACATGATCGGCCACCACGTCGGCCCCCTGGATCGGGACGAAGGTCTCCTTGGTGCCGAACAGCCCGGTCTGCACGCACAGCCACTCGGGCTGGCCACTGGCGTCGTCGAGGTAGACGTGCTTGATCTTGCCGACTTTGTCCCCGTGGGTGTCGTAGACCGGCTGATCGATCACCATCGGGATCTGCTCCTGGGTAATCATGGCCTTCCCCCTTCTTTGGAGATTTTGTCTGATTCATGCCTGTTGCCGCTTTATGTGAAGAAAAAACATGATTGGCCTAATCTCTTCCTATTCATGGAAAAGGCTCGCCGGTAGGGACACTGCCGCTGGGCTCGCGCCGCCCCTCACAAAGGAGTGGGCAGTAATGGAGCAGGCGAACGCAGGCGGGCGGGGGAGCAACGAAGCACGCCCTGGGCGATCCGTCGGGCTTAGCTCTACGCGCCGGAGTGTGGGGCAACCGGATGGGAGTTCGTGCTACCGGTGCACCGCCGAGCGGATCAATCGCGTTCGGACGTCCATGACGATCGCGGCACCCAGCCCGGCGGCGTCTCAACTCAGCTCGTGCAGCACCTCACCGACCCGGGCGGCGCCCGCGAAAGCGGCCTGCCCATCCGGAGCCGCTGCGATCGCGGTAAGAGCTTCGGTGTAGGGGCGCTCCAGCGCGTTCAGAGCGGTATCCAGCGCACTCGCGGGTGTCTGCGGCGCATCGGGAGGGCTCATGACACGAAATCGCCTCTTCTGGATGAACGTAACCGGGGTCTCACCCCGGCACCACCCCCGCCGCACAAGGACACACCGACGGCTATGCCAGTAAGGCATTTGCGGCGCTGCGCCGGGACGGCATCGCCGCCAAAGACGCCACCGAATCCGCCTGGCTGTTCATCGGTCTGGTGAGAGGGCCGCTAGCGCAGACGACTGCCGAGCGCCGTGGCGGAAAGGTGGTTCCAGAGGCACATAGCGGCGGCCGGCCGGGCAGGACGCCTGCCGATCGTCAGGAAGCGCGCGGGGTGATCAGTGACCGCAGCGCTGCGTCCACAGGGTCGAAGATCGACAGCCGGCCAGACCGGTGATGGGCAACAGCCGTGCCGGTCGCGGCACCGGGCGGCGTCCAAGGCGATCGCCCCCTTGGCGGCCAGCCGGTGACCGATCGTCAGCAGCGCGGCCAGACCGGCAGAGCCGATGAAGGTCAGCCCGGACAGGTCCACCAGCGTGGTGGGGAGGACCATCGGCGAGGTAGCCATCCAGCCAGCGCCTGATCTGCACGGCGGTGTGCACATCAGGCTCGTCGACGGGCCGCAGCCGCCGCCGCATACCGTCGTTGGGGGGTGTCGGCAGGCGCAGCAGATCGGTCATGATGGTGCTCCCTGCTGTTGTCGCCTCCGATGACCGCCCGCCACCGGCCACGGCCGGCCTGCCCGCTTGCCGGCGGCGGACAACGCCGACCGCCGGCAGACGGTGGGCTCTGTCAGGCGCTGGTCTGATCGTCCACCGGGGAGGCGGCGTTCGCGCGGACCGCGTCGATGCCCTTCAACGCGCTGGCCTTGGTCGTGTAGGACTCGCTGGTGGCGATGATCTCACCATTGCCGGCGACCAGATTGAAGCGAAATCCTGCGGAGGTCTTCTTCAGAACGTAGCGCGCTGCCATGGCAGGGCTCCTTTCCTCGATCGTTTCCGCCGAACCCCTGCCCCAGCGGTCCGCCGCCATTCCCCTTGCGGTAATCCGATCGAGACTTCCTCGAATGCGTCACGGACGTGAGGCATGGAGCGCGGGGTAACGCCGCCCTCACCGGTCGGCTGAGTGCCGGCGGCACCCAGCCGAGATCGCCGGTGGCCATCGGCGGCCCTCAGGCGGACTCGTCCTTGTCGAAATTGCGGGTGTCGCGGGGCTCGACGTAAGGCTCCTCGTCGGCCGGCCGGCCCGCCTCGATGGCGCGCTCGCGGGCGAGTTCGGCGTCGAACTCGACCCCGAGCAGCACGGCGATGTTGGTGATCCACAGCCAGATCAGGAAGACGATGACGCCGGCGAGGGCGGCGTAGGTCTTGCTGTAGGAGCCGAAGTTGGCGACGTAGAACCCGAACGCGGCGGACGCGACGATCCACAGCACGACGGCGAGCATGCTGCCGGGGGTGATCCAGCGGAATCCGGGGTGCTCGACGTTGGGCGCGGCCCAGTACAGCAGGGCCAGGACCAGCGCCACGATGATCACCAGGATCGGCCACTTGACGATGCCCCAGATGGTGAGTCCGGTCTCGCCGATCCCGAGGACCTTTCCGGCCTGTTCGGCGAGCCCGCCGGTGAAGACGACGGAGACCGAGCCGATCGCCATCAGGATCACCAGGACGGCGGTGATGGCCAGGCGCAGCGGCAGCGTCTTCCAGACGGGCCGGCCCTCGGGCATCTCGTACATGACGTTGGCGGCTCGCATGAACGCCCCCACGTAGCCCGAGGCGGACCACAGCGCGATGGCGATACCCATGATCGCGGCGATTCCGGCCGCCCGCTGGCTGCTCTGCAGGGCCTGTAGCACGCTGTTGAGGGTCTGCCGAGCCGGGCCGGGGGCCACGGCGCCCAGGTTGTCGATGAGCGACTGGGTGGCCGACTGGCCGAAGAGCCCGAGGACGGAGATCACGGCCAGCAGCGCAGGGAAGATCGACAGCACCGCGTAGTAGGTGAGCGCGGCGGCCCAGTCGGTGAGATTGTCCTCCTGGAACTCCTTGGCGGTGCGTTTGAGCACGTCCCACCACGACCTCTTCGGCAGCTCGGTCGGCTTGTCCGGGGTGTCACCGCCGGCCGACCCCCTTGGCCGGTCGGCGGCGTCGGCGTGTTTACTCACGACCGCGGGCTTTCGAGGGTTTTGCGCCGGTCGTCGCCCGGCCAGCGCCCGGTCGTCTTGCGAGCGCCGTGCGCGCCGGCGCGTCGAACGGCCGCCTTCACCAGGCCGAAGGTGGCTCCCTGCGCCATGGCGGCCACGACCACCTGCCGCCAGGTGTGATCCTGACCGTCGACGTCAGGGGCATCGTCCTCGCCCGCAAAGACCTTCCACACCTGCTTGAACAGCACACTGGCGATCAGAGCGCCCAGCGCGCCAAACAGCAGGGACAGCGGCTTGTAGAGCAGGGCCATCGCGCCTCACCCCACCCCGGCCCGCCGGTGGCGCGGGCGGCGGCGCAGCCAGATGAGCATGAACAAGGCGATCGCGGCGGTTGTTGCGCCGCGCGCCCCGGGCGTGGCCGCCGATGACGTGGCGGCATGGTGCACCTGCGCTCCGCTGTGCCGAGCGGCCTGCACCGCGCGCTGCCAGGTGGTCTGCCGGGGGGGCGTTGCGGCGACGTAGCCACGCCGTCACGGCGACGGCACCGCCGAGCACCGTCGCGGCCGCGGCACCGCGACGCACCGCTGGCATGGTGTCCTTCGCGGCGATCTGCCGAGCCTTGGTGGTGAACTCGGTGGCCATGGTTCGCACATGATCACCGGTGTGGTGCGCCCGGGCGGTGAGGTGCGCCTTGACCTGCTCGGTCTTGCCCTTAGCGCGGGCTTTGGCGCGGGCTTTAATGTCGGCCTTGGCGGCCAGCGCCTCCACGGTCTCCCCCAGATGCTCGCGCGTCTGAGCGATATCGGCCCGCAACTGCTCGGCGGAGCCGGCCTGCTCACTACCCTGAGGCGGCCCCGCCTTGGTCGAGCCAAACGCGCCGTGAGATGGTCCGCTGGTGGTCATCATCGTTCTCTTTTCCTGATCTCGATCACGACTTGCGTGGCGCTGTCACCCGACGGCAGCCCGTGGGTGAGTTGTCTGCGGACCGTCGGGTCCAGCACCGCCGCGGCCGCCAGCAGCACCACACCGGCGATCGGCGCGGCCGCCCACACCCGACACGACCAACGCCAAGACGGCGATCACCGCAGCCACCGGGGCCACTGGCCCGTAGAGCGCGACCAGACCGGCCGTACCCAGCATCCCCGCTCCGGGGTCGGGCCGGCCTCTTTGTCCTTCACCTCGGCCAGCGCCAGCCATGCCTCCTAGCGCACTGGCACAGAAATCTGCTCGAAGGCCTGTTTGATCAGTTCAGCGATCGGCTGCGGTGACTCCCGTGCCCGGCTGGCACCAGCTCTGCCGCCGGCAGGCGGCTGCACCGCGCTCATTGCCGTTCATCTCCTCGCCCTCTGAGCCAAGCCTGCGGCATCCCTCCCTAACTGCACCGTTACCCCGCGATAGCCCGCACCATGTGCTGTCAGGGCAGACTCCCCTCCCGGCTCTGAATTGCCGAAGCTGTCACAAGGCAGATCACCCCCGTAGCGCTGGTTCGCCCCCCTGGCGCGATCACCGCGAGGTCATCAACGGAACCTTGTGGCGGCTGCGGACTAGAGCGCCCGAGGGGGCACCCACTCGCTACGGGAAGCCACGCGCAGCGCCTGACCAAGAGCGGTCAAGTAGAACGACTCGCAACGGACTTCTACAGAAAACGGTCCCATCTGTGGGGCGAGCTCTCGGATGGCGCCCGTGGTGTTCCTTAGACCTGGACGAGCTCTAAGTGGTCGTAGCCGATCCAGCGGGCCGGGTCGGCTGTGAGCACAGGCCAGCCGCGCATCATCGCCAGATAGGCCGTTTGGGCGTCGTGCTCGGTTACCTCGCCGGGCCGCGGAGCGAACCGGGCCTGGGACATGATGCGAAAGCTTTCCTGGTTGGTCAGGTCGGCTACCTGCGTGGCGCGGAATCCGTAGAGCCACATGAGCTGCTCGGGGTGCGGCTCGGCGATGATGCCCGCCCGAACCAAGCCGGCTACGGGCAGCAGCAGCGTATGCCCATCTTCGGCGATAGTTTCCAGCGCTACCCGGATCCGGCCGTCCTTCTGATCGTCAGCGAGGATGCGCAAGATGGCGGTGAGGTCGGCGACGTATCCGCCGATCACGCGACGATGCCCATGGCGCGGACATCAGCGGCCTTGCGTCGGGCAGCCGCCTGAGCCGAGCGCATGCGCTGGCGCAGCTCATCGGCCATCTGGGCGTGGCCCTCAGGGTCGACCGCCCGGTCCTGCTCGATCTTCTCTGCGAGAAGAGCGCGGGAGCGCCGGTCGGCATCGAGCTTTTGCTGGGCGAGGTCGGCGAACCAGCCGGAGACAGTCGTGCCCTGCTGGGTGGCTAGTTTCTTGACGTCCTCGTACATGTCGTCAGGAATGCTGATGGAGAACTTCGCGGTCATACCGGCACCATACCCAGTGTTCCGACGCTTGTCCCCCTCACGGAAAGACGGGCGTGAGCCGTACCGTCGGGGTCCGACCCAGATAAAGCCAAAACCCACATTGGATCTTGTTGGGCCGTCGAGGTATCGGATAACGTGCCCGGGCCACATGGCGGCCCTCTCGGTGAAACCTCAGGTCGGCACCGTCCCGGTTGCCGCCATGTACCGGATAACGGTCCCTTATCCGGTACATCAACCCGCGCCCGTCGTGTGCCGCCCATCAGGCTCCCGACCAGCGGCAGCACCTGGCGAATGTGGGTTTTGGGGTTATGTGGGCCGACCCCCTACCGTACGGCTCACGCCCGCAGGCTAGTCACGTATCGATCAACGTCACCAGGGACGGCTGGCGGCCCTACAGCTCGGCCACCATGTCGAACAGGTGCTTGTCCTTGTCCGTCAGGTCCTCGTAGCCGCGTTCCTAGGCGTTGTACTCAGGGGCGATCCAGCAGCCGCCGGACCCGCCCAGGCACATCGCGGCCAGCAGCGCCACCAAGTCGTCGCTGCGGTCCGGCCAGATGTCGGGGTAGGCGGCGGCTGGAGCGTCCGGGGAGATCCATCCACATGTGCGTGTATGCACGCCACGCACAAGTCGGGCACTCCGGCCCTTTTGGCGGCACCAAGTAGACGACCATGCCCCCTTCACGGCAGTGGCGGATTCTAGGGATCCTCGCAACACCTGCCACTTACGTGGCTGTCAGTAGATCACGCAGGCGCTCGGCTGGGGTTCCCCAGCCGAGCGTTTTGCGTGGTCGGCCGTTGAGTTGTTGGGCGACGTGTTCGAGATCTGCGGGGCTGTGCACGGACAGGTCGGTGCCTTTGGGGAAGTACTGGCGCAGTAAGCCGTTGACGTTCTCGTTCGATCCACGCTGCCAGGGCGAGTGGGGGTCGCAGAAGTAGACCGGCACGCCTGTGGCCACGGTGAACTGCTTGTGCGCGGCCATCTCGCAACCCTGGTCCCAGGTCAGCGAGCCGCGCAGGTGCTCGGGCAGGGTCTGGATCAGAGGCACCAGCACGTCGCGGACCTCCTCGGCGGTGTGTCCGCCGGGCAGATGTCCGAGCAGGACGTAGCGGGTGGAGCGCTCGACCAGGGTCACGATCGCACTCTCGCTTCGGGGACCGACGATCAGATCGCCTTCCCAGTGGCCCGGAACCGCCCGGTCCTCGACCTCCGGTGGCCGCTCGGAGATCATCACCATCTCGTCGACGAAGCGGCGAGTGCGCTGCTGAGGAGTCTTGCGCGGCTTGCGGCGGGTGCGCCCGGTGCGCAACGCGTCAGCGACCTGGCGGCGCAGTCCGCCACGGGCCTGGACATAGATCGCCTGGTAGATCGTCTCCGGACTCACCCGCATGCTCTCGTTGCCGGGGAACTCGATGACCACAGCGTGACAGATCTGCTCTGGGGACCAGCGTTCGCGCAGCTTGTCCTCAACGTATCGACGCAGCGGACCGTCTGCGGTGAGCTTCGAGGCCTTGGGCCGCAGCCGGCTCTCGGCCCAGGCCCTCTGGGCCCGGTGCGGCTGGTAGACGCCGTCGACCGCCCGAGCGTCGATCTCCCGCTTGATCGTGGACGCCGGTCGGCCCAGAGCTCGTCCGATAGCCCGCAGCGAGTCGCCGGCCCGGTGCATGTCAGCGATCGTCTCCCGCTCGGTCACGTTCAGGAACCGAGGGTGCAGCCGCGCGTCGACCGCCGCGAGGGACGGCTTGGTTGCACTGGCGCTGATGGTGATCACACCGGTCTTATAGTCGATCAGGCGGCCATCAGCGTGCAGTCGCGAATGGCCGATCTGCCGGATGCCCTGGTCCCAGTCCTGGGCGGTGCGCTCGTGGACGCCGACCTGCGCGGCGGCATCGCGGCGTCGGACTCCGGCCGCACGCAGCCGCTCGTACTCCGCCCGGCCCGGATGTCCGGACGCGCCGGGCTTGCCACGACCACGTACACCGGCCCGACGGGCCCACCCGAACGCCGTATTGCGGTTCACCCCGGCTGCAAGAGCAGCAGCGGTGACGCTGCCGTCCTCCCGGTCCAGTGCCTCGAAGAACCTCGCCTTCAGCACCTCAAAACCCATGATCCCCGCAGCTCCCTGACTTCAGGGTGTTGCGGGGATCATTAGAACCCAAGAGCGGTCAGGTGCGTGGGCCAGGTGATCCACCCGGTCAGCGAGGTCGGATCGCGGCGTGTCATCGCCGTTTCCTCTTGTCCTCGACGAAGTAGCCGATGCGGCGCAGGACCTCAACGACTGCTTCGGCGGCCTGGTCCGGGCGGAGCGTGCAGACCTCCACCGGCTCGCCTGCCTCGTCGTGATTGTCGCCCATGACGCCGTTGTCCGAGGACAGGACGCCGCTGTTAGCGATCGCCTTGAACACGACGTTGCAGGGGGCGTTGTCCAGATGCTCATACACCATCGGAACTCTTCTCAGAAATGGCTACCAGCCGTGCCTGATGAACCGGCAGGCATACTCAGGCATCTGGCCCTACTGGTAACCCTTGTCGTTGAGCCTCTGCAGCCCGAACATCAGTGCAGCGGCCTGCGGGGTGAACCGGGCCCGGATCCGCCTGGGCCTGGGGGAAGGGGCAGCGGGCTCGCCCTGCTGACGGCCGGATTCGCGCTGGTCACCCGATCTCGCCGCGACGCCGTTCTGGAGCCACGATGGCCGACGACGTGCGGGCCGTCTGCCTGCCGCCCTTCCGCAGGCTGATCGACCGCCTTGCGGGACTCCGGCTCACCATCCTGTATGAGGACCCCTTCGAGTCCTACTTCCACCAGCGCGCCACGACCAAGACGTGGGACCTGCCCACCTTCACCGGGGTCGCGAAAAGGCAGGGCGGCCGGGTGCTCGACGTCGGCTGCGCACGGGGCCGGGTCGCGTTGGCCCTGACCCGCGAAGGGCTTGAGGTCACCGCCATCGACGGCTCCCACGCCGTCGTCGCCCGGCTCCGGGCCACGCTTGCCGCCGGTGTCGACGTCACGGCCTTGTACGCCGACCTGTTCGACCGCTCTGCCGGACTCCGCGTGCCGTACGCCACGATCACCCTGGGGAACACCTCGGTCAACATGTTCGTCACCGACGAACGACTCCTGGCCTTCCTGACCAGGACCCACGAACTGCTGGCTCCAGACGGAGTGCTGCGCCTGCCGGTCCTCGCGCCGCAGGCCCTCGCCTTCTACAGCAGACGCAACGGCGTCATCACCGATGACTCCATCTTGGGAGGCACACTGGTCAAGCGATATGGTGCGGATTTCACCAAAACGGTAACAGCCTGATAGCTCGGATGAGCTGGTCGGAGGGTCTTGAGCGGCGAAGACCAGTCGGGAGTACCGCAACGTTTTCAAGCAGATCGGTGGAGTACTGTCCACAGCGGCCGGACCGTCCTGGCCGTGGCTCGAAACGCGACCTCTGTGGGACGCCTGTTGGACGTTCTGCCTTTGTTCGGATCGGACCTGCGCGTACGGACGTTGTTCACTTCCGTGGAGGGGTCGGCTTTCAGCGACGGGCTGGATGACTATCTGCAGATGGTCGGAGCCAAGACCGTGTCGTGGGCGGAGGCCATGACGATGCGGTTCGATCTCGCGCTGTCGGCCAGTGCCAACGGTGAGCTGCACCACCTCGGCGCCCCGTTGCTGTTAATGCCGCACGGTGCCGGCCACAACCGCCTGCTGCGTACCGCAGACGGCTACGGGCCCGAGGTATCGGGGCTTGCTAGGAGTCAGCTGGTCCGGGATGGCCGGGTGGTGCCTACCGTAATCGCCCTGTCTCATCAGGAGCAGCTGGCACGCTTGGCGCGATATTGTCCCGAGGCTCTTCCTGCTGCCATGGTGACGGGGGATCTGTGTTTCGACCGGATCGTCGCGCACCTGCCACGTCGAGACCGTTACCGGCGTGCGCTGGGCGTGGCCGATGGCCGCAAGCTCGTGCTGGTCAGCTCGACCTGGGGCGAGCATTCCCTGCTGGGAGCAGGCGGCGACATATTGCCGCGATTGCTGGCCGAGTTGCCGCTGGATGAGTACCGGGTGGCGCTGGTGACGCATCCGAACATCGTGGCCCGCTATGGTGAACTGCAGCTGAGGCTGTGGCTCGCACGGGAACGAAGCGCGGGACTGACGGTGATTCCTCCGGAGCGGGGATGGCAGGCAGCGCTGATCGCCTCGGATGTGATCATCGGTGACCACGGGTCGGTCACCTTCTACGGTACGGCGCTGGGACGTCCGGTCCTGCTGGCGTCCTCGGGCCAGGAGATACAGGAGCTGGATCCGTCCTCCCCTACGGCCGAGCTGTGCCGGCTCCTGCCTCGCCTGGACCGGCGCCGCAGTCTGCTCGGCCAGGTGAAGGAGGTGGTCACCGCCCATATTCCCGGCGCTTATGCAGAGGTGACCGGCCGGACACTAGGCAACATCGGCCGGGCAGGTGAGTCGCTACGCAAGATCGCCTACCAGATCATGAACCTACCCTGCCCGCCCACCCCCGCGGTGATCGAACCGCTTGCTGAGCCACGGGCAGAGGTACCGGAGGTGACCGCGTTCCTAGTCGAGGCCCGAGTCCTCAGCGCGGACCGTACCGTGGTGGTGCGCCGGTTCCCTGCCTCTGCGGAGCGGGTATCCGATGACGGCCTGTGTGATCCGCACCTGGTCGTGGACGCCGAAGATCTGGACCGACGGCTGCTGGAGAGCGCGGCCATCATCATGCGTCGTGACGGCTCGCCGCGGTGGGCACGGGAGACGGTCCGCCGTTACCCAGGGTGCGCGATGGCCTCGGCGGTTATCGGTGACCAGCGGGTATATGTCGTCCTGCGTGATGGGCGGGAGTTCGTCCTCACCCTGCTGTCGTGGGTGCCTCAGGCGGCAGGTGACCGGGTGGATGTGACGTGCTTGCCATCGGTACTGTACGGCTGGCTGACGGCGGGCCACCGCGAGGGCGGCTTCCCCTCCGAACTGCAGGTGCGACTGGGCGCCGCCGAAAGCCGCATCCGCGTGACTCCTCCGGCACTTTAAAGCCCCTGTACACAAAGTCTTCCCTTCTAGCGGTCGTCGCAACACCCCGGCTCGGGGAGTGCGGGAGGGGCTTCGGCTGGTGCCATACCGGGTGTGGGAAGGTCAGGGGCTTTCGGTGGACAGGCGGCGGCTCAGAGTCTCGGCTTTGGTCGGGTTCCCCGAGGCGAGGCAGGCTGCGATCGCGCGATGCAGGTAATCCCGGGCAGCCTCGTCGTTGCCCATGTCCGCAGCGAGATCGGAGAGAATCTCCCACGCTCGGCCTTCCTTGACGGGGATCCGGCGCGCCCGCATGACTTCTGCCGCCCACGCCATTGTTTCCATCGCCTCCGCCAGCCTGCCCAGTTTTCGGTAGGCCAGACCGAGCTCGATGCCGATCTTGGCTTGGCTGAGTTCGTCATCGACTTCGCTCATCACCGCCCTGGCCCGTTCGAAGGCTTGGGCGGCGTCGTGGAGACGGTTCGCCTCGCGGTAAGCCAGACCGAGATGATAGGTCTGCAGTCCGACGCCACGGGGATTGCCCATCGCCTCGTTGAGGGTCAGGGCTGCGGTGAACCATTCGATCGCGGCCTCAGGTGCGTCAGCAGCCAGATCCGCCTGCCCGAGCGATTCCAGCACCACCGCTTGCATCCGCTGGTTGTCTACGGCTTCGGCCAGGCGCCGGGCCAGGAGGAGTTCTTCGCTTGCTCGGTCGAGTTCGCCGAGTTCAATGAGCGCTCGCGCGATCTGGTTGCGCATCCGCGCTTCGACTGCCTGGTCCCCGCAGCGCTGGGCGGAGACGGCTCCGAGTTTGCCGGTCTCGATCCAGTCGGCGTAGTGCTTGCGGTTGTGGTAGAGCGCCCATAGCGCCTCGACCGTCTGCCAGACGATCTCGTCCCATCCAGCTTGCTCCGCTAGCCGCAAGAGTGCCACCGTATTGACCCGCTCGCTTTCCAACCAGTCCAGCGCCTCTCCTGGGGAGGCGAACACCGTCTCGGGACCGATCGGTTGCGGACGAGAGGCCAGACGCAGTCGGTCCCCCATGATCGCTCGATCGGCGGCCATGGTCCTGCCCAGGTACCACAACGCCACCCGGTGGAGTATCGCCTCCCGTTCGCCGACGGGCTCCTGCCGCTCAGCGACCCGGGCCGCGTGCAACCGGACCAGGTCGTGAAACCGGTACCGTTCCTGCGCGGTCTCCTCGAGAAGGTTGACCTCCACGAGGATCTCCAAAAGGCGCTCCGTCTCTTCGGTTCCAACTCCGGCCGCGACTTCGGCGAGCGAGGCAGAGAAGTCGACCACTGGTACCACTCCCAGCAGCCGGTACAACCGGCCGGCCTCGGGTGGGAGCGCGTGATAGGCCACCGCGAACACCGCTTCCACGATCGTCGCTCCTCCTGCCGCTAACCGTTCCAGCCGTCGATGCTCGTCGGCCAGTTCATCCACGAGCCTGCTAACGGGCCAGGTCCGCCGCTGCACCAATCGGGCGGCGCACACCCGTAAGGCCACGGGCAGTCCTCCGCACAACCGCGCCAGCTGCCGCGCCGCCTCAGGCTCGGCGTTGACGCGCTCCTCACCGAGCATGGTGGCCAGCAGCCGCACTCCTTCGTCATCACCGAGTGGCTGGACGGGAATCGGAGTCGCCCCGGTAACAATCAGCTCACCGAGTCGGCGATGGCTGGTCACCACGACGGCGCCGGCTGCGGACGCCGGAAGCAGCGGTGTTACCTGGGCGGCGTGCTCAACGTCATCGAGCAGGATGAGAAGCCTCAGGTCGGCGGTCTTGGAGCGGAATAGGGCGGCGCGTTCAAGTAGGTCTGCGGGAATCCACTCCTCGTGGACGCCCAAGGCGCGCAGGAAACCGCCCAGCACATCGCTCACCTCCACTCCGCCGTGATGCCGCAGAGCCCCCAGATCCGCATAGAGCTGACCGTCGGCGAAGCGGTCGCGTACGCGATGTGCCCAGCGGCGGCTCACCGCACTCTTGCCCACACCGCCGAGACCGCTGATCACAGCCACCACGGGCATGGACCCGTCGTCGATTTCCTCCAGAAGCCGGTCCAACGTGTCCAGCTCGCTGATCCGGTTGACGAAGCCGCGCGGCGCCGGTGGCAGTTGTCTGGGGATCCGGACCGGAACCGGAGCCGGAGTGCTGAAGGCCACCTGTCCGATGTCACGGGCCTGCACCACATTGCCGGCGACCTGGCCGGAAAGCTCGTTACGTGCTTCGCGCGTTCTTCTTTCCCCGCTACCGCCAGGCCCGACCATCATGCCCATGCAACCGCCTCAGGTTCAGCCGCGCTTCGAAGGTGTTCTCTCGGTGGGTGCCGTCCGCCCTGGAAAGGCACTCCGCGTTGAATGATCTCAAATGATGTGCCTGTTTCACGAGCAAGCGCCCGTGCTTGTCCTCGATGGCGGGCACACCTGACTCGTTCGCCACCTTTGTCGGGTTCCTCGCTATAGGGTGTGCTCGTGCAGGATGAACAGGGGTGGCGTCCGGTACCCGTTGGCCTCGACGCAGCCCGGTGGACGACCTTCTCCGACTGTCGCACCGTTCTCGTTGTCGTGCATACCGTGACAGCCCTGACCCGACTGCTGGACATCCTGCCCGTGTTGAGCACCGATCGGCGCATCCAGACGGTCTTCACCAGTCCGGGGACATCGACATTCCACTCCGGCGTGGACGAATTCCTCCGAGATATGGAAGCGCCGACGATTCCATGGGCCCAGGCAACTCACACTCCCTTTGATTTGGCGCTCACCGCCAGCCTGGGCGGGGAACTCCACAAAATATCAGCACCACTCATTATAATTCCCCATGGAGTGGGATATACTAAATATTCGAAGTACAGAAGTACAGAAGTACAGAAGTACAGAAGTACAGAAGTACAGAAGTACAGAAGTACAGAAGTACAGAAGTACAGAAGTACAGAAGTACAGAAGTACAGAAGTACAGAAGTACAGAAGTACGTGTTCGGTCTCGGTCGCGACCAGCTCATGCACAACGGTCGTGTCATTCCGGCGGCCCTTGTTCTGTCGCATGACGAACAGCGCGAGCAACTCCAACGGAACTGCCCGGAAGCGTTGCCTGTCGCGGTCGTAGCCGGGGACCCCTGCTACGACCGCATCGTGGTGAGCGCAGGTAGACGGGCCGAGTACCGGCGTGCCCTCGGAGTGGGCGTGGACATGCGCCTTGTGCTGATGACCTCCACCTGGGGTCAGGAATCTCTCCTGGGGCGTTACCCTGACCTGGCGTCACGGCTGCTGGCGGAATTGCCGCTGGATGAATACCGTGTGGTAGCCGTTCTCCACCCCAATATCTGGCACGGCCACGGGCCATGGCAGGTCCGTACCTGGCTGGCCGAGGCGCAACGTGCCGGGTTGGCGCTGGTACCTCCGCGGGAAGGATGGCGTGCCGCACTCGTCGCCTCCGACATCGTCATTGGCGATCACGGTTCCGTCACCTTCTACGGTGCCGCACTCGGCCGCCCCATCGTGCTGGGAGCGTTCGGCGAAGAGGACTTGGATCCCAGCTGTCCCACCGCTGAGCTGGGTCGGACCGCCCCTCGGCTGGATCTTCGGCGTTCAATTCGCGAAGAGATCGACGATACGCTCGCCGGTCACGCTCCCGGCCGCTACACCGCTCTCACCTCGCGGGCGCTGGCTGTGCCCGGGGAAAGTCAGACTCGGCTCCTCGAGCTGATGTACCGGCTCATGAACATGGCCACCCCTGAGGATCCACCGACCGCCATATCGGTCCCTCCTCCCGAACCCGAGACGCAGAAGGTGACGGCCGTACTCACCGTCACCGCCGTCGAGGCGGGCGAGACAACGGTTCGGCTGACACGTTATCCCGCCTCGCTCCCTGCCGTCCGCGCAGCGGCGCATTCGCCGGCCCATCTCGTCGTGGACATAGATGACGCTGATCTGCGGATGCGGGAAAGCGCCTCTGTCCTGATCCGCCAAGGAGCCGCGGGGACGGAAGCGGAGACGTGGACGGGCGCAGCATTGGATGGCTATCCGGCGGCCCACCTCGCCGCCGCCGTTCAGGCGCCTGGCCGCTATGTCATCCGCACGCGGGGAGGTCAGGTCCTCCGGCTGTCCTGTACGTCCGATCCGACGACCGACCTCGCACTGATCGCATCAGCGGTGTACGGCTGGCAGAGCGTGCACCGGCCGCTATCAGCGCTCGCCGAAGGGCTGTGGATTCATGCAGGGGCGACACGATTGCGGGTAACGAGCCTGCCGTAGACCGTTCGTCAGCCGACGAAGCGACGCGCTCGGGTCCTCACTGCCGAAGCCTCTCCAGCCGGCCCTGGGCGCGCTCAGCGTCCGGGCTGCCGCACCGCTGGTAAGCGGCCACGGCCTCTTCCAGATGCTGCCGGGTCTCGTCGCGCTCCCCGGCCGCGGCGGCGACGTCCGCCAGTGCCTCTCGGATCTGGCCGACCTGGAAGGGGGCGCCACGCCGCTCCATAAACGCTAGCGCGCCGGCGAGAGCGTCCCGGGCGTCCGGATAGCGCTCAAGGTCGCGGTAGGCCTCACCCAGGCTCATCTGGATCCGCGCCTGGTTGTATGTGTCACCGACCACGAGCATGCCTTCCAGAGCGGTGTGGAGTTCGAGCACTGCGGCAGCAGGCTGGGACATGCGGATGAGCACCCGCGCCAGATGGTGGCGTTGCAGCGCCGTACCGCGCTGATCGCCGAGTGCTTCGTGCAACTCCTGAGAACGGGTCAGCTTCGCAAGAGCACCGTCGTGGTCACCGGTCTCAAACAGAAGCCGTCCGGTGAACTCGACAGCAGAGGCGATGAAACGCAAGTCACCCGATCGGGTCGCCGCGCTTTCTGCTTGCTCGTACTCTGCCGCGGCCCTGCCGTAGTCACGAAGCTCGGTGTAGGCGCGGCCGAGCTGGCAGCGCAGGCGCGCCTGCGCCCGTGGATCTGCGGCTCTCAGCGCCGCGGCCACACCGAGCTGGTGGGATTCGATCCAGTCGGCGTAGTACTTGCGGTTGAGGAACAACGCCCACAGCGCGTCGCACAACAAGATGACCTCTGTGTCCCAGCCGTACCTGGCGGCGGTGCGCACCATGGTCAGGAGGTTGGCCCGCTCGATCTCCAGCCAGTTCAGGGCCTGGATGTCGTCGCCGAAGGGCTGAACCCAGCCGGCCAGAAGCGCGGAGTGCTCGGCCAGGCGAAGGCGTTCGCCCTTGGCTGCCCGGTCGGCGAAGGCGGCGGCACGCAGATACCACGTGACCACGCGGTAAACGGCGGCGGCCCGTTCGTCAGGGCTGTCGTGGCGCTCGGCGCAGGCTCGGGCGTGCAGCCGTACCAGCTCATGGATCCGGAAGCGGCCGTCGTCGCCCACGTCCAGGAGAGCGTGGTCGGTCAGCGTCTCCAAGAGTCGTTCGGTCTCGGCTGCCGACAGGCCGTCGAGTTCGGCGACCGCGCCGGGATCGAAGTCGCTCCACTCCAGCAGGCCGATCCGCCGGTACAACCGGGCTGCCTCCTGCGGCAGGTCTCCGTAGGAGAGATCGAGCACGGCTGACACATCCCGCCCTCCTGCCTCGGACAACGCGCCCAACCGATGGTCTTCGGCCGTCAGCTCCGACGTGACCTTGGTCAGTGGCCAGTGCCGCCTGCGCCGCAGGCGTCCTCCGGCGATCCGCAACGCCAAAGGCATACCCCCGCATCGGTGAACCAATTCCGTAGCGGTGGCTTTCTCGGCCGCCACCCGGTCACCGCCCAGCATCCGTTCCAGCAGTTGAAGGCCGGCGGAGACCTCTAACGGTCCCACGAGGACCTCCTCGGCCCCCTCGTCGAGCAACTGTGTCAGTCTCCGGCGGCTGATCACTACCACCGCGCTGTTCGCCGAGGCGGGGAGCAGTGGCGTCACCTGAGTGTCCTGCGTGACGTCGTCCAGCACCAGAAGAAGTCGGCGATCGGCGGTGCGGGAGCGAAACAGCCGGAGCCTTTCGGCCAGGCCGGTGGGAATTGACTCGGCCGGAACACCGAGGGAGTGAAGCAGCTCACCGAGGATGTCGGACAGAGCAACTCCTTCGCCACGGGCCTGTCTGCCCAGGTCGATGTGGAGTTGGCCGTCGGTGAAGCGGCCGGACACCGCATGGGACCACTGGACGCCCAGTGTGCTCTTGCCCATTCCCTCGACCCCGCAGATCGTCAGCACCAAAGGGCGGCGCTGTCGCCGAGGGCGAGCCAGCAGATCGTCCATAAACGCCATTTGAGCTGTCCGGTTGACGAACCATTCCGATGTCGGCGGCAACTGCCGGGGGACTCCCACATCCACAGGACCAGGAAGAGCGATGTTTACCGTGTGGATGTTCCCACTCTGCAGGACCGGACCGGTCACTGTTCCCGACAGGTCATTGCGGACACCGCCGCAGGATCCATCAACCGGCCGAGAACCATTCATTTTCCCGCCTTGTCTTCACATCCACGCCACATCACCACACAATGATCATGAATCTATGTCCAACATAGAGGACCCGCGCCCCCAGTGCCATGGGGACCCTTCGCGGAAAGGTCAACCGGATACTGGGAGAGGTGCGATGGATCCGACCGTACTCGCTGGGATCATCTCCGCCTTGGTCGGCGGCGTTGCAGGCGAAGCCGGCAAGAGCGCGTGGACCTCACTGACCGCCCTGGCCCGTCGCCGGTTCGGAGGCGACTCAAAGGAGGTGGCCGAACTGGAACAGGCCAGCGCCGACAACTCGCACGAGATCGCCGGGATCTTCGTCGACTATGCCGAGGCGGATCCCGAGTTCAAGGAGTCGCTGACGTCCTGGGTCTCCGAGACCGCCAGGATCATCCGGCAGAGCCACGACGTTTCCAACACCATCAGCGGTGAGGCTCGGGTCCATGGAACCGTGATTCAGGCCGGTGATGTATTCGGGTCGATTAATCTAGGTCCTCGGTGACCGCCCTTATCCATATTCCACTCACTTCGAAAGCTGGAGAGTCAACCAACAAGTGACAATACGAAAGGCGGACACAAGGGGACACAAGTGCCAGATTGGATGTCTTCCGCAAGCGCCACAACACGCCCAGCGTCAGGGCCTTGAGTTCTTCAGCGCTACCGGACGAGGAACGGGTGATTCGGCCTGCTTGACACTCTTCCCTACCCACTCGTCCGGGTTGAGCTCAGGCGAGTACGGCGGCAGGAAGAACGACGACAGCATGCCCTGACCGACTTCGACGAACTTCTTGGCCTTCTCTGCCCAGCGGATGCGGAACTTGCCGGCGAAGAACACTGCCGCGTCCAGCCGCTTGGCCTCTGCGGTGATAACTGGGAAGGTCTGCTGATTTTACACGGTTTCCGCGTCCAGAACGTCGTGGTGGCTGCTTAACCTGTGATCAATACTCGCACCATCAGGGTGCAGGAATCTGCTCCTGGACCCTTGAATTCTTGCCGCCCCCAGCAAGGAGTGCCGTGAGCGACCTGAACGACAGCCGTGCTCGGATCATGGAGTTCTGGCGTGCCTGTGAGCTGTTCAGTCCGCAGAGTGTCCCGAAGGTCAATCCTCGAGACGAGCGTGAGCCCGCGTTCCGCATCGAGCCGGGCGAACCGCTCCCCTGGCAACCGGGCCACCCTCTACGGCGCAGGCGTATCAAGACCACGATGGCCTGGCGGCACATCCTCTACGGCGGCCTCTTCTCACTCGAACGGATGCGTGCCCTGCTGGAGAACGTCTTCGGATCCGATCCGGAGAACTTCGACTCCGCCCCGCGAGGATCCAGTGCCCTGTTCGCGATGGTCCTCACTGAAGAAGGCCGACCGCTGCTCGGCACCTGGGAGTTCTCCAGCGGCGCGTGGGCTGCGGGCCGTACGATCTCCCCCGGCCCAGCGGCGGTCAGTTGGCTGGAGGGATTCGAGGACGCATGCGGTTTTCTGGGCGTGGCGGTGGAGGCCCTTGTCTCCGCTTTCGAACATGATGAGCGAGCCGCCGAACTTCGGAACGCAGGGGTGCCGGTCGGACGTCCGCTCGGACATGAGGACCTCACCGCGCTGGTGAAACTGACAGCCAGTGGTTTCGGAGTGGAAGACGTCTTATGCCCCAATGGGCTCATCGTCAGGTCCGTTCAGGTCTCGCGCAAACGAGAGCACGCTTCAGACGAGGGAACCGGCTTCCTCAACAGCTTCATCGTCGATGATCTGGAGCGGGTGGCTTCGGCCGTCCAGATCGGCACGTACGGCGCCGCGCTGGATGCCTATCTCCAGTTCCGTGAACCGGTGCGCATCGACCTGCGGCAGAATCCGCAGGTGGTCTTCGAGCACGTGGCGCCTGACCTCGTGCCCACCGGCCGCTGGCCGCAGGGACCAGACAAGCCACTCGCGCTCAGCCAGCAGTTCGCCGTCAACACGATCATGGCCGAGCTGGCTCCGGCAGCCGGGCTGTTCGCGGTCAACGGTCCGCCCGGCACGGGCAAGACCACCATGCTCAGAGATCTGATCGCCGCCAACGTGGTGGAGCGCGCACTGCAGCTGTCGAAGCTGCCGCACACCTCGGCAGCGTTCACCGGGGAGATGCGCTGGCAGACAGGGAACTACCGGCGCGTGGTGAGCCTGTGGCGAGAAGACCTCACCGGGTTCGAGATGGTGGTCACTTCGGCCAACAACGGAGCCGTGGAGAACGTCACGACCGAGATCCCCGGACGAGGAGCGATCGATGCACCGTGGCGAGGGAAGGTGGCCTACTTCGACGACATCGCGAGCCGAGTCCTCGGCGAACCCGCATGGGGGCTGATAGCGGCCAAGCTGGGCAGAAAGTCCAACCGTGTGGAGTTCGCCGGCAAGGCCTGGTACGGCACGGCGGACGAGCCCGGCCTCCGCGCGGCCTTCGAGACATGGCAGGCCGACAGCGCCCTCTCATGGCCCACCGCCGTCAGGTCCTTCACCCTTGCCCACGAGAAGGTCCGCGCGCTCCAGCGGGAACGCTCCACCGCTCATGCCGCGCTGCGTGAGCTGCCGGCGCTGCACCACACGGTAGAGACCATCACTCACGGCATCTCCACCTCCGAGGCCCATCTCAGCGGACTCCGCATCGAACACGACCGGCTGAAGCAGCAGGAGGTGGCCGCTCAGCAGGAGGTAGCCGAGCGGGAAGAACGGCGCAAGGAACACCAGCGGCTCCAACCGACACTGGTCACTGCGGTCTTCACCCTCGGAAAGGCCTCCCGCGAGTGGCTCGCACAGGACCGGGTTCTGGCCGAGCACGTGCAGGCCGCGCAACGTGCGCTCGACGATGTCACCGCTCGCTTGGTGATCCTGCGACGGTCTGCGGCCGACCTCACCTCCGATCTCGACCGGAAAAGAACGGCCCTCAACTCGACGCACTCCCGCCTCGCCGAGAGCCAGTCCCGGTTGGCCGAGCAGCAGGGCACGCTGGGCGACTTCTTCCCCGGCGAGCATTGGTGGGCCAACGATGAGCAACGCGAACGCCACACCCTGTGGACCGAAGCGGAATGGAACACCGCCCGCAGCGAGCTGTTCATCGAGGCGCTCCGCCTCCACCAGGCCTTCCTGCGCGCCGAGGCGTCCCGGATGCGCAAAAGTCTCCAAGCCGTCATGGACGTCCTGAGCGGTGAGGCGCCCAAGGACGCACCGGAAGCGGCCGTCCAAGCCGCTTGGCAGAGCCTGTTCTTCCTCGTCCCGGTGGTCTCCACCACCTTCGCCTCCTTCCACCGGGTGTTCTCCCACCTCACCCAGGAAGCGCTGGGCTGGCTCTTCATCGACGAGGCCGGACAGGCCGCCCCGCAGCTCGCCGCAGGAGCGATCTGGCGCTCGCGGCGCGTGGTCGCGGTCGGAGACCCCCTCCAGCTCGAACCCGTCGTGACGCTCCCGTTCTCCGCGCAGCAGGCGCTTCGTCGTAGCTTCGCCGTCCAAGACGAGAGATGGTTACCCGGCCGCACCTCGGTGCAGCAGCTGGCCGACCACGCCAACGCCTACGGCACCTACCTTCCCGGTGAAGACGCTCCCGTCTGGGTCGGCGCGCCACTGCGGGTCCACCGCCGCTGCGACCAGCCCATGTTCGGCATCTCCAACCGCATCGCCTACGACGGGCTCATGGTGTACGGCAAGCACGAGCAGCCGCCGATCTTACTGCCGGACAGCATGTGGATCGACGTGACTGGCACCGGGTCCGACGGGCACTGGATCCACGAGGAGGGCGAGGCACTGAAACGGATTCTCCACCGTCTGGCACGCGAGGAAATCACCCCCGAGAACGTCTTCGTGATCAGCCCTTTCCGTGATGTCGTGCGAGGAATCAAGCGGGCGGTGAGCCCCTTCAAGGATGTGGAAGCCGGCACGGTCCACACGGCGCAAGGCAAAGAGGCCGATGTGGTCATCCTCGTTCTCGGTGGCGATCCCGGTAGTCCCGGCGCGAAGCGCTGGGCTGCCCAACGCCCCAACCTGCTCAACGTCGCGGTCAGCCGCGCCAAACGACGTCTGTATGTAATCGGCAACCACGCTCAGTGGTCGCAGCAACGCCACTTCGACGTCCTGGCTCGCGATCTCCGGCGCGTCACACTCCCGCCTGTCTCTGCTTCCAACCAGTAGACAGCACTAAGGAAGCGCCCAGCTTTCGAAGCCATGACCGATCACCGCAGTTGCGGCGCGGGGCCCCACTCACCCGAAATGCTCAACACCCGAAACGTCGCGGCGCGGAGGATGACGGGTCAGCCGAGGTGCGGTATGCCGTAGTCGCCGCCAGCGCCGCAGCGGCGGACTCAACCTCAACAGCTGATACAGCGTGATGCCGTCCTCGGCCCAGCGCGCCAGGTCTTCGCGTCCGATGAGATGGATACGAAAAGCTTGGGCGCATTGGCGGGCGTCGCGGGTGAAGGCCCCGTTGGTGACGACGACCGCGATATCGGCACCGTGGATAGGGCTGGCGGTGCCGTTGACCTGGTAGATCACCGGAGCGCCGACCTTGTTGCCGGTGGTGGTGTGCTTGCACTGCACCACGATGACCTCACCGGCGCAATCACGGCCGATGACATCGGCGGCCTGGTCACCACGCTGGCCGACGCGCCAGGCCTTGATGCCATCGCGGATCATGAGGTCGCGTGTGGCGTACTCGAACGCGATCGCACCCATGGCGTCCAGATCCGCAAGGCTCAGCCTCAGAGTGGAAAGCCGTTCGGTCCGACGGTGGTGCGCCATACGCCTCCAGCGCTGCCAAGCTCCCGCGCCGATGACAGCGCAACCCGCCACCGTCACCGTGATGTACCAATGGCCAAAAATCAAACCGATGACAGTCCGGATTACATCGAGCGACAACAATCCAGCGAAACCCGCGAAAACGCCAGCGGCGATCCACTCGAAAATACCCGAGGGCATTCTCGGATGCGGTAGCCGTGAGAACTGGTCGACGATCCAGCCTTTCATGGACCCTCAGACGGCAGCGGCGGCTCGGACGGCATAGGAGGTTCCTGCGCTGAGCCGGCGTCACCGACCCGGGCGGGAGCGATCGTTTCAGAGATCGTAGGTGCTGGCTGCGGCATGGCGGGCTGCTGGCTTGACCCATGGACCCAAAACCACGCCAGCGCCGCAAGCCCTGCGACGATGACCCATCCCGACGCCTTGGCCTTTTTTGGCGTGGACTTTGTCACCCAATGGCCGCGCCGATAGTACTTACCCTTCGGCATGATCACTCCCTTTGCGAAGGAACACGCGTGGTGTTCTGCCACTGGAACAGATGTAAGCACGCCGATGTGACAAATTCGCACCGATTGGCAATCTTCAAAAGAAGACCTGAAGCAGATACTTCTTTCTGCGTGGTTAGGGAGTTCTCACGCTGCCGGAGGTATCACACAGGGTTGCGCTCACGGAGGCAGCAGCCTCCGTGAGCTCCTCGCCCGCCTTCCGAACGCTCCCAGCGTGCCGGCGGGTTCATCGTGCCATGACCAGCTGCACCCCGCCCAGCCCCCGGGCGACCAGGCCGCGCAGGAAGGCCAGCCAGCCAGCGCCGTCCTCGGCCGAGGACACCTCCAGCCCGAGGATCTCCCGGTTGCCGTTGGCATTGACCGCGGTGGCGACCAGCACGTGCACGTTGATGATCCGACCGCCCTCACGGACCTTCTGGGTCAGCGCGTCCAGCCAGACGAAGGAGTACGGCCCGGCATCCAGCGCCCGGGTGCGAAACGCCTCAACCTGCCCGTCCAGCACCTTGGCCATCTCACTGACCTGGCTCTTGGAGATGTGCTTGATGCCCAGCTGTTCGACGAGCTTGTCTACTCTGCGAGTGGAGACGCCCAGCAGGTAGCTGGTGGCCACCACGCTGATCAGTGCCTGTTCGGCGCGTCTACGGCGTTCCAGCAGCCAGTCAGGGAAGTAGGAGCCCGAGCGCAGCTTCGGAATGGCGAGCTCGACAACTTCAGGCAAGATCTCCTTGAGCGGTGCCACCCTCACGATCGCCTGGCGGTGGCTGATCTACGTGCAGGGTCGGGGGCGATCGACGGTCCGGGGTCTCGTTCCTCAACCCCGGCCCACCGAGCATCAGAGCGACGAAGGTGCAGACGTTCCCCCATGTCCCTCGCGTGCCCGTTGCGTGCCCGTCAGGAGGGTCACCAAGGGGGAATCACGGCCACTCGACCCGCTCCCCCGCAGGTCAGCCTCTTTCCCGCTCAGCGGCAGGCGCGATAGAGACTTCCTAAACTGATAGTGCCTTGGCTGTACTAAGCGAGAAAGCTGGGGGTTATTCCGGGTCGGAGATCACGAGTCCGGTCCCGGCGATGAACCCGTCCAGCAGGTCGGGCCAGTACTGCATGGGTTTGAGTCGGTTCTTGATCAGGATGGTGAGCTGATCCATCGACGCTCCGCATTGGCTCTGCCCGCCTACGCTCCCGACCTCAACCCGGCTGAAGGCGTTTGGTCCAACCTGCGCACCAAGGTCCTCAACTTCGCCATCGGCGGCATCGATCGTCCAGAAGTCGGCCACGGCGCTCGTCGGATAAGGGCGGGCTCAGAAATCACGGAACAGGCGGATAGCTGAAATGAGCGCCCCTGGGCCCAGGAAGAATCCCAGAAAAAACAGAGCAGACATGAAGTCGATCGCCGAAAACGCTTGATTCGCCAGGTATGGCGAGAGGATCTGAGCCGTCAGATATGCCGTTGCCACCAGGTGGGCGAGGAGGACTGTCCTTTTGAACCATTTTCCCGGCCATGGGGCGGCGGCCCAGGCGATCGACACGATTAGAACGCCTACCCATGCGAAAACTCCAGCTCCCACGCCACTCCCTCCTCGGCTATGCAAAGACAAATGAACGACTGAGCGCCAGAAGGTCATCCTTCTGGCGCTCACCTCTATGAATCAGCTAGAAGGTGGAATGCAGAAGTTGCCAGCTGCAGGATCCGCTGGACCAGTAGCCGGGGGTATGACTCCCCAAGGGTTCCCTCCGCGCTGTGCCAGCGTAGCGCACGCTCCCCATGGAGTGATCGCGACGGTGGGGGACGGAATTCGGCTGAAGCCGACGAAATCACCCTTCAGCACCGGGGAGGAGCTTCCCGAGTAACTACCGCCCTGAGTTATTGCCTGCCCATTGTGATAGAGGTACTGGTCGGGCATGAGGCTGGAGTTGAGAATCGGAAGGGGATAGCCGTTGTTGGGGATCTGTCAAAGTGATCCGTCCCCGCATAGGAGAAATTCCAGTTGCTGCCAGATGGGTGGGGCGTTGTAGAAGATCGAGCCGGTATTACCCGACTTGAAGAAGGCGTTGTATATTTCGTCCGCGACCCTGGACACTGCCTGGGGAACCTTGGGGTTCAGGGGGTTTCCGTTGTTGTCGGCCTCTAAGGCGTCGTAGTGGATTCGGGTGCGCCAGGCTTCGACTCTCCCCGGGACGTCGGTTCCGAGCATCGGGCCGTATCCGATGATGCCGCCTGAGGCGTAGCGAACCTTGATGCAGCTGCTGTCGCCACTGGTCGTCTTCCCCTGCTCGTCCGCCAAGGTCGATACGCCCTTGTCGATCCATGCCCGGCCCGGGAGGATGCCGTCGCTGTTGGGGTTTGTCGCGGTAAGTCGGCCGTCGTGATGGTTCAGGTTGGCGATCCGGTAGCTCAGATCGGGGGCCGTATATCCGTACCCCTGTTCCAGAGCCGACAGCGAGTCCAGGACGAAGTGGGGAAGGGTGGTGTTGCCTGTCCGGTGCTCGAAGTTGACGTCTTCGCTTCCATTAATGATCTTACCAGCGCCGTCGGCGATGAAGGAGACCTTCACGAAAGACTTGATCTTGTGACTCGTGTCGTCGGTATCGAACCTCGCCGGCTTGGTGGGGCTGGTCGGTCGATCGGTATAGGGATTGGCAAAGTGAACCCAGTTGGCGATTCCCTTCCCCGGTTGGTGGTTGACCGGGTCGGTACCCGCTTCGATCACTTCCTGCCGCCAGCGCTGCATGGCCTCCTTGACCGGTGACATTACGCATGAGGCGGCCGGGCCGTTCTGGCGGGTGGGAAGAGCGATGACGCTTCCGGTCACGTTCAACGCCCAGTCGTAAAGAGCCTGCCGGCTCTTGAGCGGAGTGTTCATGATCCATGTTGAGACCGGATCCGCATCAATGTCCTGGTTCTCGTCGAATAGGGCGACGGCCTCCACCGTGTGCTCGACGTAATTTCCCTGTATAGGTTGGAAGGCTATGGCGTCCCAGGCCACGGTCTCCTTCCCCGTCCCGCTCTCCATGACGGTGCTCAGCTGCACCTTAGGAGTGCCGTTGAACAGGAAGCCACCCAGCGAGGTCCACCGGTTGCCTGTGCCGTCCAGGTTTATTATTCGGCTCTTCGTTCCCTTCGCCGTTTCAATCTCGTACTTCGCTTCTTTGGCTGACGCGTAGTGGTCTGGAATGTGCACGAACACTTTGGCGGCGCCGTTGATCTGCTGGCCTAGCGTCCATGTTCCCGTCACCTTGAAGGCCGTCTCGCTGCTCTTGCGGGCATAGGCGAACCACTGATGGCCGCCGAAACCATTGCCGAGCTGGTGGAAGTCGGCCTTGGACACCTCTTTCCCTGCCGAGTTCTTGCCGAACGTGAAGGTCAGGCTTCCGGAGTTCGTCCATCCGCTGTTGTCGCAGCCGCCGCGGATCGCGGGAGCCGTGCGGGGGACGTCGTCGATTATCAGGGAACCCGCAGGCAACCCCAGGGTTAGGCACGGAGTCCAGTAGTCGGTCGGCTCCGCTCGTTCCGTAGAGGCCCAGGTGGCGTCGTACCGAATCGCTCCTTCGTTCCCACACGTGGACGGGCAGTCAGTCTTCCAAACTTTAGGCAGATACCACCAGCACTTGAAATCGCTTCTCGTGCACGTGCCGGCGGTGCTTCCCGGAGGGGTGCCGGTCGCAGGATTACAGTTGTTGTGATTGTCGCCGCCACCGCTCGGCGCGACGCAGAAGGTTGTTTTCACAAACTCCGATGATCATGCGGTGGCCGTCGCTATGTGACCCCGACCCTCAAGATCGCGAAGTGCCACCGGAGTACTAGTATTCCGGCGACACTTCGCGATTGTAGTACTGGCGCCTGAAGTCGTACTGCATATGGTGAGAGGTTGGCGTCACTCGAAATGTATGGCGGCGGAGGCTATGAAGCCACCAAAAGCCAGAAGCGCGGCGAATGTTCCGATACCGGCCAGGAGAACGATCGACTTCCCCACACCAGGCCTGATCCGGACGATGAGGGCTCCTGCGATGAGAGCCACACCGAAGACGTATCCGCCCACCAGACGAGGGACGGGGCCTGGTCCGCGGATGAAACCGTAGCCCCGGCTCACGAAGATTCCCAGCGTCAGTCCAGCCAGCCCGAAGCCGAGCAACCCAAGCAACACTGACAGCCTTCGCGCCATGAATACACGCCCTCTTCAAGCTCGCCCTGCCAGTGAGACAGATCAGGCTACACCCGCAGATCACGCCCGCGATCTCGAATTGTCGCTGGAGTACTAGTAGTACTTCGTTAGGTTGATTTGATCTTCGGTGGTGGGTTCGGCACGCTGCCCGCGTGAACGTGGAAGAGATCGAGCGACTCCGGGGTGAACTGGCCGCGTTCGTGGCCGAGGTGTTCGCGTCGGTGCCGCGCAGGGATCAGCGAGCCAAGGGCGACTGCTATCTGCGGGGGCTGATGCTGGATGGCCGACGCAAGTCGATTCAGCCGATGGCCGAGCGGCTACCGGACGGCGACATGCAGGCCTTGCAGCAGTTCGTCAACCAGTCGCCGTGGGAGCACGCCGCGGTGTTGCGCGCGGTGGCCCGCAAGACGGTCCCGATCGTCGGTCCACAGGTGTGGGTGATCGACGACGTGTCGTTTCCCAAGGACGGGAAGATGTCGGTGGCAGTGGCCCGCCAATGGTGCGGGGCGCTGGGCAAACAGGCCAACTGCCAGGTCGCGGTCAGCCTGCACGCCGCATCCGACACCGCGTCCGTGCCGATCTCCTGGCGGCTGTTTCTGCCGCGGGAGTGGGCCGGCGATGCCGGGCGCCGGGCCAAAGCGGGGGTGCCCGAGAGGGTGGAGCACCGGGAGAAGTGGCGGCTGGCCCTGGACCTGATCGACGAGGCGATCGACTGGGGCCTTGTCCCGCAGGTGATTGTCGCCGACGCCGGATACGGCCAGAACACCGCGTTCCGCCACGGCCTGGCCGAGCGGGGGCTGGACTTCGTCGTCGCGGTCCGCTCCGACGAATCGGCGCACCCGCACGATGCGGTGCCCGCCAGACCCGCTTGGAGCGGCACCGGGCGCAAGCCTGCCGTCCGCTACCGCGCCCCGGCGTCGTCGCTGAAGGACCTGGCCGCGGAAACGGGTCGCAAGGCCTATCGGCAGGCGACCTGGCGGAAGGGTGCCAAAGGGCCGATGCGCTCTCGATTTCGAGTCCAAAGCGTGCGTCCGGCCGGTGTCGCGGCCCGCACCCAGGCCAGGGCCCAGGCTGGAGGAGCGGCGCTCTGGGACGGGGTACTGCCTGCGGTGACCCTGCTCAGTGAATGGCCGGTGGGCGCCTGGGCGCCCACCGAGTATTGGCTGACCAGCCTGGGTGAGCAGGTGCCGCTGCGGCGCCTGGTCGGCCTGGCCAAGATGCGCTGGCGGATCGAGCACGACTACCGGGAGATGAAGCACGGTCTGGGGCTGGACCACTTCGAGGGGCGTACCTGGCGGGGTTGGTACCACCACGTCACCCTGGTCACCGCCGCTCATGCCTTCCTCACCCTTCGGCGTCTGGACCCAAAAGCCCTGGCGCCGGCCTGACCTTCTACCAAGTCCTGGCCGCGCTCCAGGACCTCATCCGCGCATGGACCGGCGCGTGTCCCACCTGCCACCGTGACATACCTGCCGCAGCACGGCCAGAACACCACCCACCCGAACCAACCTAACGAAGTACTACTAGTACTACAGCCTGATTTCGTGATTCTTTGCCTGTAGTGTGCGGGTTGTGGTGACTGCTGATGACCTACAGGTGTGGACGTCGGGGCTGGACGCCCTGTTCGGGCGGGTAGCGGCGCGGTTCGGGCGGGTTGAGCCGCGCCGCCAGGCGCGGGCGTATATGACGGGTCTGTTGGCTCCCGTGGAGCGGAAGAACGGTTGGCAACTGGCTGAGGCGGCGGGAGACGCCGCTCCGGACCGGATGCAGCGCCTGTTGAACAGCGCCCGCTGGGACGCCCGTGAGGTGCGCGATGACCTGTGGGCTTATGTGGTGGAAAACCTCGGCCACCGGGACGCGGTGCTGATCGTGGACGAGACCGGGTTCCTCAAGAAGGGCACGAAGTCGGCCGCAGTGCAGCGGCAGTACTCCGGGACGGCGGGCCGGACGGAAAACTGCCAGCTCGGCGTGTTCCTGGCCTATGCATCCCCGCTGGGGCGGGCGTTGATCGACGCGGAGCTGTATCTGCCCAAGTCCTGGACCGAGGACCGGGCGCGGTGCCGGGAGGTCGGCATTCCCGATGAGGTCGAGTTCGCGACCAAGCCGGTGCTCGCGCGGCAGATGCTGGCCCGGGCGCTGGAGGCGGGTCTGCCGGTGTCATGGGCGACGGCGGATGAGGCTTATGGGATGGATTCGAAGTTCCGGCGCTTCCTGGAACAACGCCGGGTGAACTACGTGGTCGCCGTGCCCAAGAGCCAGACCGTCGCCATGGGGTGGAACGGTGACACCCGGGCCGACACGCTGGTCGCCGCCGCCCCGCCTGAGGCGTGGAAGCGCCTGTCTTGCGGCGACGGCGCCAAAGGCCCGCGGCTGTATGACTGGGCACTGGCCACCGTGCGCTTGGAGACCGACCCCGGCTACCAGCGCCGGCTGCTGGCCCGCCGATCCCTCGCCCCCAACAGCAAGGGGGAACTGGAGATCGCCTACTACCTGTGCCATGGCCCCGTCGGCACCACGATGAACGAGCTCATCCGCATCGCCGGGGCCCGGTGGGCCATCGAGGAATGCTTCCAGTCCGCCAAAAACGAGACCGGCCTGGACCATTACCAAGTCCGTCGCTTCGACGCCTGGCACCGCCACATCACCCTGGCCATGCTCGCCCACGCCTATCTGGCCGTCACCGCGGCTCACGCCCCAAAAGCCCAGGCGGCCTGGTCCGCCTCACACCCGCAGAGATCCGTCGTCTGCTGCTGAGGTTGAAGGGCTGAAGTTACCTCGCTGAGAGCGTGATGATCGCTCCATAGCGGTCATACCGGAGGCATGAGGTACCCCGAAGGCGGCGGGCTGACCGCCGCCGCACGCGCCAGACGAGAACAGCTGCGTTTCGAGGCCGCTGGCCTGTTCGCCCAGGGAGTTGCGGCACCGGAGGTGGCCCGCCGGTTCAGGGTGAGCCGGATGTCGGCCAACCGCTGGTACCGGGCCTGGCAGGCCGGCGGCACCACGGCGCTGGCCTCCAAGGGCCCCGGCGGGGAGAAGTGCCGCCTGGACGAGGCCCGGCTGAAGCGGTTGGAAGCCGAGCTGGAGCGCGGCCCGGCCGCGCATGGCTACACCGAGGACCAGCGCTGGACCCTGGCCCGGGTGGCGGACCTGACCGCCACGCTGTTTCACATCCGCTACACCCCTCGCGGGGTTTCCTATCTGCTGCATCGCCTCGGCTGGACTCCACAGATGCCCGTCCATCGCGCCGCTGAGCGCGACGAGGAGGGGAAGCGAGCAGTGGACCATCGAGCAGTGGCCGGCGATAAAAGGACGACGCTCGACCTGGGCGCCTGGCTGTGCTGGGAAGATGAGGCCGGACAGAACCTGAGACCGCCCAAGGCCACCACCTGGGCGCCGCGGGGCAGGACCCCGGTGATGCGCGTGACCGGCAAGGGCTACGGCCGGGTGGCACTGGCTGGGCTGGTGTGCGCCAAGCCCGGGCAGCGCACCCGGCTGATGTATCGGATGCTGATCCGGCGCGGGCGCCCCGGGGAGGTCAAGGGTTTTGATCCCCGGCGGTTCGCAGCTCTGCTGGATGCCGCGCACGCCCAGCTCGGCGGGGCGATCGTGCTGGTGTGGGACAACGACCGCCGCCACTTGTCGGCCGCGATGCGCGCGTTGATCGATGCCCGCCCGTGGCTGACGGTCTTCCAGTTGCCCGCTTATGCGCCGGAGCTGAACCCGGCCGAGGGCGTGTGGTCGGCGCTCAAGCGCGCTTTGGCCAACCTCGCGCCTCGCGACATCGACGAACTCGCCGAAGTCGTCGCCACCAAGCTCAAACGAATGCAGTACCGATCCGGCCTGTTGGACGGATTCATTGCTCAGACCGGCTTCATCCTCAAACCGCTGTAACTCCAGCCCTTCAACCTCAGTGGAGGGTGTCTGAAAAGTTCCTGAATGGGCATGGTGATGGCGTAGCGCCCCGTCTGGAAGTACGGGAGGCCACCGATGCCCAGGAAGCGCGCTGCATATGCGACGGACCTGTCCGATCCGGAATGGGAGACTCTTGCCCCGCTGATCCCGCCGGCCAAGCCGGGCGGGCGTCCCGCGGTTCATGAGCGCCGGGAGATCGTCAACGCTCTGGCCTACTGGATGCGAGCTGGCTGTGCCTGGCGGCTGCTGCCCCACGATCTGCCGCCCTGGCAGACGGTCTACCACTACTGGCGCCTGTGGCGGATCGAGGGCCGCTGGGAGCAGATCACCGCGGTGCTGCGGGAACGCGAACGCGTCAGGCAGGGTCGCCACCCGCTGCCCAGTGCGGGCATCGTGGACAGTCAGAGCATCAAGACCACCGAAAAGGGGGGCTGCACGGCTACGACGGCGCCAAGAAGGTCAACGGCCGCAAACGTCACCTGCTCGTCGACACGCTCGGGATCGTCTGCAAGGCGCACGTGAGCGCGGCGAACATCGGTGACCGGGACGGGGCCGCGGTGCTGCTGGCCGGCCTTGGCGATTCCTTCCCGCGCCTGGCCTACGGCTGGGTGGACCAGGGGTATCGGGGTCCGTTCCTGCAATGGGTCAAGCAAGTCACCGGCATTACCTTGCAGGTGGTCGTCCGACGCGACGGTGGGATGCGGTCCACCTGGGCGCCTGTCGGGACGCCGCCTCGGATCGTGCCCCGCTTCGCCGTGGTCCCGCGCCGCTGGGTCGTGGAGCGCACCTTCGCCTGGCTGGGCCGCTACCGCCGCCTGGCCAAGGACTACGAATACCTGCCCGCCACCTCCGAGAACACCATCTACCTGGCGACGACCTTCACCCTGCTTCACCGCCTCGCCCGAGCACCAATCTGATGCTTTTCAGACACCCTCTGGCACACCTGACCGGCCCCCTTCCCCGAACCCTGGACTTCGCCCTCGCGTGGTCGACCCGCCGACGCGAACACCAAGCCCGCGCCCGCAGCAGCCACTACTGGAGATGCTGGCTCAATAATCACGAAATCAGACTGTAGTACTAGACGACGAATGACCCCACGCCTCTTCACCGGACCGGTGGATGGGGCGGGCTGGCAGGCGCTGAGCGAGAAGGAACGCATCCTTCATGACCTGCAACCCGCCGCAACCCACACGAATCTGCCGCTGCTGGAGACGCCGATGAGCGCGGTTGTTACCAAGCTCCCCTCACCTGAACCGGGGCGCTCCACGGTGAACATGTGCTCATCGAGCACCCGGGTACGCGGGGCGCGAGGTCGGACCAGGAGCGCTTCGACGGCGGACGGCATGGCGGGCCTCCAAGGGGATCGCCGGTGAGTGCTCTTGGGCACACCGGGGCGGGCACGTCCCGGGCGGGGTGGGTGTGTCCCTGGCCAGGCCGACAGCGTAGCCGTCACTTGCCCGCCCGCAAGTCCCCGCGGCCGCCGACCCGAGCAGTCGCCGTACGGGGACTTGCGGGCGGGCGGCACCGACGGCTTGATCTGGCCCCAGGCCGGGTGTCCGGTAAGAGATGTCAGGACGTCTTAACTCCAGTCGGTCTTCGCCCGCTCCAGCACCTCCTCCAGCGAGTCGGCCTCGGCTAGGACGTCGATGGCGGTCTCGCGGGCGCGAGCGGCCCACGCGGCACCGACACTGGTCCCGGTACGGGCGCGGGGGTTCGGGGCTACGACCGCTTGCGACAGCAGGCGGAGGGTGGTCTCGCTTGGGTTACCGAACACGATGAGGACCATCTCCGCCAGAGTGCATGGGGCACCTTCGGGCCACATCGTGGCGGTGTCGCTGACCCATCCGCCGATCGACATGACGGTGGGGAGATCTCCGCAGTCGTCGGCTGCGCTGTTCCACAGCGGCTCGCGGGGGTCGGATGGGAGCAGCAGCATGAGCCGGACAAGCCGCTCTGCGGCAGGGGGCATCTTTTGCACGCGCGTTCCTCCAGAGAGGTGAGAGGCGTAAGCCTCAAGGAGAACACGGGATCGGCCAGAAGTCAGAAACCGGACGCTCAACACCTCACCCGCCAGGATGGCAGGAAGCCCAGCCTGCGCAACAACTGTTCGCGATGCGTGCCGTGTGCTGCCGAGCCGAGGCCAAATACGGGCTGCGTCATACGGCAGTGCCACCGGCCATCGGTGATGCCCGGCATCACTGACGACAAGTCCGCGCACAACACCGCGGGCAAACGATCGCGGGTTTCCTCATTGACTCGGCGGTGACCTTGGCCGCGATGCTTACTGGCCGAGGCCGCGACCGCCGAGGCAAAGGAAGTCACACGCAACGCCGTCGCCGCGGCGACGGCCGACCAGCGCGCGCACGAAGACCACCGCGAGCTCGCCGGGGTGCGGGCCGAGCTGAGTGCGGCCACCACCTGGCATCAGACGGACCTGCAACGGCTACGCGACGACCTTGACCAGCAGCGCCACTCCCATGCCGTCGAGCTGGCCGCCACCCAGCAGCAGACCGCCCAGGTGCGTACCCAGTTGGTCGAGGTGCGAACGGCGCTCACCGCGGCCGTGGAGCGGGCCGAGGCCGCTGAGCAGCGTGAGCAGCATCTGCTGAGCCTACTGGGCAACCAGCCATCGCTCCCCCGCACCGACGATGCCTGATGCGCCATGCGGCAGCATGGAAGGCCGTCGCGCGTGGAGAAAACGCCGGTGAACAGGCGGACTTGCTGCCGGTACGCGCTCACCATGCATGCCCGTGCGGCTCGATGGAGGAAGGGGGTGAGACTACGATCCTCCCAATAGGTTCCGGGAAGGTGCGTTCCCGTTACCTGTAATTGAGAGAGGGAACGTGCTGACGAACGCGCTCCGGTGGGCATAGCAACGAACGATGGTTCCCGGTGAAAACTGGAGCGATTATTCGCTGCCGTCCTACTCGACGGAATACCACACGGGTACACTTCACGTATGACTAAAGGGAAGACCTCAGTGAGCATCGCCCCCTGGATCCTGGAGGCGGTACGCAAGCACGCCGAAGCCAACGGGCTCAGCGTCTCGACCGTCCTGGAGCGCGGTGCGCTTCGCGAGATCGCCGCCACCCACAGCCCGGCCGCCCGCGCTGCGGTGTACGGCGCCGACGCGGCCGCCGCGCAGGAGGCCGACGAGCGGGTCGTCACCGAAGACACCACGCGGGCCGTCGACGAACGTCGTTCGAGCGAGGCCGCGTGAGCCACCGCTTCGGCGAGTTGTGGTCGGTTCGGCTCGGCGACCGCGAGGAAGTCCGGCTCATCGTGTCCGGCGACTTTTACCACACGCTCTACAACGACAACGTGCTCACCGCGCACGTCGAGCCTGCCGACATGGCCAACGCCCTGACGGCGTTCGTGGTCGACGTCGGCGAGGGCCAGGCCGCCATGGTGGACCGGATCTCCACGGTGGCGGCCGTCCGACTGAAGAGCAAAGTGGGCGACCTGCCCGAGGCGCAACTAGCCACTGTGCGCGGCATGATCGGCACTATTTTCGGCCTCACGGGCTGAGCGAACGCCTGAGAGGGTCCAGGAGTCGTTGAAGTCACCCCTGGACCGGGGTTCCTCCGGAGTCGGCCTCCTCGGGCTCCCCGTAGCTTCGGCCGAAAATCCAACCGATACGCAGGCCGTGCCGGAAGGTAGGGCCGCAACTTGACCCCTATAAGAACAATTCGGCAACTGGCTGCGCTCGCTCGGTGCCGGGTTCCGTCATCCACCGGCACCTGGCGGCCGCCGCAACGAAACCCCCTCGGGTAAGGCCAGTTCGAGCCGCCCGGATTCTTTCGGCAACTCGTCCGCGGTGCCTCCCCGATCAATCGGGGCCGATCGTGTCAACGCCCTGTTGCCCTCGACCGACGGCCAGGATCGAGACTCGATCGACGGGCTTGTTATATGCGCCATAACTGGCCGCACATCGATCGGCCCTGCTCGACAGGGGTCAATCGTATCGAGGCCCAGTTCACCGCCCTGCGGTACTTCGCTCTCGACGGCACCGACCACCCCAGCCACACGGCCCAGGGCAGCATGATCCGCCGCTACGTCATCTGGCGGAACAAGCACACCGCTGACCTTTGGCTCCGCACCATCGTCGCCCGGGCCAACGCCGCCTGACACCACATGAAGGCAGAGAAGATGACCACACAGATCAACCGCGTCGACCATGAACTGATCCAGGCTGCGGCGCATGTCGCGGCCACACGCTGCCGGGGCGACAACCACACCATGGCGGCCGCGGCCCGCAACCACGACGGCCGGATCGTCACGGCGGTGAACGCCTATCACTTCACCGGCGGTCCCTGCGCGGAGCTGGTCCTCATCGGCACGGCTGCCGCGCAGGGCGCCTACGACCTGGACACCATCGTTGCCGTGGGCGACCGCGACCGAGGCGTTGTGCCCCCATGCGGCCGCTGCCGCCAGGTCCTTCTCGACTACTTCCCAGCCCTCAAGGTGATCGTCGGCACAAGTGACAGACTCCGCACCGTCTCCATCCTCGACCTGCTTCCCGAAAGCTACGTCTGGGCGGACCACCAGCTCGATGCCGAGGAAAATGCACCACTTAGCACGAGCTGACGCCCCCGACGATTACAGGGCAAAGGTTGCTTGACGCGGCACTAGTCACCCTCGACTACGGTGCCGCCCTCATGTCGGAGCGGGCCGACAAGGCCCGCTCCGGTAGGAACTCTGCGGACACTGAAGGAACGTCCGCAGAGCAGAGCCGGGAGATGGCACAGGAGTAGCCGCAGCCGCGTCCACCGGGTACCGCGTTGGTGTGGTGGACACCGGCGCTGTTCCTGATCGGCTGATTCCCGTTGGGGATGGTGTAAGGGACGGTCAGATGTCGGCTGCTGTGCCTGGCTGTGTGGGTGTGATCGGAGTCAGCTACCGGTGCCGGCCGCGGAGGCGGGGACGTTGACGCGGACCTCGGCCAGACTGAGATAGTTGGTGCCGGCGAGCTGGACCCGCACGAACCGTCCGTCGGTGCCGACGGGGATGGTGAGTTTCTGGGGCGAGGTGCCCTTGATCCGGATCCGCTTCACCGCCGGATCGGCCTCGATGTCCGCCCAGCTCCGGCCGGTCAAGTCGGTGGCCGATACGACGAGGTGGAAGTCGGTGAGGCGGTCGACACAGCAGTCCGTGCGGTTGAACACCTCCACCGACCGGATTGGGCGCTGCGCGCCGAGGTCGGTCTGCCACCAGGCCCGCTGGTTGCGGCTGGTGTGGCTGGTGCTTCCGGCGGCATAGACGCCGTTGGTGTTGCCGTCCACCGCCCGCGGGGCCAAATTGACGGTGTGCCAGGGGGAGGACTGGGTGGCCGGTCGTCCCAGGGCCGCGTTCACGGTGGTCTCGACGGGTGCGCCGTACAGACCTTCGGTGAAGACGGTCTTCCACTGCTGATCGACGAACCACTCCTGCACGGCGCGGGAGTAGTGCACCGTGTCGATGAAGATCCCGTAGTTGCTCGGGGCGGAGGGTTGATAGAGCGGCGTGCCCGTCGCCGAGGTGGCGTCGGCCGCGTCGAGCAGCCTGTAGGAATTGGGCGCGGGCCGGTCGGCGAGACCCGTCAGTGCGTCCACGACGTGTTGCGTCGGCGCCGGCTGCGCGTTCGTTGCGCGCGGACGGTAGAGGAAGACCGGGGCAGAAGTGCCGCCGATCATCGTTCTCAGCGGCTCCAGGACGTTGAGGAACGCCTGCTGGACATGGCTGGCGCTGATCGTCGTGTTCAGCCCCGCCTCGGTTTCCCACTGGTTCCAGTGTATGCCGATGATGCGCGGTCGCTTGCCGGCCTCCTGCAGCGCCCGGAGGCTGTTGCCAATGGTGTTCAGGGTGAGCTGGTGCAGGCTGTCGATCTTTGTCGGGTCGCGGTCGGGCCACCACCGGTCAAGTGCCCCGTCCGTCTCCTGTATGCCCTGGCCACCCCAGCCAATGTAGATCACGTGAAGGTCGGGGAGGGCGGTGCCGGCGTTGACGGCGCGTTCCCACCGCAGCGCGGTCGCCGAGGCGACGCTGTAGCTGAGACCGTTGTTGAACTCGGCACCGAGGTTGGTGCCGGTGCAGGTGTACGGCGTCCATGTCGCCTGTGTGGCCCCGACCGTGCGGTTGCCTTGCCGATTCAGCCCTTTGACGTGACTGAAGGACGCGCACTGCGCCAGATCGGCGGAGTTGCTCATCGGCGCCCCCCAGCCGAGCGCGTTGCTCTGCCCGAGCACGATCAGCACCGGGGCGTCCAGCGCGAGGTCGTACGGGGCTCGGGTGGGGTCGTCCGCGGGCGGAGTCGATGCGACTGACGGGGTGGGAGACAGCGCGGCGAAACCCGCCAGCAGGGTGAGCACGGCCACGAACGAGACGGCGAGGCGGTCGAGCGAGCGTGTACGGCGTCCTGCCACGGAGGAGGATCCTCGGGGGGCGTTGCCGCGCGATAACGGGTCTTGGCCGTCGACCGGGGGCCGAGTGGAGGGTCTGCCGAACATCAGGGGGTGGCTCCTTTTCTCGGGAATCGGGACAGCGGTGGCCCGCCGTCTTGGGCGGCACCGCATCGTGCGGGCGGATTCTCATTGGACGATCGTGCTCATCGTTGATCCGTGTCGGTCAGGACTACACGGAGGAGGACCTACGGATGCCTTGAGGTGCTTACACAACCCCTTCGCGAGGCGTCAGCCCCGCTCAGCGAGCGGCGTGAGGATCGTCTGGGCTGAACAACTCGGCCTCCACCTGGTTCAGTGCCAGCCGCACTGCTCCCAGCGCCACCGCTTCATCACCCAGCGTCGAGGTCGCCACTGTGACCGGGAATAGACACCGCTTGGCCAGCTCGGCGCGCAACGGTTCGGCTAGCAGATCGCCGGCCTGAGAGAGACCACCTCCGATGACGACCAGTTGGGGATCGACTGTCAGTACGGCGGCGGCGACGCCTGGGGCTATGTCCGACACGAAGGAGTTCACGACCGAAACCGCTGTCGGGTCACCGCTCCGTGCGGCGTCGAAGACCCGCTTCGCAGCGCTGCTGGCGGGGGCGCCTATGGGATCGACGTCGCCGTAAGACAGGAATCGGTCCAAGGCGGTGTACCAGCCGGACTCTCGAAGGACGCCGATCTCGCCCGCGCCGCCGTTGTACCCGGTGTGAAGCGTTCCCCGCAGCAGCAGACCGAGGGAGATGGCTCGGCCGAGCAGGACGTACACCACATCGTCGGCCTCGTGAGCTGCACCACGCCAATGCTCGGCCAAGGTCGCCAGGTTGGTGTCGTTTCCGGCGAGAACGGGGTAGGACTGATCGCTGCCGAGCGCGGCGGCGAGGTCCAGACCCTCCCAATCGGGCAGCCGGCTACTCAGCACGACCTTGCCGGCCGAGACGATACCCGTGATTCCCACTCCGAGCGCACGTACGTTTGCCCGGCCGCGGACGGCCTGCTCGATCACGGAGCGGGTGGCGGCCAGGCGCTCAACAGCGCTCATCTCCGGCCGCACGTCCGCGCGGGCGCTGGCCACGATGTCGCCGCGGAGGTTGGCGACCAGGCAGAGCACCTTGTGCGGGCCGATGTCGACCCCGGCCAGGTGCCCGGCCTCCGGGCGGAAGCGGTAACGCTTGGCAGGGCGGCCGACCGGGCGGGGCCCCTCGGGGGCCAGGCCCACCTCTTCAGCCAGAGCTTGCTGCTCGAGGTCCGAGATGATCTCTTCGACGGTTGGTCGGGACAGCTGGCTGGTTTTGACCAGCTCGGCGAAGGTCAGTTCTTCAGCGCCGTACAGGGCGCGGAGCACCGTTGCGACGTTGAGGCGGCGCAGCAGCGCCGGATCGGCACGGAACACCTTGATCATGTGCTTGCTACTCCCGTAACAACTCTGCATCCGACTCTTGCCTGCCTCTGAGGAAGATGCTAAACCATGGGCAAGATATTAAACAACCTTTAGTTTAATAATTTCCAAGGAGTGCCCCCCATGAAAAAGGCCCTCTGCCTCGCCGCGCTCATCGCGCTCACGGCATGCGCCCCTGCCGACAGCGGTGGGACGCCCCAACAACCCTCGGCGAGCGGGAAGAAGGAGATCTCCTTCCTCGTCTTCGAGACCCCCAACCTCACCCCGCAGTACTGGGACGAGGCGATCAAGCGCGTCACCGACAAGCACCCCGACATCGTCGTGAAGAAGCTGGTGGCCCCCAGCGCCGGTGAGCGCAACGCCTACGCCAAGCAGCTGCTGGCCTCCGGCCAGCTGCCCGATGTGATGCAGGCCGTCGCCCCGGCCGGCTTCGCCGAGAGCGGCAACCTGTACGCCTGGACGCCTGAGGAGCTCAAGGCCTACGACTACCCGCAGTCCAATCCGCTGGGCGGCAAGATCTACCAGCTCCCCTACAACTCTCAGCCGATCCCGCTGGTCTACTACAACAAGAAGCTGTTCGCCGAGGCCGGGAGCACCGCGCCGCCGAAGACCTACGCCGAGCTGCTGGAGGTCTCCGCCAAACTCAAGGCCAAGGGCGTCAACCCCTTCGTGGTGGGCGGCGGCGGTAAGGACGCCTGGGCGGCCGGCTACATGTGGGTCGCGCTGGTCGGCGCCGACGTCTACAGCAAGCAGCCGGACTTCCTCCTCAAGCGCCGCGCCGGGCAGACCACCTTCAGCGACCCGCTCTTCGTGGGGGCCACTCAGAAGTTCGCCGACCTCGTCGCCAAGGGCTATGTGGACAAGGCGGGGCTGTCGAGGGACTACCCGTCCACCGAGAAGGCGTTCCTGGACGGTAAGGGGGCGATGTACCCGATGGGCTCGTGGTTCGCGGCGAGTGCCGACGCGAACAAGCCGCCCTTCGAGGTGGGCGTGTTCGCCTGGCCGACCGACGACGGCTCCACCGTGGTGCCCTCCTACACCGGAGGTGGGCCGATCGTGAACGCCAAGTCCAAGCACCTGGAGGCGGCCAGGACCTTCGCGCTGGAGTTCAACCAGAACGCGGCCAACAACGACGTGCTGGTCAAGGCCGACGCGGCGATCATCGCGATCAAGGGCTACACGCCGCCGCAGATGGGCTCGGTCTACAACACCACGCTTGAGGTCTTCAAATCCGGCAAGGTGGTCAACGCCTTCACCGTCGAGACCGGTGACGACGCGCTGCTGCCGGGTGTCGGCGACAAGGTCTCCGCGATCGCGCAGCAGATCATCGCAGGCAAGACCGACGGCGCCGAAGCCGCCAAGCTCCTCGACGAGGAGTGGATCAAGGCCGGCGGCCAGTAGATGTCCCTGGAAAGGAAGGCGCCGGGCAGGACCGGGAAGCGGGGCTGGAGCTATCCGCTCGTGTTCGCCGTTCCCGGCCTGCTCGTCTACGCCGGCTTCGTGCTCGCGCCGATCCTGCTCAGCTTCGGCTACAGCCTGACCAACGCCGACCTGTTCCACACCGAAGCTGGGTTTGTCGGCCTAGGCAACTACGTGACGCTGTTGACCGACAGCGGCTTCCTGAAGTCGTTCCAGGTCACCACGGTCCTGACGTTGATCATCGTCATCCTGCCCAACGTGGGCGGGGTGATGGTGGCCGTGCTGCTGGACCGGCGAGGCTGGCTCTACAACGCCCTGCGCAGCGTCTTCTTCGTCCCGGTTGTGCTCAGCTCGGTCGTGGTCAGCGTGGTCTGGATGGCGATGCTGCAGGACGAAGGACTGATCAACCGACTGCTCGGCACCCGCGTCGGCTGGTTGTCCGATCCGGACCTGGCGCTCTACTCGATCGGGTTCGTCATCTCCTGGCAGATGCTCGGCTTCTGCTCGGTGGTCTACCTGGCCGGACTGCAGAGCGTGCCGGAATCGCTGCTGGAGGCCGCGCAGCTCGACGGCGCCGGACCATGGCTGCGCTTCCGCAAGGTCACCTGGCCGATGCTGGCCCCAGCCCTGACGCTCAACACCGTCATGCTGCTGATCACCGGCTTCAAGGCCTACGACCACGTGCAGGTGCTCACCGCCGGCGGCCCCGGTCTGGGCACCACTTCGACTCTCGCTTTCAACGTCATCCAGATCGGCTTCAGCGAGAACCGCACCGGCCTGTCCTCAGCGTTGGCGATCATCATGCTCGTCCTGGTCGCCGTCATCTCGTCGGTGGCGCTGCGCGTGCTCAAGCGCCGGGAGGTCGACCTGTGAGGAAACTCTTCGCCATCGCGGTCACCAGCGCCTTCTTCTTGCCGCTGTACCTGGTGGTGACCAACGTTTTCAAGCGCGGCCCGGACATCACCGCCGACCCGGCCGGGCTGCCGATCCCGCCCACACTCGACAACCTGACCCAGGCGCTGGCCAGGCCGGACGGACTCTTCTGGAATGGCCTGGTCAACAGCGTCACCGTCACGCTGTTGTCGATCGTGGTGCTCACCGTCGTCTCGGCGATGCTCGGCCACTACGTCGCCCGCACCCGCAGCCGCTTCGGCCGCATCGCCCTGCTCGTCCTGCTGGCCGGGCTGATGATCCCACCGCAGGTCATCCTGGTGCCGGTCACCCAGGTGCTGGAGGCCACCGGGCTGATGGGCACCATCAGCGGGCTGGTGCTGTTCAACGTCGGCTACTACGTGCCCTTCGGGGTCTTCGTCTTCTCCGGTTTCATCCGCTCGATCCCGATCGAGCTGGAGGAGGCGGCCTCGATGGACGGCTGCGGCCGCTTCGCCACCTTCTGGCGGGTCGTCTTCCCACTGCTGCGCCCGGCCACTGCGAGTGTGCTGATCTTCCTAGGCGTATGGATCTGGAACGACTTCCTCAACCCGCTCATCATTCTCGGACCGGCCGGAGGCACCACCGTCACGGTGGGCGTCTACCGCTCGCTCGGCCAGTTCCAGCGGGATTTCGGCGGCATGTTCGGCCTGATGTTCATGGCCACGCTGCCGATCCTCGTCTTCTACCTCGTGCTGCAGAAGCACTTCGTCAAGGGTCTCACCGGGGGAGCAGTCAAAGGATGACCACCATTGTCTCCACCCACGCGAACCTGCATGCGCACCTCGGCGTGCCGTTGGAGCGGCCGCTGACCGTGGCCGTCGTCGGCGCGGGAGCCCGCGGCGCCGGCTACGCCGAGCTCGCCGCGCAACGGCCCGACCGGGTCGAGATCGTCGCGGTGGCCGAGCCCCGCGACCAGGTGCGGGACCGCTTTGCCGTACGGCATGCGCTGCCATCAGAGCGGGTCTTCGCAGACTGGCGGGAGATGGCCGCCCACGGCAGGATCGCCGACGCGGTGATCGTGGCCACCCTTGACGCCGGCCACCTGGAGCCCACCAACGTCCTGGCCGGGCAGGGCTACGACATCCTGCTGGAGAAGCCCATCGCGCCCACCGAGGCAGAGTCGACGGCGATCGGCGAGCTCGCGGCGCGCACCGGCGTGACCGTCGCGGTCTGCCACGTGATGCGCTACACCCCCTACACCCAGCGGGTGAAGGAGCTGCTGCCGGAGATCGGGGAGATCGTCAGCGTCGAGCACCTGGAGCCGATCGGCGCCTACCACTTCGCCCACTCCTTCGTGCGCGGCAACTGGCGGCGCACCGACGAGGCGACCTTCGCATTGCTGGCCAAGTCCTGCCACGACATCGACTGGCTGGTCTACATCGTGGACAGGCCGGTGCTGCGCGCCTCCTCTTTCGGCGGGCTGTTCCACTTCCGGCCGGACAACCGGCCCGACGGGGCGGCGGAGCGCTGCCTGGACTGCCCGCTCCAGGACAGCTGCGCCTACTCGGCGACCGCGCTCTACCGCGACGGGCTGCGCAGGAGAGGCACCAAGCAGTACTTCACCCGCGTGATGACCGCCGGGGAGCTGTCGGAGGAGGCCGTCACGCGGGCGCTGCGCCAGGGGCCCTACGGCCGCTGCGTCTACGCCTGCGACAACGACGTGGCCGACCACCAGGTGGTCAATCTGGAGTTCGCGGGCGGGGCCACGGCCTCCTTCACGATGACCGCGTTCACGCCATTGGAGAACCGCCACACCAAGATTTTCGGTACGGCGGGCCAGCTGACCGGCGATGGCCGCTTCATCCACATTTATGACTTCAAGTCGGAGAAAACCACGACCGTGGATACCTCCCTCGACGGTTCCAGCGCCGCCGAGGGCCACGCAGGCGGTGACGAGAACCTCATCCGGTCCTTCGTCGACGCCCTGCACCAGGGCCGTCCCGAGCTGATCCGCTCCGGCATCGAGGAGAGCGTGGCCAGCCACCGCGTCGTCTTCGCCGCCGAACGTGCCCGCCTCACCGCAACCGTCGTCAGCCTGTGATCGGCCGCTAGGCACCCGCACTGCACAGGCTGCGTAACGCCACGACAAACAGATCCAGCGCCTCGGCATGGCCGTGGGAAGGAAACGGATGGAAGTGAAAGTAGGCAGGACCCGTGCCGCGACGGTTCGGGTGATCGGTTGTCTGGTCGCACTGGTTTTAGGAGGGTTAGGGCTACCCGCACCGGCTCACGCGGAGCCGCGATCAGCCCAAGGTGAGCGCACCGCCGCTGTGGCGCGTGGTGACTGGGTGGTCCACCCGGTGACGCAACCCTCGACCATCACGGTCGGCTCCGACCAGATCACGATGGCCAACGGCATCGTCGCCCGCGCGTTCGACCTCCGGCAGGGCGGCATGACCACCACCTCGTTACGCAATCTCCAGACCGGCCAGGAGATGCTCCATCACGCGGGAGAGCCCGAAGCCCGCATCACCCTCGACGGCGTGGCCTACGCGGTGGGCGGTCCCGGTGTCGCCAGCGGCTTCGCCTACCACTCTCACCTCGTCGAGGACAGCACCCAGAAGCCGTATGAGTGGACTCCTTACGAAAAGGACGGCACCACCCTCAAGCCGTATGCGACGGTGCGCCCCTGGCCCGCGAAGGGCAAAGCACTCGTCGTGACGTTCAAACCGGTCGCGAGCCTGCCGGCGAAGCTGCAGACGCTCACCGTGACGGTGCGCTACGAGATCTACGACGGCATCGCCACGGTGATGAAGAAAGTCTCGGTGGACAACACCGGCGCGACCGCAGTGATGATCGACGCCCTGACGGTGGACGTCCTGCACGTGAAGGCGGAACTGAAGGACCGCCTCTACATCGACACCGACTTCCACGGCGGCCGCGGCAACGCCTATCGCAACAACGACAAGGACCGCACCTATACGGCGGTCGACGCATCGGAGTACCGGACCTACACGCTTCTGCACAAGGTCGGCCCCGCCTACCGGATCGGCACCCAGATCCCGCACTGGGGCGGGCACTTCGACGGTTTCCGCAGTTTCCTTCTGCTGCACGGCACCGGCCACTACGAGGCCCAGCAGATGGAGATCAAGGCGATGTACCGCACTATCGCCCCGCAGATCACCGAGAACCCGCTCTTCTACCACCTGATCTCCGACAACGCCACAGCGCTGCGCGCCTCCGCGCAGGCAGCCGACGCCATGGGCTTCGAGATGATGATCCAGTCCTTCGGCAGCGGCTTCAACATGCTGAGCACCGACCCCAACTACCTCAACCGCAAGAAGGGCGATTTCGACGCGATCCGAGGCACGGGGCTGGATGTCGGCGGTTATGTGCTGCTGACCACCGGCCAGATCCTCGACCCGGCGCAGAGCAGCTGCGCGGGCACGGGCTGGGGGACGGTGATGGGTATGGCCACCACCGGGTTCCAGGAGTTCCTGCGCCGGATCCGTACCACCGTCGAGACCACGTCCATGGACGTCATCGAGGTCGACGGCCCCTGGCCGCTGTTTCGGTGCAACGAGACCAACCACGCCTTCATGGACGGCGGCGACGACTCGATCTACAAGCAGTGGGTCTTCAGCAACGAGCTGTACCGCTACTTGCGCGGCAAGGGCCTGTACATCAACGCCCCTGACCTGCACTACCTCAACGGCGCGAACAAGGACGGGATCGGGTATGAGGAGAACGGCTGGAGCGCGCCGCGCCAGCAGCAGCTCATGCTGGGCCGGCAGTACGTCTACAACGGCACCTACGAGAAGACGCCCTCCTCGACCTGGACCTTCGTCCCGATCTCGGTCTATCACGGCGGTGGCGAGGCGGCGGCCTTCGCCCCGCTGAAGCAGAACCTGTTCGACTACAGCTGGGTGATCGCCCAGAACTACCTGTCCGGTGTCCAACCGTTCTTCCGCGGCACCACCCTGGACGGCGGCGACGCGGACGTCCGCTCGGTCGTGTCCTACTGGACCGACGTGTACAAGACCTACCGCGGCCTGGTCACCTCCGACATCATCCATCTGGTGCCGCCGCGCCAGGATCCGGCCAACCCGGCCCGTGCACAGGGCATCGACGCGTTCATGCACGCTCGCTCCAACGGCAACGAGCGGGCCCTCGTGGCGGTGTTCAACCAGACCGACCAGCCACGCACCCAGACCTTGACCGTGCCGCTCTACTACACGGGCATGACCGGGCTGAGCCAGCCTCCCCAGCCGGTCCCGGGCTCCTACCTCGACACCAAGGACATCCCGGTGCACGGCCCGTATCCGGTGACCGAGAGGTTCCCCAAGCCGAGCTGGAACGGCAGCTACCCGGCGGCCACACCGACCAGCGCCAAGGTCGACGTCCACCGCGAAGGAGCGGGAACCCCGCAGAAGCTGAACATCGACTCCAACGGCAACGCCCAGCTGGAGGTGAGTCTGGCCCCGATGAGCTTCAGCTGGTACGTCGTCACGCCCAACGGCGTGGAGCCAGCGGCGGCTCCGGCCAAGCCGGCGGCGCTGCCGGACTTCGGCGGCGCCGAACTGAAGGGCACGCCCTTCGGTTCCCCCGACGCCGACACCGAGCCCGGCGACACCAGCATGGCGGCGGCTTTCGACGGCAAGCTCGACACCTTCTACGATGGCCTCGACACCGGCAGCTACGTCGGTCTGGACCTCGGCAAAGAAGTAAAGGCCAAGCGGATCGAGCTGCATCCCCGTGTGGGCCAGGGCGGACTCATGCAGGGAGGGAAGATCCAGGGCTCCAACACCCGCGACAGCGGCTACCGTGAGCTGCTCAAGATCAGTCATGTGCCGGGTGACGGCTGGCAGAATCTCGCGTTGGCCAACGACGGATCGTATCGCTACTACCGCTACATTGGTGGCTCAGGCAAGACGAGTGTGGCTGAGATCAAGCTGTTCACCGACGCCCTCCCACCTGGCCCGCAGCCACTCGACCAGTTGATCGGCTCACCGTTCGGCACCGGCGGGACCAGCGCCGCCGCCGCGTTCGACGGCGACGTCACGACATCCTTCAAAGGCCAGGACACCACTGCAGCGGTGGGCCTCGACCTCGGGGCGGGCAATACGAAGGTTCTCAAGCGACTCCGCTACCACCCCGACGGCGTCCAGCCCCAAGCCACAGGGGGTGCGAGGATCCAGGGTTCCAACACCTCCAGCACCGCAGGCTTCGTCGACCTGTACACGATCCCTGGCAATCCCGCGGCGACCTGGCACGAAGCGGTGCTCGACAGCCAGACCGCCTACCGCTACTACCGCTATGTCGGTGGCACCGGCAACACGAGCGTCGGTGAACTACAGCTTCTTGCCGGCAGCGACGACCTCGTGCAAGCCACCGGCACGACTTTCGGCACCGACACCTGGGCCACGCAGCCCGGCGACACAACCTTTCGCGCCGCCTTCGACGGTCAATCCAACACCTTCTTCGACGGCCGCAGCTACAACGGCGCCTTTGCCGGGCTGGACCTCGGGCTGGGCAACGGACGCGTGCTGAAAGCCGTTCGACACCATCCGCGATCAAATCAACTCGAGCGATTGACCAACGCGGTCGTTCAAGGCTCGAACACCTCCGCCACCTCCGGTTACGTCGACCTCTACAACATCGGTGCGGAGCCGCGGGCCGGCTGGCACTCGGCTTTGGTGAACAACACCAATGCCTACCGCTGGTACCGCGTCCTCAAGCGTGACGGCCTGCTGAACCTCGCCGAGATGCAGTTCTTCGTCGAACCACGAAACCTCGCGCTGGGGCGCACCACGTCGGCATCGGCGACCACGGCGGGATCACCCGCCGCCGCGGTCGACGGCAAGGCGTCGACCGGGTGGCGCGCCGACGGCTCGGCCGAGGCATGGCTCTCGATCGATCTGGGCTCAGCGCAGCAATTCGACAAGGTGCGCGTGGCCTGGGGCAGTGCGTGGGCCAAGGACTATCAGGTGCAGACCTCGTCCGACGGGATCACGTGGACGACCCAGCGCCTGGTCTTCCAGACAGGACAAGGAGAGTCAGAACTCACAGAGCTGCCCGCCCCCGTAACGGCACGATATGTCCGGGTGCGCGCGACCTCATCAGCGCAGAGTCCGCCTGGATACGACATTCGGGAGGTGCGCGTACTGCAGTAGGTCTGGCTCCATAGATGCGGCGGCCGTCGGTGCTGGACTGGCGACGGCCGCCGCCATCGCGCATGCTGACGCCGTTGCGCTTGCCGTCGGTGCTGGTCAGCGGCGTGTCGGGGCGTGACAGCGAGAACCCGCTACGGAGTAGGTCCAGGCGCGCGACACCCCAGACGTTTTGACGTCGATGGCACGCGTGCCGTCCACGCCCGCCGTCCGGGCAAGCGCAACGACCATCCCGCCCGTCTCATCGAGGGCCGCCGCACCACTGGCTCAGGTGGCGTAGGCCGCCAGCTCCCACAGGGAGACGCCCCAGCGCGTGGCTCGGGCGGTGCTGTAGACGCGCAGGTAGCGGCCGGTGCCTGAGACCGTGAGCTGGTCGAGGCCGCCGTCTCCGGCTGTCGTGGAGTACACGTCGTGCCAGGTGTTCCCGTCATCCGAGAGCTGCACCTTGTACGCCCGTGCGTAGGCGGTCTCCCAGGTGAGCACCACCCGATTCACCGTCTGTGCCGAACCCAGATCCACGCGGATCCACTGCGGGTCGGAATAGCCCGACGACCAGCGGGTCGAGGTGTTGCCGTCCACCGCTGCCGAGCCGGGGAACTGCGCCACCTCCGTGCTGGAGACCGTCACCGGCCGCCCCTGCGCCAGGTTCGTGCCTCCGGTCGCGGACCACGGGATCTGCGTCGAGCGGTAGTAGGTGATGCCGAGCGCGTCCCAGCGCGGGCCGTGCGCCGCCAGCCGTACCCGGAAGTCGTTCCAGACCCGCGCCGACTGCGGCGACCACGCCGCCTCCGCCAGCGCGGGCAGGCGCGGGAAGGCCATGAACTCCACCTGGTCCAGCCGCGACAACGTCTCCGACCACAGCGGCGCCTCGAGGCCCAGGACCGCGCTCTCCGGCACCCCGGTGACGTGCGTGCCGGGATTCCAATTGTAGGCGGTGCGCACCTCGATGTAGCCCGCCCAGCTCAGCCCGTACGGGGTGGAGGCGTTGTACTTCATGTCCAGATAGGCCTTGTTGGCCGGAGACATCAGCACTTTGACCCCGCGCTGTGCCGCCTGGGCGAGCGAGGTGTTGCCGGTCGCGGTGCCCCAGTACTGGGCCAGCGACTCGGCCGCCGGATCGGCTTTGGTGATCTCGTTCCAGCCCGCGACCTTCTTGCCGTACTTGGCCGCCAGCGGCATGACCCGGTTCATGAACGTCCGGTAGTCGGCGTCAGAGGTGGCGTGCGCCTCGTCGCCGCCCAGATGGATGTACGGCCCCGGCGTCAGCTCGGCCAGTTCGCGGATCACATCCTCGACGAAGCGGTAGGTGACCTCCTTGGTGACGCACAACGAGCTGAAGCCCACCTGCGTGCCGGTGTAGAGGGGCGGTGCTACGCCATCGCAGTTCAGCTCGGCGTACGAGGCCAGCGCGGCGTTGGTGTGGCCGGGCAGGTCGATCTCCGGGACGATGGTGATGTAGCGGCTCTGCGCGTAGGCGGCCAGGTCGCGGTACTGCTCCTTGGTGTAGTAGCCGCCCGGACCGCCGCCGACCTGGGTGCTGCCTCCGTAGCTCGCCAGCCGGGGCCAGCTGTCGATCTGAATGCGCCAGCCCTGATCGTCCGACAGATGCAGATGGAGCATGTTGATCTTGTAGAGGGCCAGGTCGTCGAGGTAGCGCTTGACCAGGGCCACATCCATGAAGTGTCGTGAGACGTCCAGCATCGCTCCCCGGTAGGCGAAGCGCGGGCGGTCGTCGATCACGCCGCCGGGCACCGTCCATGGGCCGGGTTGGGTGGTGCGCAGCTCGACCGCGGCCGGGAAAGACTGCCGCAACGTCTGCACGCCGTGGAAGAGCCCTTCGGCGGCACTGGCCCTGATGGTGACGGCCGAGGTAGTGACCTCCATGCGGTAGCCGGGCACGGAGGCGTCGATCAGCAGGGCGATGCCGCCCGAGGGCGAGGCGGTCGAGACGGGCAGCGCGTACCCGGTCGAGGGTCGCAGAAGCCCCCCGAGGTACTCGCCGACGGAGACGGTTTCGGCCGAGGTGTAGATCTTGGCTGTTGAGCCGAGCGTGAACGTGGTGCTGGAGGGTGTGACCTGCGCGGGGATCGGCACCACGGTCGAGCCGAGCGCGGGGGCCACCGCGGACACGCTCGCGGTGTTGGCCGACAGGCAGGACTGAAGGAGGACGATGACGACAAGGAGACGCATGGGGGGTGACGTCCTTTCGACGACGCTCACGATCGACGCTAGGCGGCGCATCCCTGCTCGTCCAGATATGGGGGATGACGTCAGTGATCAACCGGACCTGCAGCTAGCCGGAGCTGGGGAAAGCCGCTCGTCGTATCGGGTTATAGCGGCCATAACAAATTGCCGCCTTCTCCCCCGAAGTGACCGGGGATACACCTTGGTCGATCGAGCAAGGTCCACAGCAGGAAACAGCCCCGCGTCGCCCCCCGATCTTTCCCGAACGAGGTAAATCCCGGTGTCCCATCTGAAAAATACGGCCCAGGAGGATTTGCCCGGTGACCTCTCCGGGCAGCGGTTCCGCAGACTCCAGTGGCGCATGCTACTGGCCGCGATGTTCTGCTACCTGTTCTTCTACACCGGACGCCAGACGTTCGGATTCGCCATTCCCGGCATCCAGGCGGAGCTGGACATCTCGAAGGCGACCCTGGGCGCGATCAGCGGAATCCTGCTGTGGTCGTACGCGATCGGGCAGGCCGTCAACGGCAACCTCGCCGACAAGTTCGGCGGCAGGCGGATGATGACGGCGGGCGCGATCCTGTCCACGATCATGAACTGGTTCACCAGCTTCTCCGTTGGGGCGAAGTCGCTGGGAATCCTCTGGGGCGCCAACGGGTACGCCCAGGCGATGGGCTGGGCCGCGGGCGGCCGGGTCATCTCCAACTGGTGGACCCCGCACGAGCGCGGCAAGAGCTTCGGCTTCTACACCTTCGCCGCGGGCATGGCATCGGTGCTGGCCTTCGTCACCTCGACGCTGGTCGTCGACACGTTCGACCTCGACTGGCGGTGGATCTTCCGCCTGCCGGTGCTGCTGATGCTGGTCGGCGGCATCACCTTCTGGATGGTCGCCCGGGACAAACCGGCCGACGCCGGCATCATCCCGCCGAGGGAGTTCCTCGACGACCTCGAGATGGTCTCGGTGAACAGTCACGGCCTGGCCGCCACCGGGGAATCGTCGTGGGCGCGGTACAAGGCGGTCCTGCGCAGCGGGAAGATCTGGTCGACCGGCATCGCGATCGGATTTCAGAACACCGCCCGCTACGGCCTGCTGATCTGGGTCCCAGTCTACTTCCTGGGCGAGGACTGGAAGTCGGCCGACACGGGCATCAGCCCGGTGTGGATCTCGGTGGCCCTGCCGGTGGGCATGGCGGTCGGCGCGCTCACCAACGGCACCATCTCCGATAAGGTGTTCGGCTCCCGCCGAGACCGGCCGATCGCGCTGTTCATGATCCTGGGCGCGGTGGCGGCCGTAGCCATGTACCTGCTGCCTCTCGGGCCGGTCGGCGGCATCGTGGTGCTGTTCCTCACCGGGTTTTTCGTCTACGGCCCGCAGTCGTCGTTCTGGGCGCTGTGCCCGGACATCGCGGGCAAGCAGATGGCGGGCACGGCGACGGGCATCGTGAACTTCTTCTCCTACCTGTTCGCGGGTGCGGCCGAGCCGTTGATCGGCGCGTTCATGGACTCCACCGGCCAGACCGGCCTCATCTTCCCCATCGTCGCGGTCGCGTGCGTGTGCAGCATGCTCGCGGCCCTGACCATCCGCCGCTAGAAGACGCCACCAGACGCACCACGCCGATGCCCACCGTGCTGGGCCACCCCGGTCTCGCTGGCGCTCCCGGTGAGACCGAGCCGGTCTGTCACAGCTCCCGCCATAGGAGGACGATATGTCAAACGACGGAATCCACCGCAGGTCGTTTCTGGTCGGGAGCATGGCGGCCGCGCTGACGGCCACCGGCACACCGACGGCCGCCGCACAGGCCGGTCCCCATGCGCTGGTGCTGGAGTTCACCGACCGGTGGACCTCGGCCACCGGTCTCGCGGAGTTATTGCGGCGCGCGGGTTTCACCGTGGCGCCGCTGGACCTCACCCGCCCCGCGACCGAGCAGAACGCTGACCTGATCGCGTTCGGCAGCTTCACTAACAACGACTCGCGCTACACCCGCTACACCACCGACCACGCCGAGTCCCTGCGGACGTTCGTCGCCGGCGGTCGGGTCGTGCTCGACATGGCCCAGTCCGACCAGTTCGGCGCGCCGGTGGCGTACTTACCGTCCGGGCTGGCGGCGGTGCGCACGGACAGCGACTACTCCACGGTGTACCCGGTCGCCACTGACCACCCGTTGGTCACGGGCCTGCGCACGGTCAGCGGACGGCTGTTCACCGGCCGCCTGACGGCGCACCCGGTCAGCTGGGAGTCGATCGGCTCCTGGCAGTCCATGCGCGTGCTCATGGCGTGCGACACCACCAACTTCCCGACGTGTCTGCTGGAAGCCGCGCACGGTACCGGCCGCTTCCTGGTCGCTAGCCTGACCGTGGACAAGTGCTTCTCGGCGTCGGGCACGCCGATCCAGCCTGCCTCCGCCATCGAGGACAGCGTCGCGTTCTTCCAGGCCGTCGCGGGCTACGTCCAGCGGGTGCGCGCGGGCACCGCACCCGAGGTGGTGCCGACGCCGATGCCGACGCGTCAGCCCGCCGCAGGCCCCCTGGTCGGCCACGTGGACGAGACGACCGCACGCGTTTGGGCACGCCCCGGGCTCGACCCGACCGCGTACTCGGCCTGGGTGTGCACCGTGCGCACCGCGTCCGGGGCGACCAAGACCGTTCCGGCCACGCTGTCCACCGCGAACGACAGCACGATTCTGGTCTCCATTCCCGGCCTCCAGGCGGGGACGCGCCACGACTTCACCCTCCAGCCGAAGGTCGGCGCGCCCGGCTTCACCCCGCTGACCGGTTCGTTCACCACCGCGCCCGCGGCCGGCACGCCCGCGAAGGTCACGATGGGCATGGGCTCCTGCGCACCGTCCACTCCGAACGCCGTGTGGACGCGGATCGTGGACGAGGGCTGCGACAGCTTCGTCATGCTCGGCGACACCCCGTACGTCGACTCGCGCGACCTCACCGTGGCCCAGACCAAGCACCGCAACTTCCTGGTCCAGCCCGAGATCGCCCGCATGATCCGGACCATGCCGATCTGGGGCACCTGGGACGACCACGACTTCGGCGGCAACAACACTGACGGCAACTTTCCGGGCAAACGCAACACCCGCACCGCCTTCGTCGACTACCGCGCCAACGCCACCTTCGGTCACGCCTCCGACGGCACCCAGCTCACCACCCGCAGCGACGGCCAAGGCGTCTACACGTCCTTCCGGCGCGGCCCGCTGGAAGTCTTCCTGCTCGACCCCCGCTGGTTCAGCCGCACCGAACCCAGCTGGGCCGACCCCGCCAAGCCCACCTGCCTGGGCCGCGTCCAATGGGAATGGCTGCGCGGCCGGCTGCGCGCCAGCACCGCCACCTTCAAAGCCCTCGCCTCCGGCATGATCTGGGACGACAAGGGCAACGCCGAGACCGACGACTGGGGCACCTACGCCCACGAGAAGGACGCGATCCTCGACTTCGTCGCCGCCGAGCGCATCCCGGGCGTCTTCCTCATCGGCGGCGACATCCACGTCTCCCGCGCGTTGAACTACGGCCCGCGCGTCGGCTACGACCTCTGGCAGTACATCGTCAGCCCCTTACACGACTACACCATCCCCAGCTTCAACATCCCCAACCCCAGCCTCGTCCACAGCGCCGTCGAGCCCCACGTGTTCCTCAAGCTCGTCGCGGACACCACCGTCACCCCCGCCACCCTCACCGCCACGTGGATCAACCGCGAAGGCCGCCGCCTGTTCGAGGTCCGCCGCACCGCCACCGACATGGACTACGCCTGACCATCCACGTCGTCGACCGTTCCCGCTGGATCCGCCTCGGCCCGTCCGGCTGCCGCAGGCCCGGCCTACCGTCCACTGCGCAGCCTGCGATCAGCTGAGCCGCCCGTCCTTGGTCGGCGCTGCCACCCGTAGGCTCGTGATGGGCGCTCGTTCCCATTCCACAGGAAGGTCGCGGTGAACAAAGCGGAACGGCTGCGAGCGCAATGCCTGCGGATATCCGCGATCCGCAGGCGCACGCTCCGCGCTGTCCTCCCTGTCGGAACCACCCCGCAGGCTGCGAGCCTTCCCTGCCTCAGGGGCACTGACCGGAGGGCGAAGCCTCGCCCCTCGGTCCCACCGACGTTGGCGGCTGTTAAACGGTGATTCCGGGTCGCTTTCCCTTCGCGCTGTGAGACGCCGTCCCGCCCTCCCGGCATTCATCCGAACAAGGCCGCCCTCAGCTTCAACCTCACTGCTGTGACAGGGATTGATGCGGGCCTTGCCCAAATCAACCAATATCTCCTCCGGTTTCACCCAGACCGGCCCGGTGAAGCGGGTTCACGGGCTTTGGGATCGACGCTCGGCGTCGGCCCACCCCGGGACCGCTGCTTCCGACTCCGTCAGGAAAGGCGGAACAAAGCATGCGTCCCCATTTAAGAAGCTGGCTCGCCGTTACGGCCCTTGCCGCCGCGATGGTCGCGGTCCCACTCGCCGCACCGGGACAAGCAGCCGAGATGCCGAAGCTCCAGCTCCGTTTCGGCGGCTCGTTCTCGCAGGGTAACGTCTACACCTCTGCCTCAGGCGAGACGGTGAACGGCACTCTCAGCCGCCGTACCGGCGGCGAAACCCTGGACCCGGCCGGCGGAGGCGTGCAGCTGGCCGGCGGCACCCAGGGCCTGTCCTTCCAGCCCGCGTCCGGCGCGCTGACCGGCGCCACCGTCGACACCAGCATGGTGCTGGAGGGCAAATACATTCCGGCCTCTGGAGTCACCCAGTCCGCCCTGACCACCGTGCTGGCCGCCGGCGGCAACATCTACCTCCGCTACGCCGACGCCACCCACCTCGAGTACGGCTTCGCCTACGCCGGAGGCCATGCCAAGGTCACGGTCGCGGCACCCTCCGCCGGCACCGAGCACGCCGTCGCCCTCGCCTACGAGCGCACCTCCAATGGCGCGATGATCCGCGCCTTCCTCGACGGCGCCGCAGTCGGTACCGCGACCTCCATCAGCGGCGCCGCGGGCCGCAACAGCAGATCCGCCGCCGATATGGGCATCGGCAACGACGTCCATCCCAGCGCGCTCTCCCGCGGCCTCAAGGGCACCATCACCCAAGCCGCCTACACGACCTTCCCCGCCGGCGCGATTCCGCCCAACGAGCTACCCCCCACCTCCTCGGTCGCCGTGCGCTCCCGCTTCGGCGGCTCGTTCTCGCAGGGTAACGTCTACACCTCTGCCTCAGGCGAGACGGTGAACGGCACTCTCAGCCGCCGTACCGGCGGCGAAACCCTGGACCCGGCCGGCGGAGGCGTGCAGCTGGCCGGCGGCACCCAGGGCCTGTCCTTCCAGCCCGCGTCCGGCGCGCTGACCGGCGCCACCGTCGACACCAGCATGGTGCTGGAGGGCAAATACATTCCGGCCTCTGGAGTCACCCAGTCCGCCCTGACCACCGTGCTGGCCGCCGGCGGCAACATCTACCTCCGCTACGCCGACGCCACCCACCTCGAGTACGGCTTCGCCTACGCCGGAGGCCATGCCAAGGTCACGGTCGCGGCACCCTCCGCCGGCACCGAGCACGCCGTCGCCCTCGCCTACGAGCGCACCTCCAATGGCGCGATGATCCGCGCCTTCCTCGACGGCGCCGCAGTCGGTACCGCGACCTCCATCAGCGGCGCCGCGGGCCGCAACAGCAGATCCGCCGCCGATATGGGCATCGGCAACGACGTCCATCCCAGCGCGCTCTCCCGCGGCCTCAAGGGCACCATCACCCAAGCCAACTACACCACGTACACCGGCCCGTTCAGCAACTCGCTTCTGGTGAACTCCGCACCGTGCGTGACCGACACCACCCCCGTGACGCCCGGTCCCCGCATCCCGCTAGTGCCCAACGAGTGCACCGAGAGCAAGGTGGCCAAGGCGAGCAAGGTGCGCCCCACCGCCAGCCAGTTCGCCTGGGCACGCAACGAAAGGGTCGCCTTCCTGCACTTCGGCGTGAACACCTACACCGACCTCGAATGGGGCTACGGCGACGAGGACCCCGACCTCTTCCAGCCCACCACACTCGACACCGACCAGTGGGCCCAGACCCTCAAGAACTCCGGTTTCGCCAGCGCCATCCTGACGGTCAAGCATCACGATGGCTTCGTCCTCTACCCCTCCCGCTACACCACCCACGACGTCGCCTCCAGCAGCTGGCAGAACGGCACTGGCGACGTTGTGCGAAAGTTCGCCGACTCCATGCACAAGTACGGTCTGAAGGTGGGCGTCTACGTCTCGCCCGCCGACGAGAACGCTTGGGCCAACGGCACCGGCATCTACCACAATGGCAGCGCCCGCACCGACCGCACCATCCCCACCCTGGTGCCCGGTGACGACCGTCGGGGCCGGGACCTGCCGACTTTCACCCTGAAGGCGACCGACTACGGCGCCTACATGCTCAACCAACTCTACGAGGTGCTCACCCAGTACGGCCAGATCGACGAAGTCTGGTTCGACGGCTCCAACGGGCGCATACCGGCCGACAGCGCCGAGAAGTACGACCTCGACAGCTGGTTCAGCCTCATCCGCTCCCTCGCCCCGCAGGCCGTGATCGCGAACGTCGGTCCCGACGTCCGCTGGGTCGGCAACGAGGGTGGCGTCGCCCGTACCAACGAGTGGTCCGTGCTACCCACCACCGGAGTCCCCGGCGGCAAGCCCAACACCGTCGTCCCGTACAACGCCCCCGACCAGGGCAGCCGCACAGTCCTCGACCTCTACCGCAACGCCACCCAGCTCACCTGGCTCCCCGCCGAGGCCGATGTCAGCATCCGGCCCGGCTGGTTCTACCACGCGAGCCAGGACAGCCAGCTGAAGGACGTCGCCAAGCTGACGGACATTTACCACAAGACCGTCGGCCGCAACGCGGTGCTGCTGCTCAACATCCCACCCGACCGGACCGGTAAGATCAACGCGGCCGATGTCGCCAGACTGGCCGAATGGCGCACCGAGCTGCAGCGCCGCTACAGCGTGAATGTCGCCACCAACGCCACGGTCACCGCCACGAGCACCGCCGCCGACTCCGCCCCGGCCAACGCGGTGGACGGCTCGTACGACACATCCTGGCGCACCACCAACGCCAACCCCGCAGCGCTGACCGTTGATCTGGGCAGCGCGCAGCAGGTCGACAGCGTGGTGCTGGCCGAGGACATCCGCCAAGGCCAGCAGGTCGACTCCTTCAAGATGGAATATCAGGACAACACAGGCGCCTGGCTGCCTGTCCCCGTTCCGAGCGGAGAGCAACTTCTCACCATCGGGATCAAGCGGATCCTGCCCATGACCCAGACCGTCACCGCGCAGCGGTTCCGGCTGTCTGTCACCCAGACCCGCGGCCAGATCAACCTGGCGACCCTCGCCCTGTACCGCAACGCACAGGCGCAGTCGACTGCCGCGGTCAGGATCATGCCTGTGGGCGACTCGATTACCTACCGTGCCGGCTACCGCCTCGGGCTGTGGCAGAAGTTCACCCAGGACGGCACCGCCGTGGACTTCGTCGGCTCGGTGTCCTACGGGCCGCCCGCGCTCGGCGACAAGGACAACGAGGGTCACCCGGGCTACCGCATCCACCAGATCGCCGAGAGCATCGTGCCGTGGATGCGGGCGGCCGCGCCGAATACCGCCTTGCTGCATATCGGCACAAACGACGTCTACTTCCAAGAGGACCTCCCCAATGCCCCCGCGCGCCTCTCGGCCCTCCTCGACAAGATCCTCGGCGTCAACCCGGACGTCGAGTTGTTCGTCGCGCAGATCACTCCCGCGAAGGACCCGGCGGTGGACGCGCGCGTCCGGGCCTACAACGCCGCGGTGCCCGGGGTCGTGCAGCAGAAGGTGCAGGCGGGTTACCACGTTCACCTGGTCGACATGTACTCGGCACTGACCACCGCCGACCTCGAGGACGGAGTCCACCCGAACGCCGCCGGCTACGAGAAGATGACGGCCGTGTGGTATAACGCATTGCGCGCCACGCCGCTCGCCCTGATCCCGTCGCCCGAACCGCGGGTCGGCGTCGCGGGTCGGCTGGGCAACCCGAACTCCGGCCGCTGCCTCGACGTCCAGGGGGACAACCGGAGCCCGGGCGCGAGCCTGATCCTGGACCAGTGCGCCACCGGCGCCAACCAGGTGTTCACCCGAACCGCCACCGCCGAGCTCAGCGTCTACGGCGACCGCTGCCTTGAACCCTCCTCCACCGGCACGATCCTCACCGCCCTGTGCACCGGCGCCGAGAACCAGAAGTGGACCTTCCGCAGAGACGGCCACATCTCCAGCGCTACCACCGGCAAGTGCATGGCACCCACGAACAACAACATCGACAACTACACGATCATCCGCCTCGCCGACTGCTCCACCGCAGCCGCTCAACGGTGGAACGTTCGCTGACTCAACTCCCAAACCGACGAACGGGCTCGTGCGGGACGACAACCCGGCACGAGCCCTTCGTCGTGTTCCTGGGCTTCGCTACGCGGAAGTTCCAGAGGTCGGTGACGTAGCCGAAGCTGGCACCGGCGTCGGACCAGTCCGGAATTTGAAGCCACACGTGGCCCCTCGCGTTGATCGATCACCGGCCTCGCTCCTTCGCCGCGGCCATGATCCGCATCGTGTGGATCAACATCCTTACCCGGTGCATCATCGGCGAAACCACCCCAACCTGGCGAGATGTATAACCGGCGATCAATTACGAACTTCTCATCGAAGGCGGCGCCGCTTTGGGCATCGATGTCGAAGTCGTCCGCCGCCTTCGATGACTTTGATGCGGTAGGCGCTGTCGGCCCAGGCCTTGGTGATCGTCGGGTTGTCTGCGGCGGCCTGGGTCAGCAGGGGCAGGCCGGCGCCGCCATCAGAGACGCCGGCGGCGGTGACCATGACCGCGATCAGCAGGTGCGAGGGTGTCGGCGGGTGATGCTGCGCTTGCGGCCGGCGATCTTCTTGCCCGCGTCGTAGCCCTGGCCGGCGGCGGGGATGTTGGCGGAGGTCTTGACGCTCTGGGCGTCGATGACGCAGGCCGTGGGGTCGGGGTCATGGCCTTGTGCGGTGCGGGCCAGACGCCGTAGCAGACCGTTGAGCTGGGTGAAGACGCCGTCGTTCTGCCAGTGGGCGAAGGAGTGCGTAGACGCTCTGCCGGGGCGGGTACTCGTGGGGGAGGTAGCGTCGGCCGATGCCGGTGCGGTCGAGGTAGAGGGTGGCGTTCATGATGGCGCGCAGGTCATGTTCACACGGCCGCCCGATGTCCAGGCCTTTGCCGCGGCGGTCGGCGCGCCAGGCGCTCAGCACCGGCTCGACGGGCGCCCAGCGGGCGTTGGACAGGTCGCTGGGGTAGGGGGCGCTGCTCTGGTGCCGTTCGGTCAGCCCGTTCACCTGCTCGGCGAACGTGGTAACCGGGCAGTCGGTGTTTCTGCAGACGAACCGGCGAACCTCAAGCTCGATCATCACCGGACGCCCACCGCAGGACAAGTCCTGCAACCGTCGCCGATACCGGTCGTGCACCCGAGACGAGGCCCGGCCGCACCCACGGCGCTCGGCCTCCTCGGCACGCGTGCGCGCGACGATGCGCATCCCCTGACCCTGGTCCTCCATCCGTTTCACGGCCAGGCCGTTGAGCTGTGGAAATAGAGTTGCCAGGAGGCAGACCTGGTCGTTGGACAGGTCAAGCGGCACAATGACCCCTCTGCGGTCGTTCCGGATGATCAGATCGTGGTGATCCAGATCGTGACGGAACGACCGCAGCCATGCGCACCGCGTTATGTGATCGCGACTTTCAAGGAATTGAGCCACCGATCGCCGCTCGCTCCACTCAACGGAGCCGGCTCAAGGTGACGGCCTGGATTGCGGACAGTCACCGCTCCCCAGAGAGCGACCAAGAACCCAATTGCGTGATCGCCGACAACCAGCAGATGCACGACCTCGTCACCCGGGTCAGCGGCGAGATCATCCCGTTGGACAACGGGACCGGCGGCCACACCCGGTTCGGGAATCTGGCCGCGTTCCGGCACGTGTGCGCCGCCGGCGGCGACGCCATCGTCCGGGAGGTGCTGCCAGACGCCGGCCCGCTACTGGTCCTCCCGTTCGACTGCCCCTTCTACGGCCTGGCCGAGCATCTGCCCGCCGCTGCCCGCCGCCACCTGGTGGCCGTCGCGCACTCCACGGCCGCGCTGCACACCCTGACGACGCCCGGATCCGGTGGGAACGCGACGGCCTGCACACGGTGAGCGCGGCTGGCGGCGACGTCGCGGTGATCTCCGCCCACATGCGCACCCATCTGGTCGAGGACTATCAGCTCCCGCCGGACTCGCTGTGTGACCTACGGAACGGGCTCACCATCACCGACTGGCAGCACATCGCCCCACCAGACCTTCAGCTCCTACCGAAAGCAGCGCGTTCGGGGTTGCTGCTGGCGATGGGGCGGGCGGTGTCCTACAAGGGATTCGAGGATCTACTGAACGTTCTCGTCATGCTCGCCGACTCTGGCCTCCGGCTTCCGCACGCCGTGATCGCTGCAGTGACCGACGACCCGCACCTGACGCCCTACCAGCGCTACCTCGCCGCCCGGATCACGAAGGGGGAGGTGAACGCGACCCTGATCAACCGGTTCGATCCCCGGCTGCGGAGCCTGCTCATCCACCCGGCCCTGGCCACCGTGGTGCTCCCCTCCCGGGTCGAGCCGTTCGGCCTCATCCCGTTGGAAGCGTTCGTCGCCGGAGCGACCACGGTGGCCACCACCGCCGGCGGCCTGGCCGAGCTGGTCACCGACCAGACGGGATTCCCGGCGCAGCCCTGTGATCCCTCGTCGCTGGCCGCCGCCATCGCCAGAGCCCTGACCCGGTCACCCCCATGGAGCGGGCCCGCCTACGGGCGGCTGGGCGCCGCCTGGCCTCGACCCGCTACAGCTACGACATGGCCGTGCGCGCCTTTCTGCACCGGCACGCCCCGTGGGCGCTCACCTCGACCCGCGAGGTGAGCGCGACGTCAGTCCACGTACCCGGCCAGGGCAGGCGAGTCGACCGGCAGGCGCCACGCTTGCTCGGCGACCCGCGCGGTTGCCTTGGCCTGCGCCACAGCGGGCTCACCCCAGCCGAGGATGTTCGGGACGTCGGCGAGGGTGGCCATCAGCCGCCGGCGGAGCCGCCCGCCATCAGGATCGGGGTAGCGCTCGGCGAACTCGGCGATCAGCCCCGTCATGCGCACCTGCGCGTACGGCTCCTGGCCGCTCTCGTGTACCTCCTGATATCCGAGGTAGACCGGGTCGACGACGACGACCTGGCTTTCCTCCATGGCTTCCCGCACCAGCGTCGCCGCCACGTCGGCGTCTTCGGGCTCCGGGCCGCCGCCGGGCAGGTTGAACTCGCCGTGATACTCCTGGATCAGAACGCGCGCCGTCTCGGGGCACAGCAGGTAGCCGTACACCTGGACGATCGGAAGGTCGGCGGGCACGGGAGCCTCGTGCCAAAAGTAAGTCGTCTCAGCCACGCCGCCAGAGCCTAACGATCGGCCGATACCCGCGGGCGGGAATCAGACCACCCTGGAGAAACCGGCCGGGAGACTGCATCCGTCGCAGCCTCCCGGCTGTTTCGCCGCGTTCAGGAATGATTCACAGGCTCTGCCTGCCGGGGTGCGCGCAGCATCAGCCGGGCTAGCTTGCCGTCCTTGACCAGCTCCGCCAGGGATCCGGCGTAGGCGGCGAGCCGTGTCTCCAGCCCATCCGGGTTGAGCTCCACCGGTGGTGGGCGTTTTCGGCTGCGACGCGGCTGCGACGCTCCGGCGGCGTGCCTCCATCGCTGGGCCAGTCCGGCATCGATCTCGGTCAGCCCAGTGACGGGCGCCTCCGGCAACCATGGCCACTCGCTCACCTGAGCGACGTCGACGTCGAGTACGACCACCGGATCCGTTCCGGCCGCAATGGCGGCCACCACCGCCGTCGCCGTCAGCGCGTACCGCACGCACTCCTGCCGGTACAGCGCCGCCAGCTCCTCGGCCTGGGCGTCCAAGGCCGTCCGGTACTGGGCGGCGGCGCGCGCCAGCGTCCTGTCGTAGGCGTCGGCCGCCTTGTTGCGCCGCGCCGCCAGCTTCTCCACCCCCGCCGCATCCACGCGCCGAGCCAAGGCGACGGGCAGCCGCAACAGCCGCTTGTGTGCGGTCTGGAACGGTGCTTCGTTCCTTTTTGGGCAGCAAGATTAGACGTACGATCAGGGCCCAGCAGGTCGTTGACGGGCGGTGAGGCAGTGCCGAAGCTCCTGTTCGCGCGGGCGCCGAAGGACCCGATCGAGGAACGCAAGATCTGCAAACTGGCCGGTGCCCGGCACGCTCCGGCCGACTGGATCCGTAGAGCTCAGATCATCGCGTTGAGCTGGGAGCGACTGCGAGTGCCGCAGATCGCCCGCGAGCTCGGCTGTGCGGAGAAGACGGTGCGCTACCGGCTGACGCGCTTCAACGCCGAAGGTCTGGACGGATTGGGAGATCGCCCTGGTGCCGGCCGTAAACGGCGGATCAGCGAAGCCGAGCGCTCACAGATCATCGCGCTGGCCCGCACCTCGCCGCCGGGCCGGCCGGTACGCGATCAGGCGACCGGTGAACTGTCCGCGGCCGATGAGGCCGGGCCGGGTAGCTGGACGCTGGACACCCTGACCCAGGCCGTCCACGGGCTGGGTCAGGGTGGTGGCGCGCTCGCAGGTGCGACGGATCCTGCTGGCCGAGGGGGTGCGCTGGCGCCGCACCCGCTCCTGGGCCGGCAGCCACGACCCGGAGTTCGCCCCAAAAGAACCCGCCTTGTTGCCCTCTACCCCTGCCCGCCGCCGGGAGTGACGGTGGTGGCCGCCGACGAGCTGGGCCCCGTCCTTCCCCGCACCTTTGAGTCCGCGCCTGGCTGGAGCGCCGACGGCCGGCGGATCAAAGATGCTTTGGAATACAGTCGCGAGCCGGAGAAGACCTGGGTGTACGGCGGCCTGCGCGTCGCCGACGGTCACGCGGTCACCATGTGCGCTCCCTCGCGCAACAGTATCGGCTGGCAGCGTTTCCTGGCCCTGCTGGAGAAGAGCAACCCAACCGGCACGATCACGGTGATCACCGATAATCTTTCCAGCTACAACAGCGTCTCCACCCGTCAATGGCTCACCGAGCATCCACGAATCCAGCAGGTGTTCATTCCCAAGGGTGCTTGCTGGCTCAACCTGCAAGAAGCATGGTGGCGCATCTTCCGCCGCCAAGCCCTGGCCGGACAGACCTTCGCCGACCCTGATGAGATCGCCTACGCCACCGCCGTGGCGACCAGGCAGCTCAACACCCGCGCCCGCCCCTGGATCTGGGGCCGCCCGATCCCGAGCCTCGTCGCCGCCGACGCCGTTTTGTCTACCTGCTTTGGGGCGACACCAGAAGAGGCGTATCCGCGCAACTCATGACGAGCCTTACCACGCAAGATACCGCTGACCAGCCCTATTGTCCCTAATGAGTGTTAGCGAGTCGCCGTCCGGCAGACTCGGTGCCTGGTAGCCGCCGGCAGGTGAGCACTTATTGCCCCTGGACTTCGAGTCCTGCGGAAAGATCGTGCCCCTGCCGGTCGGCCGGGAGAGTTGATCACTGCTGGGATGTCGTGCCCGCCTGATCAAGGCGTGAGCACTGCTTCATTAGGTCGCTGATGGTTCTCCCGCAGGCTGCTGACCAGCGATATCGGGGACGGGAGAGACGTTGCGACTGTTCGTGGGAGATGACTGGGCCGAGGCGCATCATGATGTCGAGGTGATGGACGCTTCGGGGCGGCGGTTGGCCAAGGCGCGGCTGCCGGAGGGCGCGGCGGGGATGACCCGGCTGCACGCGATGATCGCCGAGCAGGTGGGTGACCTCGCAGGAGGATGTCGAGGTCGTGGTCGGGATCGAGACCGACCGCGGTCCGTGGGTGCGGGCGCTGATGGCCGCCGGATACAGGGTGCCGGCGGTGAACCCGCTGCAGGCGGCCCGCTATCGGGAACGGCTGGGCGTGTCGGGCGCCAAGAGCGATGCCGCGGACGCGCACATGCTCGCCGACATGGTCCGCACCGACTCCCACCAGCTGCGCCCCATCGCGGGAGACAGCGACCAGGCCGAGGCGGTCAAGGTCGTGACCCGGATGCACAAGACGCTGATCTGGGAACGCGTCCGGCAAACCCAGCGGCTGCGGCACGCGCTGTGGGACTACTTCCCCGCCGCCCTGACGGCGTTCGGGGACCTGGACGCGCCGGACACGCTGGAGCTGCTGGCCAAGGCACCGGATCCGGCATCGGCGGCGAAGCTGACCATCGGGCAGATCAGCGCGGTGCTCAAGCGGGCTCGCCGCCATAACGTGGCCGACAAAGCCGTACAGATCCAGGCCGCCCTGCGAACCCGGCACCTGGGTCAGCCTCCTGCGCTCACCGCTGCCTACGCGGCCTCGATACGTGCCCTGACCGCTGTCTTGCTGACACTGAACGAGCAGATCACGGCCATGCGCAAGGAGGTCGAGGCCCATTTTGGCCGGCACCCGGCCGCTGAGATCATCCTCTCTCAGCCCGGCCTGGGAGCGATCCTCGGTGCCCGGGTGCTCGCGGAGTTCGGCGACGACCCCAACCGCTATGCCTGCGCCAAGGCTCGCAAGAACTACGCCGGCACCAGCCCCATTACCCGGGCCTCCGGCAAGAAGAAGGTCGTCATCGCCCGGTTTGTCCATAATGATCGGCTCATCGACGCGCTCATCGCCCAGGCGTCCACAGCGATCAGCGTCTCGCCCGGCGCACGCGCCTACTACGACAAGCAACGCGCCCGCGACGCCGACTACAACGCCGCCCTTCGCCAGGTCGCCAACCGGCTTGTTGGCATCCTGCACGGCTGTCTCAAGACCGGCACCCTCTACGACGAGGTGACCGCCTGGTCACATCAAGCGGAACTTGCTGCTTGACATCAAAACTCCTGGGATGTCTTTCCGGCGTACTTGGTCTGCCCCCAACACCCATGTGTCGGCGCAGATGAAGGCCTTGGTCGCCGCCCGTCCCTGGTTGACGGTGTTCCATCTGCCTGCCTACACCTCGGAGTTCAACCCCGTCGAGGCGCTCTGGGCCCACATGAAGAAGTCCCTGGCCAACCTCGTTGTCCACACCGCCGACCAGCTCGCCCACACGGTGAAAAACCGGCTCAAATGAATGCAGCACCGACCCGCCCTAATCACCGCGTTCATCGCCGACCAGGCTGGACTTCCGCCCGCCCTAACCTCAGCCTTTAAAGCTCTCTAATAGTCCCGCCTTTCAAAATCCACCGAAAAGAATTTTATATCTTGCTACTATTTCCATACCGCCCGAACCGAGGAGGAAAATGTGTTCACGATGGAAGAAATCCCGGAATCCCGCATCGCCTATCTCAGGCGCACTGGCCCCTATGGAGAGACAAACGGAATCCAGATGGAAGAGCTCAAATCCTGGGCCACTGCGAACAGCCTGCTGCGCACCGACTCCGCCGTCCTGGGCATCGCCCGCGACGACCCCGCTCGCACTCCGTCCCGCGACTGCCGCTACGACACCTGCCTCGTCCTGCCCGACGACGCCGAAGTCCGTCACCCCGAGGTCCGTCACCCCGAGGTCCGGGAAACCCACCTCGCCGGCGGCCGCCACGCGGTCCTCACTACCGCCCACACCCCTGAGGGCCTCGCACACGCCTGGGCCAGCCTGTTCGACGACCTCACCGCCCAGGGCCTCACTTTCGATGCCACCCGCCCCGTCCTCGAACGCTACCGCCCCCGCCTGCTCGCCCAGCACCTCTGCGAGATCTGCGTCCCCGTCCTGTGACCCGCAGAGCCGGCGACTGGCCCTGGCGGGGATCCCGGTAGTAACGACGCAGGAAACAACGGATATGTGGGTCAGCGGTCTGCCTTCCAGGCTGTGCTCGAAAGCGTCACAGGTACCCCAGCCTGCATATTCGTTAAAGATTTCTTCATTGCTACCGGAACCCTTCCCTGCGCCACAACATCCTCCTGCACGATCGAGGTGTCACGACGACCAGTTGAATCCGCCCTGACAGCCACGATCCGAGTGGAAGATCACCGACCCGGTGAGGTGGCGCGACCACGCCATGTGCAGTGCCTCAGTCACGAACTCGGTGCGTAGATGGTCGGCGGTGGCCCAACCGACAACGCGGCACCAGAGCATGAAAGACGCTCGGCTGGGATACCCCGGCCGAGCGTCTGGCCGGGCTTCTCGCCGCCGACCACTGACCACCGTGTTGCAACGATCCCTCGAATGCGTCACGTCGGCCGAGCTCTTCCGGGGCCGCACTCACCCCGAGCTGGATGCCGGCAGAAGCGATCGTGGAGCGCAGAGAGGTGCTACCACTTCTGCCATTCGTTGGTTTTGAAGCACTTCATCGCCCAGTACGTGAGCTTCGACATGCCGGTAAACCCCACATACGGCGCGTGGCCCTGAAGGCAGCGCATCTTCTTGATCGTTACCGGCTCCCACTTCCCGTGCGAGCAGGCAGGGATGAACTTTTTCACGATCGGCTTCCCGCAGAGCCATTTGATGCTGGGCATCGGCGAGCTGACCTGGACGCCCGAGGTCACGGATGCCGAGGCGATGGATGCCGCTGTGACGGGCGATGCGGCGCTCTGCGCTGACGCACTCGGCCCTCCCGCCAGCACCAGCGAGAACGCCCCCGCCGCGACAACGGCGCTGATCTTCGTCATGGCCTTCATGTTGCTTCCTTCCTTCTCCCGATGAGCACGTGGTGCTCGGCTGTGGAGAAGGTAGGGCGCCTTGTGTTGAGAACATGTTGAGTTTCTGTTGAGCACGGCTGCCAGCAGGGACATCCAAGCGGACGATGACGAGCTACGGTGGCACTCGGAAACCGGAGCGCCTCCCACTCGAAAAGGAATGGCTGGGCGTCCCGTCCGTCGAGGCCCGATGTTCCTGAAACACCCTGCCGCAGTGACCGCCTGGCTCGGGCTGGTACGGCGGTGAGCCCGGGTGGTCGTCTCGGCGCGTCATCCGCACACCGTGAAGCGCTGGATCCCGGGGAGGTGTCGCTGCCATTCCTGTGGGGTCATGGTCCGGCCGGCTCTGGCGCAGACGGCCGCCGTGACCCGCGCCTCATCAAGAGGGTGCCGTCGCACGACGCCCTCCGATGTCGTGCTGTAGAGCGTCTCGCCGTCCGCGCCGAACGCCATCGAGGCGCTCGCTCCGAAGCCGAGGCCTGTCAGGCCGTCGAACACGACACCGAGCAATTGCCTGCTCGGCACGTCCCACAGCCGGATCCGGTCGCCGGACTCGTAGGAGGCGAGCGTGCGCCCGTCGGGCGACCAGGCGAGGGAGGCGCTTTCGCCCGCGGCGGGCAGGTCGCCGACGGCGGAGGTCAGGGTGGAATTCCACAGGGAGATCCGGCCGGGTCCGCTGAAGGCGATGAGTCCACCGTCGGGACGGAAGGCGTAAGGGGCGGAGAGGCTGCCGAGCCCTTCGGGACGTGGGCGGCGGGAGCCGCTGACCGGGTCCAGGGGTTCGGGAACCACGCCGGCCACGAGAAGCCCCCCGCCGGGGCGGAAGGCCGTGGAACCGCCGGCGGCCACGTCGGTGACGGTGACCGAGCCGGTCCTCAGGTTCCGCAGCTCCATGGGCAGGATGCCCTCCACCCCGGTGACCGCGACCGCCAGCGTGCCGCCGTCCGGGCTGAACGCCAGGCCGTCGACCCCCGTGGCCTGCCTGTTCGAGACCTCGAAGGAGGTGAGCAGCCTGCCCGAGCCTGCGTCGGCGACCCGCACCCGCCTGCCGGCCCTGTCTCCGGTGGCCACGCGTCTGCCGTCGGCGCTGAAGGCGAACACGTTGGCCCGCCCCGGGACGGGCGTTCCGGCCTGCCGACCCTCGCGAATGTCCCAGAGCCGCGTCTCGTCGCCCACGCCGATCGCGAGGGTCCGCCCGCCCGGTCCCACGAGCGCGCCGCCGTAAAGGGTGCCCCTGGCCACGGGGCTGTCGAACAACGGTGAGATGTCGAGCGTGTGGACCCTCCCCCCGTCCGTCGCCACGCGCAGCGCCCGGTCGGCTTCGTCGATGCGGAGGGTGGCCGACTGCTCGGGCAGCTGTCGCTCCATGACGATGTGCTCGTCGACGCTCCGGCGCACGATCAGCTCTCCGAGCAGACTCCAGTGCGCCACGAACCGGGCGCTGAAGACGATCCGCATTCCGGCGGCGCCACCGAGGTAGTCCGTCACGAGGCCCCCCGAGGGCACGCGTCTTATCAGCACCCGTCTCTGTTGCGACCCGTTCACGACGAACGCGAGGGTGCGGCCGTCCTCGCTGAACTGGACCTCGCTGAAACGATGCTTCAGAGGCAGCCAGGGCGCAGGAATGCGCCTGCCCCTGCGCAGATCCCACAACTCGGCGCGGCCCTGCCCCGTGGAGGCGACCACGCCGAGGCTCCGGTCGGCGTTCACGGCGTCCAGACCCGCCCCCGATCCCGCCCGGAGCGGTGTGCGGCCGGCCATGTCCCACCAACGGGCCGCGTAAGCGCCTTCGGGTACGGCCAGCAACCGCCCGGTTCGGTCGAAGGTCATCTCACCCGGCTGGAACTCCTCGACCCCGGCCGCGAATCCGCCGCCGACGGGCCTGCCCGTGGTGACGTCCCACAGCCGCACGTTCCGATCGTCCTGGAGGGCGAGCGTCCTGGCGTCGGGGCTGAGCGCGGCCTTCCTGACCGTCTTGCCCACGCCGGAGAATGCGCGGGTCTGACGGTGTGCCCGCACGTCCCAGACCCGCACCTGGCCGCCGAGGACGGCCGCGAGCGCGCGACCGTCGTGGCTGAGGGCGTAGACGGTGCCGGGGCTCGCGTGCGGATCGGTGAAGGAGTCGGTCATGGGCTGGGACAGCGCCTCGTAGAGCGCTCCGCGTGACTCGGGCAGTGAGGGGGTCAGCCGCCACGCCGCCACGCTCAACAGCATCGCGAGCCTGGGATCGCTCTGCCGCAGGCCGGCCGCGCGCAGTGCGAGCGATCGGGCCGTGGCCGCGTCCCGTTGCCGGTCGGAGACCCCCCGGCGGTACTCCGCCAGGCCGAGCCCGCCAAGCGCGGCCACCAACAGGACGGCGAGCGTGGCAGCGAGCAGGCCGCGGCGCCTGGACTGCCGTCTGGTCCGTCCCGCCGCGGCGTCGAGGAACTCGCGTTCCAGCTCCAGCAGCGTGATGTCCCTGCGTTCGGTGGCGGCCCACCGCAGGGTCCTGTCGAGGTTGGAGCCGTGCAGCAGGTCACCGGGCTTGCGGCCGTGGCCGTCCCAGAACCGGGCGGCTTCGGTCAGCCGCCGGTGGATGGGCAGACCCTCACGGTTGTCGTCCACCCACTGCCGCAGCCGCGGCCACGCCTGGACCAGGGCGGGCCTGGCCAGCGTGTAGCCGCGGTCCACGGCGGAGTCCACCGTGGCGTCCACCTGGGCGATCAGCCCGGCGGTGGCGTAGAGGGACAGCAGCGCATCGACGGCCTCGGAGTCCGGGAACTCCGAGCGGGCGACCTTCCTGATCGTCTCGTCGGCGTCGATCATCCGCAGGAAGATCTCGGGCGCGACGGCCCTTTCGCGTTCGGAGAGTTCCTCGAAGAGCTCCTCGGCGATCGTGCCCAGATCCGGATCCGCCGGTCCCTTCAGCGCGGCGGCCGTGGCGCCGCCCTCGGTCAGCAGTTCGTCGCCGTCCAGGTCGTCGGGCAGGCCGAGCAGGCCGAGCAGGACGCCCCTGGCCGAGGGCCGCCGGGCGGGATCCCGTGAGAGCGCCGCGGCCACCAGCCCGCCGAGAGGCTCCGCCAGGCCGTTCAGATCGGGCCGGAAGCCGAGCACGCTCCCGATGACCGTCACGGGGTCCTGATCCTGTACGGCGTCGCGCCCCGACGCGGAGAACAGCACCACCAACGCCCAGGCCCAGATGTCGGCGGCGGCCGTGGCGCCGCGCCCCGTCAGAACCTCCGGCGCCATGTAGGTGGGCGTGCCCATGATCGGACCTGTCGTGGTCGGCCCCACCTGCCGGGCCACACCGAAGTCGATCACTCGCGGCCCGTCGGGGCCCATGATGATGTTGTCGGGCTTAAGGTCGCGGTGGACCACCTCGACCTGGTGGATGGCGGCCAGCGCGGTGGCGACCCCGACGGCCAGGCGCCGCAGCGCGTCCCCTTCGTACGGGCCCGTCTCGTTGACCACCTGGCGCAGGTTGGGCCCGGGGACGAACTCGCTGACGATGTAGGGCTGGGCCGCATCGAGACGGGCCTCGATGACCTTGGCGGTGCAAAACGATGCCACCCGCTGCGCGGCCGCGGCTTCGGCGGCCAGCCGACTTCGGGAGGCCGGGTCGTCGACCCTGGGCACCTTGACCGCGACCCGCTCGCCGGCCTCGCCGTAGGCCTCATAGACCACTCCCTGACCGCCGGCGCCCAGCCGCCCCGCCAGCCGGTAGCGGCCCAACCGCTGCGGATCAGAAGGAGTCAGAGGAGTCATCAATATGGAATTCTGAGGACCAAATGATCATCTGTCCGTCGCATTGAGGAAATTCACATGGAATTTCGCATCATGGGCGCGCTTGAGGTGCGCGACGGTGCGGAGGACCGCACCCCGACCGCGCCCAAGCACCGGGATCTGCTGGCGCTGTTCGTGCTGAACGCACGGCGGCCACTGACGGTCGGGCGGCTGCGCGCGCTGCTGTGGCCCCACGAGGACGGGGAACGCTCCGACTCGCTCGTGCGGGGATACGTCGGCCAGCTCCGGCGGCTGATCGGCAAAGATGTGATCACCACTGTGTCGGGGACCTACACGCTCGCCATCGAGGAGGACCAACTCGACGTCGAGCGTTTCCGGCGGCTTGTGGCGCGGGGATCGCGGGAGGACCTCCGGGAGGCGCTCGCCCTGTGGCGAGGGCCGGTGCTGGAGGACGTCGACTCCGACGCCGGTCGCTGGGCGGAGACCGGGCTGCTGCGTGAGGAGCTGCAGGAGCTTCGCCTGCTGGCGCTCGAACGCCGGATCGGCTACGAGCTCGACGCGGGTCTTCATCGTGAGGTCCTGGCGGAGCTACGGCGGCTAGTCACCCAGCACCCGCTCTGGCAGGGTTTCCGCGGCCAGTACATGCTCGCGCTCTATCGCAGCGGCCGCCGGGTGGACGCGCTGAACGCCTACTCCACGCTGCGCGACGAGCTCGACGACGGACACGCCATCGAGCCCGACGCGGACCTTCAGCTGCTCTACCACCGGATACTCCACGACGACGTCTCGCTGCACGTCTCCGCCGGCCCGCCCGTGCTCCTGCCTCGTGACGTGGCCGACTTCACCGACCGACGGGACCTGGTCGACCGGGTGATCGGCGACCTGGTCGTCGTCCACGGCCCGGCGGGCGTGGGTAAGTCGGCGCTGGCCGTGCACGCCGCCTGGCGGCACAGGGAACGTTTCCCCGGGGGAATCCTCTACGCCGACCTGCGTGAGACGACCACTCCCGCCGCGGTGCTCGAGGACTTCCTGCGCTGGCTGGGCTGTCCCGCCCAAGCCGTCCCCACCACCCTCGAACGGCGTGAGCGGCTGCTGCGTACATACGCGGCCAACCGGCGGCTGCTCGTGCTGCTGGACAACGCCACCGACGAGGGCCAGGTCCGGCCACTGCTGACCTCGTGCCCGACGGTCGTCACCAGCCGGTCCACGCTCGGCGGACTCACCGGCGCGACCCACGTGCCCGTCGGCGTCCTCGGTGATGACGACGCCTGCGCCCTCATCACCCGGCTCGTCGGGCCGCGGCGGGCGGCTCCGGACGCGACGGCACAGCTCGTGCGCCTGTGCGGCGGCCTGCCGATCGCGCTGCGCGTCGCCGGGGCCCAGCTCGCCACCCGCCCCGCCTGGACGGTCGATCACCTGGTGGGCCTGCTGGAGGACGAGCATGGGCGGCTCGATCGATTGCGTGTGGGTGACCAGGCCGTCCGCGGGGTGTTCCGCCTCGGCTACGACGGCCTTCCCGAACCGGCCAGGCGCGCGCTGCGCCGGCTCGGCGCGCTGTCGGCGCCCGACTTCGCCGACTGGGTGGCTACGGTCTTCGGCGACCACGCGGAGGCGCTGGTGGAGGCGGGACTGCTGGAGACGCACGTGATCGATGTCGCCGGCCAGGTCCGTTACCGGCTGCACGACCTCACCCGGCTCTTCGCGCGAGAACAGCTAGACGCCGGCACCGCCCAGGAGGCGCTGTCGGATCTCGCGGCGGTCGCGATGGCAAGGGGCAGGGCCTCACGATTCACCCTCGTCTCCGGCGAGCCGGTCTCCTCGCCCGCCGCGACGACGGACATCAGACACTCGATGGAGTGGCTCCACGCCGAGCGGGTGTTCCTGGTGAACCTCGTCGACGACCTGCACGAGGCCGGACTATGGGAGGAGAGCTGGCGGCTGGCGCACCTGCTCACCCCCTTCCTCGAACGACAGCGGTTCCTGTACGACTGGCGGCGGATCTGCGAAACCGGCCTCGAAGCCGCCCGCCGCGCGGGCAGCGCCCGCGGCGTCGCCCTGAGCCTGCGCGACCAGGGCGACCTGCACCGCGCCGAACAGCGGTGGGACCTGGCGCACGACCGGCTCAGGCTTGCGCTGAGCGCCTTCCTGCGCGAGGGCGCCGTGCGGGATGTGGCTCGCACCCGGCACAGACTAGGCCTGGTCTACCTGGAGCAGGGGCGACTTGACGAGGCGGAGCGTAGCCTCGTCAAGTGCCTGGCCGTGGCCGAGAACGCGAAGGACACGGCGGAGACGATCTGCGCCCTGGGCTCGGTGGCGCACCGGGCGGGCCGCCTCGCGGAGGCGGCCGAGCGGCTTGCGGATGCGGCCTCGCGCCTGGCCGGTCTGGGCGACCGCCACCAGCACGCGGACGCGCTGCTGGAGCTGACCGCGGTACGGCTGGCGCAGGGCCTGGTTCCCGACGCCAGGCAGGCGGCGCAGCAGGCGAGGGGCATCGCCGTACGCCTCGGCGATCGGCTGCTCGACGCCGATGGGCTGGTGATGTTGGCGCGCGTCAACCTCGCGGAAGGCGTTGCGAGCCGAGCGCGCGACCTGGCCGAGGAAGCACTGAAGATCTTCGACGGAGTCGGTGACGATCGGGGCAGGGGGGAGGCGCTCGACGTGCTTCACCGGGCCTGACGGATCCTCGACGTTTTCTCGACACGCACGGCCCGCCTTCCTCTCACACCGCACGACACGAGAGGAAGACGGCGTGAACCGCTGAGGTTGAAGGGCTGAAGTTACCTCGCTGAGAGCGTGATGATCGCTCCATAGCGGTCATACCGGAGGCATGAGGTACCCCGAAGGCGGCGGGCTGACCGCCGCCGCACGCGCCAGACGAGAACAGCTGCGTTTCGAGGCCGCTGGCCTGTTCGCCCAGGGAGTTGCGGCACCGGAGGTGGCCCGCCGGTTCAGGGTGAGCCGGATGTCGGCCAACCGCTGGTACCGGGCCTGGCAGGCCGGCGGCACCACGGCGCTGGCCTCCAAGGGCCCCGGCGGGGAGAAGTGCCGCCTGGACGAGGCCCGGCTGAAGCGGTTGGAAGCCGAGCTGGAGCGCGGCCCGGCCGCGCATGGCTACACCGAGGACCAGCGCTGGACCCTGGCCCGGGTGGCGGACCTGACCGCCACGCTGTTTCACATCCGCTACACCCCTCGCGGGGTTTCCTATCTGCTGCATCGCCTCGGCTGGACTCCACAGATGCCCGTCCATCGCGCCGCTGAGCGCGACGAGGAGGGGAAGCGAGCAGTGGACCATCGAGCAGTGGCCGGCGATAAAAGGACGACGCTCGACCTGGGCGCCTGGCTGTGCTGGGAAGATGAGGCCGGACAGAACCTGAGACCGCCCAAGGCCACCACCTGGGCGCCGCGGGGCAGGACCCCGGTGATGCGCGTGACCGGCAAGGGCTACGGCCGGGTGGCACTGGCTGGGCTGGTGTGCGCCAAGCCCGGGCAGCGCACCCGGCTGATGTATCGGATGCTGATCCGGCGCGGGCGCCCCGGGGAGGTCAAGGGTTTTGATCCCCGGCGGTTCGCAGCTCTGCTGGATGCCGCGCACGCCCAGCTCGGCGGGGCGATCGTGCTGGTGTGGGACAACGACCGCCGCCACTTGTCGGCCGCGATGCGCGCGTTGATCGATGCCCGCCCGTGGCTGACGGTCTTCCAGTTGCCCGCTTATGCGCCGGAGCTGAACCCGGCCGAGGGCGTGTGGTCGGCGCTCAAGCGCGCTTTGGCCAACCTCGCGCCTCGCGACATCGACGAACTCGCCGAAGTCGTCGCCACCAAGCTCAAACGAATGCAGTACCGATCCGGCCTGTTGGACGGATTCATTGCTCAGACCGGCTTCATCCTCAAACCGCTGTAACTCCAGCCCTTCAACCTCAGAAGCACCCGATCCACGTGATCAAATACCGCTCTGCCCGGGACGAAGTTTCGGCGCGAGTTTTGCACAGGTCGAAACTCAGCACACAGCCCGAAGTCCTGCTCAGCATGTCTGCATCGCGGCCAAGCTTCGCGCAGCGGCCTCCGTGCTCACCTTCGCCGCGGCCAGGAGGTCGGCCAGCAGCTCCTGCGGCATCGTGCCCATCCCGAGCCCGGAGGCGGCCACCACCTTGGCCAGCGCCTCGCGCGGCGCATCGGTCAACCCCGTCAGAGGGCTCCGGTACCCGAGCACGTCGCGTGCGGCGTATCCGTCGCCGGCCTCGATCGCCTCCGAGGCCACCCGGGCGAGCAGGCGGCCGGCCGCATCCGGATCAGCGCCACTGACGAAGGTGACCACGGTCAGCCCGAGCCGGGCCCGGAAGAACGCATACCCCCGCACCGGCTCCCGTCCGAGGAAGTGCCCGACCATCGCGGCGATGTCCCGGTCGGCCGATGCCCCGTCAGGCTCCGCGCACATCACGGTCAGGCAGGCGGCGACCTGCTGCTCCCACGGCTCCGTCAGCGTGCTCTCCTCCAACACCGTGCGCGCTTGCGGCAGTGCACCGCGCAGGCAGTGAGCGATGATCGCGGCTTGCCGCCCTTCCATGAGGTGCAGCCCGATCCCCCCGTCCGCCTCGGCGTGCGTGACCGCCTCGTCCCAGCGGCCGGCGAGAGCCAGGGCGCGGATCCCGTCGGCTAGGTATTGCAGCCACACCCACTCGCGTAGCTTGCGATGCTCATGCTGGGTGCCGGTGAGGTTGGCCAGCGGCAGCGTGCGCCCCTCGACGACCAGGTCAGTGTTCGCCGTAACAGCTCGATGAACCGCTCCCAGCAGGTGCAGAGCCTGCCGGCCGTTGTCGGCACGGATCTGGAGCCGGGCGAGGTTAAGAACGGGTTCGAGCATGTATCTGGCTTCGCGCACGGTGAGCCGGGAACCGGCCTCGCGGTAGAGGTTGATGTGCTGCCAGCACAGGTCACGGGCGAGATTGGCCAGGCCGCAGTCGCTGGCCAGCAGCGCGGCCTTGTTCAGGGCGTGCGCGGCCTCGGCGATAACGTCTGCGCCCGGCCGCCCGGTGGCGTCGGCGATCTCGGTGACCTCGGTGACCCGGGCGGGAAGCGATGGGCAGACGGGCCGGGGCCAACCCACGAGCGGGAAGCGGCGTATGGCGGTCAGCACCGTGGTGTTCATGGTCAGCTCCTCGGGAGGGTAGCGGTGCTCGCGGCGCGGGCGAGGATGCCTTGAGTAGTGGCCGACAGGCCGAACCGGTTCCAGTGGAAGATCACTATGTGGGTGAGGAGGGCCCGCAGGCCGCGGTCGAGGCGCCCCTGGGTGGCTGCGTGGCCGAGCTGGCGGCCGACCGTCTGATGCGCGGCGAGCCAGGGCGCGGCGAACGCGGTCGGCCCGCCGGGCGCGAACAGGGCACTGTCGGCCTGAACGGGTATGGCCAGCAGGGCGCGCACGGAGTCGGCGAGGTTGGCGAGGCGGGTGTCGTCAGCGGGGGTGGGGCGTAGTCGGGCCACCCGGGCAAAGACGTCGCCGCGTTCGAACCAGTCCAGTCCGGCCGCGCCCAGCAGCGCGCTGATCAGCAGGAGCGACAGCTCCCGGCGGCCCAGGCCGGGCGCGCTGCGGCGCAGGTAGTCCAGCACGCCGCGGCTGTCGGCGCAAAACAGGCTGTGGGCGGCGTGCATTCCGATCGGTCCGCCGAAGGCGGTGGTCTCCGGCTCGTAGAGGGTCGGCCACCAGCGGGTGATCAGACCGGCGGCGGTCAACTCGTCGAGCAGGCCCTCTACGGCCGCGGTGTCGGTGCCGCGCAGCCGTAGCCGCCAGCAGGGGTATTTACGTAGGAACCACCATGCGGTCACGGCGCCGCTGCTTTGAAGCTGGTCCAGGTGCGGCCCGAGCTGCGTCGCGCCGATCGTCTCGGCGGCGCTCCAGTCGGTGAATTCGATGCGTAGCTGGCGCCATTGCGTGTCCGCGCGCCGCTCCAGCGCGGCGAGCCCGGCGGCCTGATACACCTGCAAGGCTTGGAGCAGGTCGGCGGGGTTAACGCCGGTGCTGGCCGCGGTGGCTTCAATGCCTGCGCCCGCGAGGATCGACAGGACGCCGGCCGCGAGCTCATGGTGTGAGGTGGTGGTCAGGTGATCAGTAGACATGCGTCCCATTCCGAGCGTGGTGGTGTGGTGTGCCGCACGGTTTCCAGCGCCAGGTCCACGCCGGCGCCTCCGGTTAGCAGCCCGGTCTCGTTGGTCCGGGTGGCTGCGGCGTGCCGGGCCAGCGCGGCGGCCACCGAGGGAAGGCGGTGGCCGATCGCGGGGTTGTGGGCGTCGCGGGCGGCTCGGTAGGCGCTCTGGTAGACCCCGGCCATGCCGTGGCACAGTCCCGCCTCGGTGATGCGGTGAAGCTGCCGCTCGCCCAGGCACGCGGCCAGAGCGTCTTCGGCGGCCGTGCGCCGGACCGCATCGTGGGTGGCGATGGCGGCGAGCTGCTGGGCGCGAGCGATCCCGGCCGCGCCGTAGCACCACGACGGTCGGCCAGGATCGTGTTGGGTGGGGCGGCCGGTGCGCAGGTTCTCGCGGGTGAGCCACTGCGGCCACCATGGGCCGTCCGCTGAGTCTTGGCGCCATCGGTCGAACCAGGCGCTCAAGCACCGCAGCGCCTGGTCTTGGCCATCGACCACGCAGTCGTGAAGGGTGGCCAGGGCGAGCAGGGCGAGTAGCCCGGCCGCGCCGTGCGCCATCCCCAGGTTCGCGTGCCCGCCGGGAGTCGGCAGGAGCGGGTCCGGGTCGTGGGCCACCCACCAGCCCGGCACCTCGCACCCGTCCTCACGCCGCGGTGAGGTCAGCCGGATGACGTAGCGCAAGACCTCGGCGAAGGTGTCGCTGCCGGGCGCCCGGCGCAGCAGTAGCACGCCGATCCCGGCCAGCCCGTAGAAGAGGTCGTATTCGCGGAAGGTCGCGCTCTGGCCGCGCTGCATCCGCTCCGCGGCGGCCGCCAGGCGCCGGTGGGCCACGCTCCGCACATGCTCATCCAGGGCTTCGGCCGCTGACCGGTAGCCGGGGTGCCCGCCGGAGCTGGCGGCGTGCAGCGCGAAGGCGACGGCCGGCGCCCCGTAGTACAGCCCGGCGTGCGGAGCGGCGTCGACCGGTCCGGCCGTGGCCTGCCGCAGGAGGGTGTGCGCGCTCCCCCAGTCTCCGGAGCCGCTCAGGGCTCGCTCGATATGAAGGAGCGCGGTCCCGATCGCGCCGGCGGCCAGGGATTGGCTGGTCACCTCGGCGGCGGTGAGCTCCACCGGGCCGGTGCCTGTGCCGGGCCTCACAGGGCACCGGCCAGGGCCAGGCGGCGCAGCGCGGCGGCACGGGCAAGACGGCCGGTCACCTTCTCAAACTCCGGATCGACGCCAACGGCGCGCACGTGATGCTCATGCAGCAGGGTCCGCAGCACAGTGGCCGGATCGCGCTGGGAGGTGAGGATGTGGTGGTAGGCGGCCAGCGCCGCATCCCGGGCCCGCCACGCGGTGGCCACCGCCTGGCCGCCCGGCAGCGCCCGTACAGCGTGGAAATCGTCGGCGGGGTCGGCCAGGCGGAGCGCGTGATCGCGAAGCGTCTGCTCCAGTGGCCCAGTCTGCTGTTTCAAGCAGCCGACCAGCGCCCGGTATCCGGAGGCGCTGTCGGCCGCGAACGCCGCGGCCAGCTGCGTCATCGAGGCGGCGGCCAGCGCTTGAGCGGGCAGCCCGGCGGCGGCGGCCATCGTGATCTGCGCGATGGCGGCCGTGGTGTCGGCGGCGAACACCTGCTCGGCCGCCGACAGCGCCGGACCGTGGCCGTAGCGGGCGGGATGCTGCGGGTAGGAGGCCAGGGTGAGCTGCGCGGGCAGGCCGCGCCTTTCCAGGGCGGCGGCGAAAGCGGCCAGCCGCGCGGCGACCGGCCCGTACTGCTCAGGGCAGGCAAGCCGCAGGGTCACGGCGAGGTACTGATCAGCATCGAGCCGGATCATGTCGCGGTGCCGGCGCACCCACCAGCGCTCGGTCAGGCCGCCCAGTTCGCCGACGAAGGCGGGCAGGTGAGCGGCCAGGAGCTCGTCGAACCGGGCGGGGTTGCCCACCAGGTGGGCGTGCACCAGCGCGCAGTCGCCCGGCCGAAGGACGGCTCCCGGCGCCGCCATCGTCGGGAGCCGGCGCGGCGGTGGGGCGATCGCGGTCATCGGGATCAGCAGCTCCGCCGGCCGGCCGACCCACCCCTGACCGCCCGGCGCGCCGTCCTCGGCGACCTCGATCCGCTCGGCGCGCTCCAGCCGCGTCCGCAACAGGGCACGGTCCATGGCCTGGTCCAAATCGAGCGGCAGGCGCAACTCCCCGCCGCACAGCACGATCCGCGCCGGTACCCGCCACCGCTGCCACCAGGAGCACAACGCCGCATCCCACGACTCGCCGGGCGGGGCGTCTGATAGGTCGGCGGGAGCGAGGATCCACCGGGCGGCGGCCAGCACGGTGCGCCGGTAGCGGATACGCGGCACGTACGGCAGGGTGCGGGCGGCCCCCAGGTTGAAGGGTCCGAATACCGCGCTGCGCGCGTCGGCGACCTCGGCCAGGAACCGCGCCAGCGGCGGACTGTGCACGCTCGTCTCCAGCGCATGCGGGATCCGGGGGAGCACGCGCCGACCGGTGGAGCGCTGCACCAGATACATCTGCTCGGCGTCGGCGGTGACCGCCAGATCATCCACACCGATCACGTCGCCATCGGGGTGCTCGCCCAAGGCCACCACGTCGGGCAGGAACCGCGGCACGCGGACCACGTTGGCGTTGTGCGGACGCCGGGGCGGAAATGCTAACTGGACCGCCACCACGGCGTCCCGCCCTGCGTGGGCACCGTTCACGCGGTAGGAGGCGGCGAGCCGTGCGCGGTCGTCGGCCTCCAGCAGGGGGGCGAACCGGCCGGCCATGCTCGTGTGCGCGCGGGGCGCGGCGGTGACCCACAGCTCGAACGCGCCGCGGTCGATCGCTGCGACGTTAGTGGCGTGCAGCGCGACGCCGAGCTCGATGCGCTGCGGCGGCACGAGGTCGGTGTGCTCGCCCACGGTCAACGCCTCGACATCCGCCTCGGTCAGAGTGATCTCCTCGGCCCCGTCCAGGGTAGCCTTTTGGATCAGCGCCAGCAGGGCGGCGTCGCGCTGGGTCAGCATCCGCCAGGCGGGCCGGGCGCGCGGCGCACCCAGATAGCCGCCGGGGTAGCCGAGCCCGGAGTCGGCCACCAGCTCCCGCACCGGCACCAGCGTGCCGGGGCCGTAGCGGGTGCGGAACCGAGCGTGGTAGTCGAGCCAGGCCGCCGAACCGAACGGCTGGGTGGAAAGGCGCAGCAGGACGTCGGCGGCGTGCGCGGCCTCGGCCAGCACTCGCTCGGGGACGACGATGTGGGCGTCCAGCCGTACATCGGTGGCCAGCACGGGCCCGGCGCCGGGGGTGAGCGCGCTCATCTGCGCGGCGGCCGACGCCCGGAGTGCCGCGGCCTGCTGCGGGTCGGCGCCGGCATTGTGGCGGGTCAGTTGCTCGCTGATCTTCTCAAGCCGCTCCAACACCGCCGCGATGTCGGGCAGGTGGTGTCCGCCGGCGGCGCGCAGTGCGCCGATCAGGTGGGTCACGGGGTCAGCGGCCGTCATCGGCGGACGCAGGCTGGTGATCAGGACGCGCTGGTCGACCAGGCTGTGCAGCAGGGTGTGGATCGTGCCGGGCGCGGTGGCCGGGAAATGACCAGCCAGCTTCTCGGCCAGCGCGTCGAAGCGGATCGGCGAGGCCGCCAGGGCGAGCACGGCCTGCAGGGGCCGGGTGTGGCCCACGGAGAGTTCTCGCGGCGACCCGGGAGTGTGGGCGCCGAGGTCTGCCTGCCTGGCCACGATGAAGCGGCCGTCGCGGACGACGCCGGTGTTGTCGGCCACCACCATCAGGTGCGGGCGTAGCTTCGGGTGCCGCTCGATCTGGTCGATCAGCATCGTGATCCACTCGGCGTCCGCGCGCACCATCGCCCGGTGCCTGGTGCCGATCGTCGCCGATGCCGGGCCGATGAGGGCGGTGGTCACCCCGGCGAACAGCCCGAACGGGGTCGCGCGTCGCTGCCAGCGCAGCAGGTAAGTGGCTGCGGACACGATGGCGCGGCGCAGGTCTCGGGCGGCGGCCGGGTCGGTGGTGAGGAGCTGGTCGATACGTGCGGCCAGGACGGGGCTGGCCATCTGCAGGGCTTCACGCACCTCACCGCGCGACCACACCCGCGTCAGCCACGCCCGGCCTTCCTGCTCGACCTGAGCCGTGGCCGTGTCGGAAATCTTCAGATGCGTCGGCGGGTCCAGGTTGCCGGGGTCGGTCGTAGCGCGTACCAGCACCAGGCCGGTGGGCTGATAGCGCGTAGGTGTGCTCACGTGATTCGCCTCCTGTTCGGCTGGGGGGAACCGCACCGCCGGCGCCCAAAGGGTGGGCGCCGGCGGCAGAAGGGGGCAGGGTCAGGACGGGTCGTTGGAGCCGGTGCTGCACGCGGAGCCGTTGCACGTGCTGCCGCACCCGTCGCCGGTGTCGCACATCATGGTCACGAGCGGCGTGGTGGCCTCCACCACGCACATGTCCAGCACGAACTCCTCATCGTCGACGACGCCTACCGCGGCGGTGTCGAAGGTCATCGTTGGTGCCATGACTCACACTCCTCACATGTGGGGGTTGGGTGTGGTGCACCTGGCCTACACCGAGCGGATGGTTCAGCTCGGTGTAGGCCAGGAGATCGTGACCTGGCCGTGGGTCTTCTCCAGGACCGCGGTGCCCTCGGACAGCTCGGGGCGAATGCCGGTCGGCCAGAAGGCGATCGTGGGCGCCGGACCGCTTCGAGCCTGGCGGTCCCACGCCTGGATCTGCTCGACCATCGCGGTCGCGGCCTGCTTGCCGTGCAGCCCATAGGCGCGTGCCCCGAACTCCACCCCGGCACCCTCCAAGGCCGGGCGCACCGCCAGGTAGGCGAAGCTGTCGCCGCGCACCACGGCGAAGGGGAACCAGGTGCCGCGCTCGCTGGCCAACTCGGTGTCCTCGTCGGCGGCGACCTTGCAGAATCCGGGCAAAAAGCAGGCGAACCACAGATGCAGGTCGGCGAACGAGACCCCGTTCTCGATCGTGACGCCGGACCACACCGCGGCGCGCCGGGTCGCGAGCACCCCATCGAGCAGGCCCGGATTCTCCGGCGCCCCGGAATCGAAACGGAGGCCGACGTGGCGGCCGCGGGCATCGGGCAGCTGAAAGATTCGATCGGCGTGCTCTCCGGCGCCCCGCATCGCAACTTATGGGGACCTCGGAGTTATGCGGACTCAGCCTGCACATGCTGGTTGCGGTAGGTGTCGTATCGGTCACATATCGGCATAATCGCAGGACCTTGGCCTGTTGTCTCTTTGGTTTGTGACCGAAGGGATGGCCATGGTTGATCTTTCTCGTGTAGTGGCTTCGGGGCCGCTGGCTCCGTTTGTCGAGGGCTATGCGGCCGAGTTGGCGGGTCAGGGGTACGCGGCCAGCTCGGTGTTGCATCACTGCCGGCTGATGGGTCATGTGAGCCGTTGGCTGGGGGTCCGGAAGGCCGAAGTCGGCGTGTTGAACGAGGAGAAGGCGCAGGAGTTTCTCGCTGAACAACATGCGGCTGGTCGTCTGATGGCCTTGAGGGTCGGTTCGTTGGAACCGCTGCTCGCGCATCTTCGCTCCGTGGGGGTGGTCGGGGCTCCGGTTGCGGTCCGGCCTGCGGGCGCGGTCGACGCCGTGCTCGAACGCTTCGCTGGGTACTTGGCCGAGGAGCGGGGGTTGGCGGAGTCGACGGTCGAGATCAGGGTGAAGTTGGCCCGCCCGTTCCTGGACGGACTCACTGACGGCGATGATCTGGACTTGCGCTCGGTGACCGCCGAGGAGGTGACCGAGTTCGTCGTCGGCCAGGCGCGGCTGCGGCCTGCGTCTTTGCCGCCGACGGTGACGGCGCTGCGGTCATTGCTGCGGTTCCTGCACCTTGACGGCGCCATCGACTCAGGGCTCGCCGCGGCAGTGCCGACGGCCAGCACCCGCAGGCTCGCCGGGCTGCCCAAGACGCTGACCAAGGACCAGGTCGTGGCGATGCTGGAGACATGCGATCCGGCCACGGCGGTCGGCCTCCGCAACATCGCGGTTTTGACGGTGCTGTCGCGTCTGGGGATGCGAGCCGGCGAGGTCGCCGCTCTCCTGCTGGACGACGTCGACTGGCGGCGCGGCGAGATCAGCATCGTGGGCAAGGGCACTCGGCACGAGCGGTTGCCGCTCCCGAAGGACGTCGGCAGCGCGATCGTCGCGTACTTACGAGATGCCCGGCCGGATACGGGCCAACGGGCGTTGTTCCTCTGCGCGAGGGGGCCGTTCCGGCCGATGAGCCCGGATGCGGTCAGCAACGTCGCGGCGCTGGCCGCCCGCAAGGCCGGGCTGGGGATCGTACGCGCGCACCGGCTGCGGCATTCCGCCGCCACCGCCATGCTCGAGGCGGGCGGGTCTCTTCCCGAGATCGGCCAGGTCCTGCGCCACCAGCACACGGCCACGACCGCGATCTACGCCAAGGTCGACATCGCCGGGCTGCGCAGCGTCGCCCGGCATTGGCCCGGAGCGGAGGCCGCAGCGTGACCGCCCTGCACCAAGCACTCGCCGACTATCTCGCCGTTCGCCGGGCGCTGGGATTCAAGCTGGAACGGGCGGAGAAGCTCATCGGACAGTTCCTCGACTATCTCGAAGAACGCGACGCCAACACCATCACCACCGAACACGCCCTCGGTTGGGCGACCGAACCCGCCGGCGCGGACCCGTGGTGGTGGGCGCTGAGGCTGAACGCGCTGCGCCCCTTTGCCACTTACCTGCACATGCGGGACGCCCGGAACGAGATCCTTCCCAAGGGCCTGATCGGCTACCAGCAGCCCCGAGCGACTCCGTATTTGTATTCGCCAGCAGAGATCGACGCCTTGGTGGAGGCAGCTGCCCGCCGCCCTCACCCCCTCAGCGCGGCCACCTACCCCGCTTTGTTCGGGCTGCTCTCCGTCACCGGAATGCGGATCGGAGAAGCACTCGCGTTGGAGGACCGGGATATCGACCCCGAACAGGCGATCATCAAGGTTCGAGACGGCAAGTTCGGCAAGTCACGGCTCCTGCCCCTGCACCCGACCAGCATCACTGCACTGCGGGACTACCAGCGGGCCCGAAGCCGGCTCCTGCCACGCAAGACCAACAAGACGCTGTTCGCCACCTCGACCGGCGCATCGCTGGACTACTCCTGGGTCCGCCGCGTCTTCCGGAAAGTCACCGACGAGGCCGGCATCACCGCCCGCTCCGCGTCCTGCCGGCCGAGGATCCACGATCTGCGCCACAGCTTCGCGGTCTCCACACTCCTGGACGCCTACCGCCGCGGTGACGACGTTCAAGCGCTCCTGCCCCGCCTCTCCACCTACATGGGGCACGCCAACCCGAAGAACACCTACTGGTATCTGTCGGCGGCCCCCGAGCTCCTCGCTCTGGCCGGTGACCGGCTGGAACATCACCTGACGATCGGAGACGCCGCATGAGCAGCCTTGCTCCGACCCTGCAGGCGTTCTTCACCGACCGGCTGATCCGGCAACGACACGCCAGCGACCACACGATCGCCTCATACCGGGACACCTTCAAACTCCTGCTCGCCTTCGCCGAACCCAGAACCGGCCGCGCACCCTCCAACCTGCGGATCACCGACCTGGACGCCCCCGTGATCGGGGCGTTCCTCGACCACCTGGAAACCGAACGCGGCAACAGCGCCCGCACCCGCAACGCCCGCCTCGCCGCGATCCACTCGCTGTTTCGCTACGCCGCCCTCCGGCACCCTGAAGACTCCGCCGTCATCCAGCGCGTCCTGGCGATCCCGACCAAGCGCTTCGACCGCGCGATCGTCACCTACCTCACCGACCCAGAGATCGACGCCCTGCTCGCCGCCCCCGACCAGACCACCCGGACCGGACGACGCGATCACGCGCTCCTCGCTCTCGCCATCCAGACCGGCCTGCGCGCCACCGAACTCACCACTCTGACCAACAAGGACGTCCACCTGGGCGCGGGAGCCCACATCAGCTGCATGGGCAAAGGCCGCAAACAGCGCGTCACCCCTCTGACCCAACCGACCATCACCGTGCTGAAGAACTGGATGCGAGAAACCGGCGGGCTTCCAGCCGACCCGCTGTTCCCCACCCGCACCGGCACCCCCATGAGCCGCGACGCAATCGAACGACGAGTAACCAAACACGCCGAAACCGCCGCGCTCTCCTGCCCCACCCTCTCCGAAAAGAAGGTCACACCCCACACCCTCCGCCACACCGCAGCCATGCGGCTTCTGCACGCCGGAGTCGACACCACCGTCATCGCCCTCTGGCTCGGCCACGAAAGCGTGGCCACCACACAGATCTACGTCCACGCCGACCTCGCCCTCAAAGAACGCGCCCTCGGCCGAACCACCCCCACCGGCACCGCACCCGGCCGCTACCAACCCACCGACGCCACCATCGCGTTCCTCAACAGCCTGTGATTATGCCGAGCAAGGAGCCATCTCCTCCAATGCCCTCCATTCACAGGAAGCCCACATCGGCATAATGCCGAAGTCCCCATAAGTTGCGTTATGCCGATGTCGGCATAAGGGGACGAACCCACACACCTGGGCGGAGGTGCTCACCAGGTGGTCGGCCTCGCGCCGGAACGCGATCGAGCGGGTGATGCCGTTCATCCGCAGCGGCACGACCAGACGACCCTGCGGGGCGAGTTGCTCCAGCCACGTCGGCGGGATGTCCCACGCGCCGACCGTCACGATGACCGCATCGAACGGGCCGCCGTCCGGTACGCCGTGCTCGGCATCGGCCAGCACGACCGTGACCCGGCTGCCGTAGCCGGTGGCGTCCAGTGCAGCGCTGGCGCGGTCGGTCACCTCCGGGTCGATGTCCACGCTGACCACCCGGCCCTTCGGCCCGACGACCTCGGCCAGCAGCGCGGCGTTGTAGCCGCCCGAGCCGATTTCCAGCACGCTCATGCCCGGCCCGAGCCCGGCCTGTTCGATCATCAGCGCCTGGATGAACGGCGCACTGATCGAGGAGATGATCGCTTTGTGCTCGTTGGTTTTGGTCGCTACGGAGTCGTTGGCGTTGTAGGCGACCTCCAGCGGCGTGCCGGCTGGGGTGAACTCGTGCCGGGGCACCGCGCGGACCGCGGCCTCGACTTCGGCCGTGGTGATGTGCCCGGCGGCAACGAGCTCGTCGGCGAGCTTGCCACGCAGCTCAGCGGCGTGGTCGGCGGTCGCTTCTATCACAGGTAGGAGTCCCTTCTAGGTGGACAAGTTCGATCACCAGAGGCTCGGTGAGCGATGGTCGGCGCTGAGCCTGCCACGCTCACCGCGATCTGCCCGCCATTGGCGCGCAGACCACGACCAGGTACCCCCGCGAGCGGCCCCTGGTCGTGCACCACCGCTCGCAGGGAGGTAGAGCGCGGCGGCGGCAGAAGGGGCGGCCCTTCTGCGCCACCACGCGGCTTATGGGCCGGTGAAGGCGTGGGTGGCGCGGAGCCGGTGAGCCAGCTCGACCTGATCGCTGAGCACAGCCGCAAGGCGCTCAGGAGCAGCCCGGATGATCACGTACTTGACTTTGGCTGCTCTCTCGCGATCAGACAGGGCCGTGTTGCGGGTGGCTGTCCAGCGGCCGAGAGTCGCGTCGTGCTCGATGTGGTAGCCCGGGTAGAGCTGCTGCAGCGCAGCGAGCTGCGCTGCCGCGTCGATCACCCGGGGCGGCTCACGCAGCGAGTCGCTCACGAATCCTCCGGGGAAACTTCGCGCGTGGGGCGGCTGCCGGCGGCCGCCGCTGAATCGTCGGGGGCTGGCTGGTCAAGCACCTGGGAAGCGCTTCAATTAGAGGGTGCGGACCGCCTCGCCCGGAGGTGAGCGGATTGGTCGCGGTGTGGTGCGGCACGAGCTGCCACAGGTCAGGCTGCGTGCGCGTCATGTTGTCCCACAGCTCAGCGGCGCTACAGCCCTCCACGACGCGGCAGCGCGTAGGGTCGCTGAGCTCCCACCCTTCCAGCCGACACCGGACAGGGCTCCACCTGATCATCCACCACGGTGGCGCGAGTGCCTGCACCAGCGCGGCGGCTTGAAGGGGATCAGCGTCCACAGCCACGGGAGTGTCCTTTCACGAGGAGGGGATGTGGCCCCGGGCCGTCTCCGATACGACCGGTACGGCCGTCCTGATCATCGGAGACAGAGCCCGGGGCCATTGGGAAGGGCGAGCCCTCCGGTGACCTCGCGGATACGGGGGTGGGGCGCGAGGTCACCATCGGAAAGAGAGCTGGCCGAAGGTCTTGCCGGTCCGGGTCGGCCGCCTGCATGAGAGCCAGCAGCCGGGCCGGTGCGGCTGTCTCGACGACAAGTCCAGCACCAGCCTGGCCAGCGAGAAACTGCCGGCCGTACAGGCGCCACATCACTACCCAGTGGTCCCCGGCGAGGTGCTGGATTCGCTCGGCCGTGACGGTGGCCATGAGGTCACTGGGGCGTCGCATGACGCCCCCGAATGGCTACGGCGAGTAGATCATCGGTCAGCAGCGAGCCCCCGAGGATGGTGGTAACCACGGGTTGGGCGCGTAACTGCGCGTACTGGCCGGCCAGCCGTGCGGCGGCGCGCGCCGACCGTCTCGCGTATGTCCACAACGGCCTACCGCGTTCTGCTTCCGAGCCGGGGACGACCCACCGGAAGCGGTACCCGTCGCAGCGAACGACCAGCCCAGCCCAGATGGAAATCAGCGCCTCCTCCTGAAAGAGGAAGGGCTGCACATCAGCGATGATGCCGTGCTCGCGGGCCAGCACCGCGGTGAGGCGCAGAGTCATCTGTAAGGCGGGAGGCAGGTCAACGGTGTCCATCTGGACTTCCCCCGATGTTGCGGGGAAGCCCCGAGATGACGCTGTAGATTGCCCCTTCGGCCCGTGCTCCGTGGCGGGAGGCGCGGAAACGCTGGTCATGACGGTGGTCTCCTCGTGACGGTTGTGCGGACCGGCAGGAGTGGGCGAGAACAGCCCGAGGCGCTGGCCTTGATCGGTCCCATAGGGCAGAAGGCGCGTTGCTTCCGTGGAGCTGAAGTTAGTAAACGCCCTCGACGCCCAGGCAGTCACCCATCGTGTCGACATGCTTTCTATGCATCCGCACACCCGGCTGACCTGCTGGTTTGAGGCGGGGCGGCCCATATTTATGTCGCCGGGCAGACATGTGTCCGATTTGCGTAGTTGCCCAACCGGGGTCACCGGCGGCAATCTGCTACCAGAGCCTCATTCCAGGGAGCCCCGTGGTGAGTGCATGGAGCAAGAGGGACATCAACCGACTACGCGCCGAGATGGCCCGCCAAGGCCGCGAAATGGAAGAGATCGCCGAGGAGATCCGCCTCGCATGCGGAGGCTCGCGCCTGGCAGCGTTTCGCATGGCACTCGGCCTCAGCCAACCCGAGGTAGTGGACCAGTACCGCCGGCAAATGCCGACATCGGTCATCGACCAGCCGCTGCTGTCGAGGATGGAGATGTTTCCGGCATCCGGGTCTCGGGCGCCGCAGGCAACGCAGATCATTGCGTTGGCCAGTCTCTACGGGACCACCCCCTTGCGACTGCTGGACCCGGCGGCTTTGAACCGGCTGGACCCATCGGAGCGAGACGTCCTGATCCGATGCAATACCGGTTTCGCCGCTTCCCCGACCGTCCCGGCCGGGGAGATTTCATCGTCAACCACTGCACGAGCGCGGCCGCTGGCCCAGGTGGCAGCATCCGACAGTCTGCAAAGAGAGGTAGAAATGGCCGCACGTAGAGCCTTGCGGTTCACTGTCGCTGCGGAAGGCAGCAACATCGGCCCCGAGACGTTGGATCAGCTACGCGCCGAGGTCACTCGCCTCACGCTGGCCTACCAGCAGCAACCCCTGACAACCCTGATGGGTGACCTGATTGGTCTGCAGGACGTCGCGTTCCGGCTGCTCGAAGGCCGACAGCGGCCTGCCGAGGCTGCCGAGATGTATCTGTTCGCCGGTGTCATCTCCGGCATGCTCGCCAAGGCCTCCCACGACCTCGGCGACCCTCATTCGGCGATGACTCAGGCCCGCGCCTCGTTCGTATGCGCCGACAACGCCGGCCACGATGGGCTCCGCGCGTGGACGCGCGGCCTGCAATCGATGATCGCCTACTGGGCCGGTTGGCCGCACGAAGCCGCCCGCTACGCCCAAGCCGGCGGCGAGTTCGCCGCTCGCATCCGGGGTACGGGCTCGGTGTGGCTGCCCGCGCAGGAAGCCCGAGTATGGGCCGTGCTGGGCGACGGCGAGCGGGCGGTCGCGGCGATCGAGCGCGCCAACGACGCTCGCGAACAGGTCGAGCTGGATGATCTGGACGTCCTCGGCGGCATCATGACGTTCCCAAGGGCACGCCAGCTCTACTACGCCGCCGACGCCCGCGTGTGGCTACCAGGTGACGAACAGGAAGCCGACCGCGTCGCCAGCGAGGCGATCACTGCCTATAACCAGGCCGGGCCGGAGGAACGCTCCTACAGCGACGAGGCGGGCGCGCGCGCCGATCAGGCCTTGGCCCGAGCTAACATGGGTGACCTGGACGGCGCAGCCGAGGCGCTGGCCCCGGTGCTGGAGCTGCCCGTCGGCCAGCGCATCGGCGGCGTCGTCGCCAGTGCCATGCGCGTGCACGCCGCGCTCCGCGCCCCTGGCTACCAGGGCGCGGCTACAGCGCAGAACCTACAGCAGCAGATCGAGGTCTACGGGCAGCTATCGGCTGGCGCCGCACTTCCCCGGGGTCGCTAGTCTCGGCGGCATGCATCCCGTCACGCTCACCTCTGCGCGCGTCAGCCTGCGCGAGTTCACCCTCGACGACGTGGACGAGCTCGCCGCCATCTACGGCGATCCGGTGGTTGTTGAGCACATGAGTTTCGAGCCGCGCACCCACGAACAGGTGCAGGCCACGATCTCCACCGTGATGGAAGCCGCCCGGGTCGTACCGCGAACCGAATACTCCCTCGCCGCGGTACGGCCCGGCGGAGACCTCATCGCCTTCGCCCGGCTGGCCATCGACACCCAGCATCCGGGTCAGAGTAGCGGGCAGATCGGGTTCGCCCTACGCGCCGACCAATGGGGGCAAGGCCTTGGTACGGACGTCGTACGCCTCCTGCTTCGCCTTGGATTCGGCGAACTCAGCCTGTATCGCATCTGGGGGGCGCGCAGCCCCACCAACGAGGCCTCCGCCCGGCTGATGGTCAAGCTCGGCATGATCGAAGAAGGACGCATCCGCGGGCACCTTCGAGTCCGTGACCAATGGCGGGACTCGGTCGTACATTCCGTCTTGGCGCCCGAATGGCTGGCGTGAGCCCTACCTCGCCCACTGACCAACTTGGCCTGTCAGGTTGGGTCGGACCGAGGCGCCCTGCCGTGATTGCTCACGGTGGATTTCCCCTGCCCGACCTAGTAGGGCTTGGTTAGGTGGGGACGGGCTGGGCATGTCTGGGCAACCTGCGATGGCAGGTGGGGCAGGCCCCGGCCCAACACGCCAGGAGCAGCTGCAACTCGGCGATGACCCGGTAGGTGCTCAAGCCATGGCCCGCGCTTTTGGGTTGAGCCGCTCAAGGGTGCAAAACGCGTGAGCGACCGAGACCAAGGTGACGTGGTGATACCAGCCACTCCAGGTGCGGCCCTCGAAGTGGTCCAGGCCCAGACCGGTCTTCAACTCGCGGTAGTCGTGCTCGACCCGCCAGCGGATCTTCGCCATTCTCACCAGGTGCCGCAACGGGATGTCGCCGGGCAGGGTGGACAGCCAGTACTTGGTCGGCTCCGGCTCGCCTGGCGGCCATTCAGCCAGCAGCCAGCACTCCGGCAACTCCCGGCCGGCGTGGGCGCGGCGGATCCGTACTCCCGCCGGGCGGACCCGTAGCGCGGCGAACCGGGAACGCAACGGCCCCTTGGACCCGGCCCGCCAGGTCACGGTGTGCAGCGCGCGCCGCCCGGCGGCGGTCACGATCTGCTGGGCCGAGCACGGCTTGTCCCGGTAACGCGGGACCGGCCGCCGCCCGGTCCCGCCATAGGCCGGGGCGGTGCGGCGGGCACCGGCGCCCAGCAGCGCGGTATCGGAACGCACCCCTACCACGTAGGGAATACCGCGCTCGGTCAGGCCCAGGCGGAAGGCCCCGTCTTGGCCGTAGCCCTCATCGGCGACCACCAGCGGCGCCTCCAGCCCCCAGCAGCACAGCTCATCGATCATGTCGATGACCAGTTGCCACTTGGGCACATGAGCGACGTCGGCGGGGATCCGGGCCCGGAGTCTGCGTGCCGCCACCGCGGCCGGATCTTCTGCCCGCGGCGAGGCCGCATCCCACTGCTCGGGCACGAACAGCCGCCAGTTCACCGGGCAGGAAGCGGCGTCGGTGACCAGGTGCACGCTGGGGGCGACCTGGCAGTTGGCGGTCTTGCCCAGCGCCCCGCAGTACTGCGCGGCCACGCCCGGCGACTCCTGGCCGTCCTTGACAAAGGACACATCATCGATCACCCACGCCACCGGGTTGATCGCCGCCTCCATCCGCCAGGCCAACTCGGCCAAAACCAGCTGATGCGACCAGGGGGCGTCGGTGAGGAACTGCTGCAGCCCCTGGCGATCCACGCCCAGCCGGGCCGCCATCGGCTCCATCGATTTACGCGCTCCGTCGGTCAGCAGCCCACGCACATACCGCTCGCCCCACCGCCGCTGATCAGCACGGGAGAAACAGGAGAACACCTCGGCGGCAAACGTCTCCAACCGCGCTCGTACGGCCTCAAGTTCTTGAGGGGTCATCGTCCCTCACCCCCCAACGCAGGGGACATACCGTCTCCTACCCGAGGTAACCAAGTCCTACTAGCGCGACGGCCGAGGCGTTAGCGATCTTGTCTGTCGCGGGGGTCCGCAGCGAACAGCTCGATGAAGGACTGCGGCTCAGCACACGTGATGTGCAGTTGACCGCTGATGCTTCCGTTCATGTTGGTGGCTGTTGCTGTCCACTCGGCGGTGATGCCTTCACCTTCGTCCTCCTCGACGAGAAGGACGAAGGGGGCAAGATCAGCATGACGGCCCGAGCGGAGGTCGACGGGCGGCAGCTCGATCGTGACAGGTCCGAAGTTGTCGATGCGGATAGGTGGCCCAGCGTGAGCGGACCGCAGGTTGGACAGCCCGGAGAGATTAGGAGAGAGCACGGCGTCAGGTCCAAAGCTCGAGCGGGCGCCTCGGCTGAAACTCGGAGGAACAGGAAGGGCCCGAGGGAACCGTTCGTTGATCGCGTAGGAAGGCCATTCCGGTTCCAGAGCTCGAACGTTGCCATGGATGCGCAGGAGGACTTGAACGCTTCCCAGGAACGTGTCCGTCTGGTTGTGCAGGCGCAAGATGAGGGGCTTGACGTTGACGGCGGCGGCTTCGGCGATCCCGTCAGGGATCGCGATGCGACACTCTCGGAGATACTCCTGAACTTCCTCCCTGAACCGCGCCTCGCGCCGTTCCTTCAGACGGTCGAAGGCCACGGCTAGGCCGGCCAGGGGCTCATCGGGGCCTTCCTGAAGGGTCGCCAGGGCCCTTGTCTCCAAGTAGCTCAAAACCTTCGCGACATCGTCCTCATGGCAGGTGATGGGCTTGGCCTCGCCTTGGGCGACGCTCAGCGCCAGGTCGAGAGAGGGTGCTCGGCGGATCAGCCGTTCGCCGAGAGCGTCAAGGTCAGTCGCGCGTGCTCGGGAGGTGGTGCCTTCGGTGCGGCGGACGAAGACGGTCGCTTCCGGGATGCTCTTGTCCTTCTTCGGCGAAGGTGCCTGTTTGCGCATGCAGAAGATCGGGTCACCCCAGCGCGGGGGGTCGATCATGATGACCAGGACGGCGACTGCCCCGTCGCCGCCTTCGACTTCCACATAGGTTGGCTGCCAGCGGATCGTCTCACCGACGTAGTCCCCGATCCAGCGGACGAGCTCCGTGATGTCGTGCTGCTCGACCCCACCCATGTTCTCGTGGCTCACGCCGGCCAGAAAGAATCCGTAACCTTCGACGAAGCGGCTCGCTTCATCGGGCATGCGATTGGCGAACCCGATGATGGCCCGCGCGATGTGGGCGCGGCCGCTTTTGTCAGCGGGGTCTTCAGGGTCGAGGTCCAGCTCGGACTTCCATTCCAGCCAGAGCGTCTCGTCGGCCTTGGTCGCTCCACGCACTGCAAGCACGAGCTTCTTGAGCTCAGCGTGGTTGCGGGGCGCCGTGCGAGTATCGAAGTTCAACGCCATGGCCTTGGTTTCTCCTCTGCTGGGGGCGGGGGTCACCCTAGTTAACGCTGGCCATTAGTGTCTTGCCTTCGTCTTGGGGAGCATCGGAGGCGAGCACGATGCGCCTTATTGACGACCGCGACGAGCTTCTTAGCTGTCCGGCCAGTTACTTCATGGACGTACTCCAGCCACCATGGCGAGTCGGGGCCGAGTACCCAGTTGATCGCGACGACGAACACCACGCCGACGACGGTGACGACGGAGAGGTTTCATGGCCTTCATCAGGGGTCTTGCGGGGTGTGCGGCAATCTTGGCTCCTGTCAGGCTGAGAGGCCGAGAATTTCCGGCATTTCCCAGGCCGTCAGCTGCCGGTCGGGGTCGGTTTCCTCGTTGGCGCAGTCAGTGATCAGCTGGACGAGGGTGCGCTTGTGGTCGTCTGAGAGCTCGTCCAGCCCAACGACGATTTCCATGAGCGCTCGGGTCAGCGCCCTCTCCAGCGTGGTCATGACGGGGCTCCTGGTCGGCTGGTGGGGAGGGTGGCGGTGCGGCCGACAATGTTGGGGAAGGTCGGCATGCCCAGGTGGATCGTGGTCGCGCGACGGGCCCGCTCATCGAGCTGAGCGAGCTTATGCTCGGCGGCGGCCAGGTATATCCGATGCTTCTCGACCTCGCCGCGCCAGCCCTCGCGTTCGGCCTCGGTGAGGCGGGCGATGATGTTGTCTCGGATCTCTTCCAGGCGGGGCCGTTCAGCTGGGTCCACCCGCAAAAGTGGACATTTAAGACAAGCTTAACCGAACTGATCTTGAAGTGGCCTCTGGGAATCGAGAGAGCCTGTCCGGTAACTGAAGGTGACCACAAAGAATCTGTCGATGTCCGGGTCTTCGGCGTGTCGCGGGCCGTTTGACTTCCGGCACAGTTTCAAGCCACATCACCATGCGAAGGCGGCGCCCCGGTGGTCCTCTGGAGCCACTCGTTGAGAGCAGCGTAGTCAGCGTCGGTGAGACCCTGACGGGGATCGACACGGTGGAGCAGGGCATGTCCTCGATGGTGTGCAGAGACCCAGATTCGATCGGTGTTCGTGATCTCGTCATCGACCCAGATGAATGAGCGCCCTGCTGCCCGGTGGACGAGGGCGCGGGTTTTCCAGTGCAGCCCGTTCCACTCGTTCTGCTCATCGGTGTCGGATGGCTCCGGCCAGATCACGACCTCCAGCTGGGGCAGGCCAATCCGCGGTGCGATGCACTCGTTCGCGTCGGCCATCCATGTCGTGGCCCAGACCAGATCGCACGGTAGCGCCGCCAACCTGCGCCCGTGCTCGGGATTGATCCTGGCCAGAAGCGGATTCGAGTCGGTTCCCTGTGATTCGGGACTCGCTTGATAGGTCGGATACTTCTGCGACACCGCGCCGAAGGGAATGAGTGGTCCGTCGACATCGAGGAAGAGCAGTGGACGCTGCCCGGAACCGGTCACGGCTGCACGATAGCGGCTCACCCCGACAGTCCGACCACCCGATGAGATGGTCCGACGAGCGGCTCTCCACCTCTAGCAGCGAAGAGCGGGTGTCGATCGGTATTCAGTCCTTGCACTCGGCGCTGGCTGGATGGCGTCCGCTGGTGGGAAGATGACTGGCATGACGATCACCAGAAAGGCCGATGCCGCGTAGACGGCCTGGCCGCGTCCGTACCGAGCTTTCGCGTCGGCCTCGGATGCAAGACGACATCACGACCATCCATGGCCTGTCCTCGGCAGCGCTCGCTGAAGTTCGACGGATCGAGCGTCAGAAGAAGTATCTGTGGTCGGGCTCGATCGGGTCAGCGATGGTGCGCTGGAGAAGCTTCGTTCACCAGCCGAATCGTCGCCTCTGGGACTATGAGAGCGACGGCTGCACGGAGTGGGCCTGTTGCGGAGCCCCGTGGCAGGCCCGCGAGCACCTTGAAGCGGTGATGCTGGCGATGACCAGGCGGCGGGCGCGCGAGCTCCGCAGCCTTGTTGAAGCCCTGGACAGACGCTACTGATTCGAGAGCTACTTCGGCCCCCTGGTCGTGGCCGACGAGGTCGGGCTGGCCCGCTGGCAGTTCGAGCGCGCCGAGGCGGCCGGCATGTTGCCCAAGCCGGGACACGCCCGCGGCTGGCTGCCCGACCAGCTCGACGCGGTGCGCCAGGTGGTGCCCGCGATCGTCGAGCCCTCCAACCTCAGCACTCTCGCCGAGGCGGGCCGCTTCGCCGTGGCCGACGTGTTCGAGAAGAAGGGCCGTTGCTACGACCTGTACGCGCCGGCCGACATCGACGCCTTGACCCCTGAGCGGGTGCGGCCGGTGATCGAGGAACGGGTCGCGTGGCTGGACCGGTCGTTGTCGCTCGACGAGGCTACGGAATCGCTGGGCTGGCACTACCGCGAGTTGAACCAGGTCATCTCCGACCGTGGGATCGAGGTCCGGCTGCGCCGCATCGCCCGTGCCGATGTGGACGCGCTGGCCGGTGACTGGCGCGGATCAGTATGTCAACGACCGGGCGGGTCCGGTCGGTCCGCACAAGGTGAATTTCGATCTCAGGACAGTTTCGCTTCGGGGGCGAAGGCGGGCAGCTTCTCGAGACTGCTGCGCACGGCCTCGGCACCGTACTCGAACATCTGCCGTTCGTAGTCGTCGACCGCGCTGAGCAGATCCTGGCGGCCTTTGTTGGCCTCGATCAGGCAGCGGCGCAGCAGGTCGGCATCGCGCAGCGCGGTGTTCGCGCCGTTGCCGCCGGTCGGGGAGGTGGCATGGATCGCGTCGCCGAGCAGCGTGACCGGGCCGGACGCCCAGCGCTCACCGGGCTTGACCACCCGGATGGACAGCAGCGTGCTGTTGCCCGGGTCGGCCTGCTCGATCAGCGCATGCAGCTCCGGGTGCCAATCTCCCATCCTGGACAGCACGGCGTCCTGCGCGGTCAGGTCCTCCAGCGAGCCGTTCGGCGGCAGGATCATGGCCCAGCGCACGTAGTCGCCGATGTCGGGCAGCGTGACTTCGGGGGCCAGTTGCTCGGCGGCCTGCTTCGGCGGGGTACGGAAGCGCATCGCGCCGAGCAGCAGGCTGACGCCGTCGCCCGTGATCTTCGAGCCGTAGGCCTTGGGCAGGCTGGCGAACTCGTCGGTCAGCGGGGTGCGGCCGATGACGAACCGGACGCCGGTGTCGGTCGGGGCGGTCTGCGGCGACAACACCCCGCGGACTGCGGAGGTGACGCCGTCCGCGCCGACGAGCAGGTCGGCGGTGGCCGGGTCGCGGCGGGCAAACTGGGCTTGGACATTGCCGTCGGCCAGCACGTCGTAGCCGGTCAGCGCGGCATCGGTGTGCACGGTGAGGCCGGTCAGCAACAGGTGTCGCAGCACCTGCCGGTCGACCACGATGCCGGTCCGGCCCGCGCCGAGCTTGCCGATCTCGTTCAGCTGCGGGTCCAGGATCAGCTGCTCGGCGGAGGCGTCCATGACGATCTCGTCCAGCAGCGGGTGCCAGCGCGTCGGCAGGCAGTCGCGCACCGCCTGGAAACCGATCAGGTTCAGCACGAGCCGGTAGCCCTGGAACCGTGCGACGATCCCCGGGTCGCGCTCGAACACGTCGGCCTCGATCCCAGCACCACGTAGACCCTGTGCGAGAGCCAGGCCTCCCAAACCGGCTCCGACAACGGAAACTCGAATCACACACCTCCGGGACATCGATACGAACTTAGTTCGTTCTGACGATCTAAGTTCTATTCAACGAACTTAGATCGTGTCAAGCTATAGTGGCCGGTATGTCCGCCGATCCCCGCCAACGCCGTGCAGCTCGCCACGCCCAACCCGCAGCGGAGGCCGCCGCGTCGGCACCACGCAAGAAGCCGATCACCGTCGAACGGATCACCGACGCCGCCCTGGAAGTCGTCGCCACCGAGGGGTATGACGCGCTGACCATCCGCCGGGTCGCCGCCGTGCTCGGCACCGGCCCGTCGTCGCTGTACGCGCACATCGTCAACAAAGACGACATCGACGACCTGCTGATCGGCAGGCTCTACGCCGAGGTCGTGCTCCCCGAACCGGACCCGGCTGCCTGGCGCGAGCAACTGCTCGGGGTGTACACGCAGATCCGCGACCTCTACCTGAAATACCCTGGAGTCTCGCGCGCCGCGCTGGCCACGGCGTCGACCAACCTGGAAACGCTGCGGGTCGGCGAAGGAATCCTGGCGATCCTGCTCGCGGGCGGCATCGAACCGAGGACGGCCGGATGGGCCCGCGACGCGCTGTCCCTCTACGTCAGCGCCTACGCACTGGAGCAGTCGCTGGTCCAGCAACGGCGCCAGCACCATGATCAGGAATGGGTGCTCAGCCACGAGGAGTTGCTAGACCGCTTCACCGCACTGCCGGCCGAGAAATTCCCGCAGACTCGACGCCATGCCGCCGAGCTGATCTCCGGCACCGGACACGACCGCTTCGAGTTCACCCTCGGCCTGCTCATGAACAATCTGCGGCCCGCATCCGGTTGACCTGCGGCGTGCACCTCATCGACGCCATGGTCTGGCTGGTCGGCCGGATGCTCACCGACCCAAGCACCTCTCCCGCTCCTACACCACCGCAGAACTGGACAGGATCATGACCGCACGCCCGACGACCAAGCCGGGCGTGCGCGCCCGGGAGATGAACCTCTACCGCCGCTACTTCGACCTGATCGCCAGCGGCACCAAGACCATCGAGGTCCGCGTCTGCTACCCCACCCTGCGCAACCTCACCGCTGGCGACCACATCCGCTTTGTCTGCGGCCGCGACGACGTTCTCACCCGCGTCAAGCGCGTCGCCCGCTACAGCTCGTTCGAGGAGATGCTCGACACCGAAGGCCCCGAGCGCGTCAATCCCGCCAGCCCCTGCGACCAGCAGCTCGCCAACATCCGCCACATCTACGGACCGGAGAAGGAAGCCCTCGGCGTCCTGGCCATCGAGATCGAGCTGGCTGGCGCCCCCTCCACAAACCGCCTCACCCGCAACGTTTAGCCTCGGTGTGCCGTTCAGACCCAGTCTCGGCCCGCTCCGTCGGAAAGGTCGGGGATCTCCCCGAGGTCGCGGAGGCCCTGGATGGGAGCGGAGGCGGTGATGGCGTAGCGGCCCAGGAAGTTGATGTGGGCGTGGCCGAGCGGACTGAGCCGGGCGACGTCCTCGTCTTTGACCGGGACGCCCTGGGCCCGGAGCTGGTCGACGGCGGCTGACAGGTAGCGGCTGTTCCACAGCGCGACGGCGTTGACGACCAGGCCGAGCGCGGCCAGCTGATCCTCCTGGCCCTCGCGGTAGGGCTGGCGGATCTGCCCGCCTCCGCCGTGACAGACCTTCCGGGCGAGCCGGTGCCGGGACTCCTGCACGGTGAGCTGCTTGTTCAGGCGCCGGTGGTAGGTGTCGTCGATCGGGTCGAGGACGCCGAGCAGGTGCAGCGTCTTGTCGATGCGGCCGTACTCGGCGAACGCCTGCCCGAGCGGGGTCGGGTTGCCGTTGCGGGAGAACATGCGCAACAGGTCGTAGGCGCGGACCTGGTTGGTCACCAGCGACCCGGCGACCCTCACCATGTCCGACCACTGCGTGTGGATCTTCTTCCGGTTGATCTTGTTGCGGGCCAGCGCCTCCAGCGGCCCGTAGCCGCTCGGGGCGTCGCTGCCGGGGACGTCAGCGCGCCAGAACCGCTGGTCGCCCAGGTCGGCGAAGCGGGGCGCGAACCGGTAGCCGAACATAGAGAAGATCCCAAACACCATGTCCGAGTTTATATGGACACTGTCAAGCGGCTCCCAGCTCAGGATGCGGGCTCGGTGGGGTCCTGGTTGGCAGGGGCGCCGGTGTGGGTGTGGTCGGGAACGAGGTCGGTGAGCAGGCTTTGGAGTCGTCTGGCGATGGCGTTGTGCCGTTCGACTTCGCGAGTCCAGCCGCGGTCATCGGCGTCCTGGACGAGCTGCTGTTCGACCTCCAGCCGGGCGCGGAGCCGTGGCGCGTAGTCGGGAGTGGTGACGAACTTGGCGCAGGTCAGATAGAGGTCACACTCGCAGGGGCCTTCGGCGGGTAGGCGCAGGCAGTGGCCGAGTTCGAGTTCAGTCTTGAGGAAGTTGCTCTTGAGCCAGTCGACGGCCTCGGCGGGCAGGGTTCCGGACTTCAGCTCGTCGGCGGCGGGGTCGGCGATGATAGCGCCGGGTTCGAGCACGGACTTGTAGTCGCGCAGCACCTCCTGGTCGCTGACCTGGACATAGACCAGTGCCATGGAGACCGAAGAGTGGCCGAGCACCTTCATGATCGTGTGGAGTTTCGCGCCGCGTTCGGCGAGCTGGGTTCCGACGGTGTGCCGGAATCTGTGCGCCGAGACGGTGCCGCGTTGTTTGCCGTTCCAGCCGGTCGGGCCGACCATCCCGGCGGCCTTGCTGACCGCTTGGAGCGGCTGCTCGAACAGGTAGGTGGACGACAGCAGGATGCCGTGGTGCAGGAACAGGTAGCGAATCTGCTCGCCGGCGCGTTCGTTGGGGAGGGGCCGGTCGTGGCACTGCTTGCGCATGTCGATGAGCGTCTGGAGGGCGGCAGCGGCGTCCTGGTGGATCGGGACCATCCGTTCCTTGTAGGTCTTGCCGGCCGGGATCCGCAGCCGAGGCGTCCCGTCTGGGTAGCGGTCCAGGCAGTCGAGCGGGAGCCGGCGGATCTCATCGCGGCGGGCCCCGGACCAGCGGACGGCCAGCAGCGCGGCGCGCTGGAATGGGCAGGAAATCGCCTCAATGATCGGCATCAGCTGGTCGAGTTCATGGTCGGGGATGAACCGTGGCACTCGCTGTGGCACTTTGGGCGCGTCACCGACGGTGATGAGCGCGCGTCCGGGAACGTCGTCGTACTGCCAGGCCACCGTCTCCTGGAACAACTGCGACAACGCGGAGATCCGCCCCACACGGGTTTTCGCACTCAGCAGCTTCCCGGTCGCTTTGGACGGAGTGTCGGCCAAGAACTGGATCCATTCCAGGCAGTGGTCCCGGGTCACCTCAGTCCAGGAGACAATGCCGGGGTAGTTCTCGGTGATCCAGTCGCCGAAGCCGCGCACCGCGAGTTCCAGCCCTTCGACGGTGGACGGTGCGTCGGTCAACCGCCGGGCGGCCAGCCACTTCTCGGCGACCGCCTGCATCCGGGGCGGTAGCGGCCATGGCGGCTTGCGGCCGGGCATCCGCTTGCGGGGCCCGGTGGGGACCTGGCCGCGGTGGAATAGAACCACGTGGAGCTGGTGCAGGCGGGTGACCCATGACTTCTGGGCGTTGTCGCGGTATTGCCGGACGTCGGGGTAGAACAAGCGCAAGTCATCACGTTCGCTGAACAGCCGGACGGCCTCCAGGGCTTCGTTGATGTGGTCCTCGGTGAACCCATCGGCATGCAGGATGCCGGTGCGCGCCGCGATACGGGCAATGGCCCAGATCATCGACTGCTGCGCCGTCTTTGGGTGGAAGCCGAGCGCGATGGCCTCCTTCACCAGAGCGTCGACGCCCATGTCCCTGCCCAGTGCCGTGGCGGTGTCCGCCACCTTCAGGTGCCCGGCGGCGAGGGTGTAGGGGTAGTCGAGCGTGGCGTAGCCCTGCAGCACCAGGTAGACCAGGTAGGGGCGGGCCCGGTATGACAACGGGTAGGACGGCTGATGGCTCAGCTCCCCTGCCAGCCGGCCGACCCGCTCCGCCAACGGCTCGGGGCAGCCCTCCCGCCGGTCTGAAGTGCCGTTACCTGTTCGGCGCAGGTGACGGCATCGGCCGGGAGCAGCGCGCAGCCGTACCGTTCCTGGCCGATGTTGGTGGGATGTCGGGGGCATCTTCACCTCAGGAGAAGAAGGAGCCCTCACCATCCCCACGTCCCCTCCACAGGGAGGGCATCCCGCCAGGCGTCCCAAAACCCGGACAGGCCCCGCCCCGTTGGGCAACGCTTGGACACATGTCCGTCCATCGGCTCGGCTTCCATCTGATGACGCCCGCAAGATTGGCGGCATCACCCACACTCCCGGCCCGACCACCGCTGGACCGCTGCTGGTGTTCACCTGCGACAGCTTCACCACCCCGCATAGACGGCACCGACCACTATTCGGCCAGATGACCAACCGATCGGCCAAAGCCCCCACCACACCAGGGAGAGACAACCGTTGAGCTACCCGCATCCGGACCTGAACCTCACCGACCCCGGCAAGGGGTTTGCCCACTTCGTCCTCCGCATCGAGCCTCGGAACGGTGCCGCGGGCGCCGCGTGGAACGCCACGGTCTCCATCGAAGGGGAGACCCCGTACGTGCGGGAGTGGCTGAGCAGGCTTGAGCGGTGTGAGCCGAACCCGTTGCACACCACGCTCGTGGACAACCAGAAGATCCCCACGTTGTTTCACCCGTGCGTGGACGAGGACAAAGACAGCCCCTCGGCGGTGTCCGGGCTGGGCTGCGTCTGCCGTCGCACCTGGCATGACCCGGAGTTCGGCCTGCCCGTTGTCGGCGAGCATTTCCGTGGTGTCGGTGGCGTTAACGACCGCTGGACCTATACCACGTACACGCCGCTGGGCCTGCGCCCCGGCGACGTCCTCGGCTGCGTGGTCATCGACCGCGGCGGCCTGTTCTGGTACGGACCGCCGCTGGCGTGTTGTCGTTCCTGCCGCAGGTGGAAGGGCGTGGCTACGGCGCCGGACCTGGCTCTGGCGCCGAGGGTAGCGCCGCGTTCGCCGCCTACCTCCAGCAGTTGGCCGACTCGGACGGACGAGACACCGCCGCCCACGTCCGTCCGACGGCCTGGACCCGCGGATCCTCTCGTGGGTTCGCAGCGAGGACGCCGGAGGAAGCCAGGAGTTGACGCTGGGGGACCTGAAGGTCATCCAACGCCGCTGACCACCGTCCCGGACACCGTGCGGCCCCGGGGTCTCGGGTCCACACGAACGCATCCTCGGCAGGCGGGCTGATCGGCCTGCTCCATGCCTCGTCGCCACTCCGTCGGCGGCTGAGCATCCTCCTGACGCATTGGAGAGTGCATGCGCGAACGCCTGACCGGAGCCTTTGAGCTGCTTGGCAGCAACTCCCGCTATCGGTGGTACTTTCTGGCCCGGTTCTCCTCCGTCACCGGGACGACCGTGGCTCCACTGGGCCTGGCTTTCGCCGTGCTCCAGGCCGGGGGCGGTCCGGCGGATTTGAGCCTCGTCCTGGTTGCCGGTCCCGTGATCTTCCTGCTGGTCATGCCCGTGGCGGGCGTCGCCGCCGACCGGTTTCCCCGACAGGTGATCATTATTACCTGCCAGGTCGTCAGCGGCCTCACCCAGGCAGCCACCGCCGCCGCGATCCTCACCGGCACGGCCGACACCGAAATGCTTGCCGGGCTAGCGTTGCTGACCGGGGCCGCGGGTGCCTTCTTCCAGCCCGCGATGAAGGGGTTGTTGCCGCAGCTCGTCGACGGCCCCATGCTGGCCCACGCCAACGCGCTACTGCAGCTGGCGGGCAACGGCATCGCGATCGGCGGACCTGCCCTGGCTGGGCTCGTCATCGCGGGAATCGGGCCGGGGTGGGTGCTGGCCTTCGATGCCCTCAGCTTCGGCGTCTCCGCCGTGATCTTCTTGACCCTACGGCTCCCACCCATCTCTCGTCCGCGTCCTCGGCAGGGGGTCGTCGCCGACCTCGCTGCGGGCTGGTCGGCCTTCACCTGCCGCCGCTGGCTATGGGTGCTCACCGTCCAAGGAGCGCTGACGGCGGGCTGCTGGGCGGCCGGCGTCAGCGTGCTCGGCCCCGTCTACGCCGACCGCTACCTGGACGGGGCCATGGGCTGGGGAGTGGTCAACTCCGCCATCGGCGTCGGCCTCGCCGCCGGATCGGTAGCCTCTCTGCTACTGCGCCCGGCCAGGGTCGGTCTCATCGTCTGCGGAGCCGCGCTCGTCGAGGCGCTGCTGTTGGTCGCGATGGCCGCCGGCTGGCCGCTACCGCTGATCGCCGTCGCCGGCGCGTTCACCGGTGCCGGCGGCACTATGCAGCTCATTGCCTGGACTTCCTATATGCAAGAGCACGTCCCCGATGAATACCTCAGCCGGGTCCTGTCCATCACCGCGCTGGTCGGCACGCTGCTGGTGCCAGTGTTCTACGCCCTGGCCGGACCGTCCGCCGAGGCGTTCGGTATCCAGCCGGTCCTGTGGGCGTGCACCGCCATCGTCATCGCAGCCGCCGCCGTATCGATCTTCGTCACGGAGGTCCGGCAGCTTTCGACCTGTCAGACGTCCGCGCTGGAGCGACAGCTTCCCGACCTGTATGCACAAAACACCCCAGCATCCGGCGCTCGGCACCTGCCACCAGCGGATTCACCGACCATCCCGGACGGGGCTTGACTAGGCTGACCCGATGCGCACCGGATACGACTTCCCGGGTTCTGCCCACCTGATCGTGCTGCGCGGCAACTCCGGCTCCGGCAAGACCAGCATCGCCCGAGTCCTGCAGGCCGCCCGCGACCGGGATCTGGCCGTGGTCAGCCAGGACGCCGTCCGGCGCGACATCCTCCGGGAGCGCGATGTGCCGGGCGGGGCGAACATCGAGCTCATCGACACCATCACCCGCCACTGCCTGGAGCGCGGCTACCACGTGGTGATCACCAAGAGAACCTGTACGCGGACCGGTACGCGCCGATGCTGGCCGCGCTGCGCCGCGACCACCCCGGGCCGGCATCCTTCTTCTACCTGGACATTCCCCTGGCCGAGACCCTGCGCCGACACACCACCCGGCCCCAGCGCTCACAGTTCAGCGGCGAGCAGATGCGCCAGTGGTACCGGGAACGCGACCTGCTGCCCGAAGGCGACGAGACGATCATCGGGCAGGACAGCCCGCTGGAGACGACCGTGCAGCAGATCCTGCGGGAGAGCGGACTGGCCGCCGGTGAGCAGATCGTCAGCGGCCAATCCCGATGAGCACCCGGCATGCCGGAGAGCATGCCCCTGGCCGTCGTCTCACCCGTCCGCAAGGTCTGCATGCCCACCTTCACCGACTACGCCGCCTACTGGGATCACCACGCCCAGCGGGTGCCCGAGGAAACCCCCGCCGACGCATTGCGCGGCGCCGTCGGCTGGACCCAGTACGCCGGCCACGGCACCGGGATGGAGATCCTCGGACATCCCGCCACCGCTCTGGAGCTCGGCTCCGGTCGCGGTAACGCGGTCGCCGCGCTGGCCAGCCGCGAGGTGCGGGCGACCGGCGTTGACTTCTCCCCCGACCACTGCGCGCAGGCCCGCACCCGGTGGAGTCACCTGCCCGGCGCCCGGTTCGCCCAGGCCGACGTTCTGGACTACCTCGCCGCCGCCGACCAGCGGTAGGAGGTGATCTACTCGATCTGGGGAGCGTGCTGGTTCACCGATCCCGTTCGGCTGCTGCCGTTGGTGCGGGAGCGGCTCGCTGCAGGTGGCAGGTTCGTCTTCGCGCATGCTCCCGCGGTCCCGGGCAGCTACGGCAACGGGTTCGCCGGCTGGCAGTTGTGGGCGTATCGGTGGGCCTACGAACCCGGCACCTGGGCCGATCTGCTGCGCGAGCACGACTTCGATGACGTCCACGCCCGCGTTGAGCCTGCCCCTGAACCCGACCACGTCAGCACCCTCATCGTCGAGGCCATCGCCTAGCCACTCAGCAGAACCCGGGCAGAGGAGATCGTGGTGGATTCCGACACACCAGCCACAGACCTGATGGAGGCGTTCGCCCGTACCGGCCCGCCGCGCCGAGACCACCGAGAAAACACCAGGTTCCATGCGGGTTCGCCCGCCGCGGCACCCCAACCTGACCGCGTAGCCGTACTGTCCGGAAAGAGCCCATCACCGTGAACTCGTTGACCGACACCCTCTTGACCCGCTGCGCCGAGACTCCGCTGCGGATCGGCACCCGAACCTCCACCATGGCCAGAGCCCAAACCGATCACGTCGTCACGCTGATCACCGAGCTCCTGCCCGGTGTGTCGACCCAGGTCGTGCCGATCACCGTCGGCGCCGATCGGTGGCCCGGCGCCCTCACCGATATCGGCGGCAAAGTCGCCTTCAGCAAAGAGATCGACCACGCTCTGATCTGCGCCCAGATCGATCTGGCCGTTCACTGCCTGAAAGACATCCCTGGCGACGTGCCCCTGGCGGAAGGCACCGCGTTCGGCGCTTACCTGCCGCGCGACGACGTCCGCGACGTCGTCATCACCCGCGACGGTGTGCCCCTGGCCGACCTGCCCGCCGCCTCGCGCATCGGCACCAGCTCCGTACGGCGCCGCGCGCAGCTGTCCATCCACCGGCCCGACCTGCGCATCGAACGTATCCGCGGCAACGTCGACACCCGCCTGGACAAACTCGATGAGGACGGCCGGTACGCGGCACTGATCCTGGCCCGCACCAGCCTGAGCCGCCTCGGCCTTTTGGATCGCCATCACGAGGTCTTGCCCGCAGAGTTTCACCCCGCGGGCGAAGGCGTCGTGTCCATGGTCCCGCCCGTGGGCGCCGGCGTCATCGCCCTCCAAGCCCGCGACACTGACCTTCCCGTCATGCAGCTCCTGCAGCATCTGGACCACCCCGCGACCGCCGGACACGTCCTGGCCGAGCGGACCATGCTGCGCCTGCTGCGCGGCCACTGCAACTCCCCCATCGCCGGGCACGCCTGCCCCACTGGGGACGGGCGGATGAGCCTGTACGGGATGGTGTTCAACCTCGACGGCTCTCGGTTTGTTCACGCCCATGCCTGTGGCGATGCGTCCGACCCCGCCGCGCTCGGCTCCCGCGTCGCCGCCGACCTGCTCCAGCAGGGCGCCGGCCAGCTGATCGCCGCTACCCATCAGTGATCGGCGAGGAGAAACCCGTGCCCTGGCATCAGCACGCTGAGCGGCTCGCCGCCGCCGTCGTCCCCGCTAGGTCCCGATGGCATCAGCCGATTGCCGCCACCCCACGGCATGTGTTCCTGCCGTGCTGGTGAGCCGCCCCGGATGGCGCACCATGGGCGAGGTGGCAGGCGCGCGCCGGCGCCGATGATGAGCACGCGTAGCTGGCGGCGGTGTACCGCAACGCCTCCTTGCCCACCGAGATCGACCGCCGACACGCCGACCACTGCCGGCCCGGCACCCTGGTGAAAGGGACGCCGACCTCGTCGTCGACGATGCCGAGTCTGGTGGTGCGGATGCTGCGCCACGGCCAGGTCTACCCGGGCGACGACCTGCTGCACATCGCCACCGGCTCCGGCTACAGCACCGCGCTGGCCGCCCGGCTGCACGGCGATGACCGGGTCACCAGCATCGACGTAGACCCCTACCTCGCCCAAGCCGCCATCGGCCGGCTGGACGCGATCGAGCTGCACCCGCGGGTGTTGTGCGTTGATGCGATGGGTCCGCTGCCCGGCAGGGGTCCCAGTAGTACTGGGAAGATTCTCGACGGATACGCAGGTCGGAACGCCCGTGAAGACCTTGGACCACATTCTGGAGGACTGGCCGCTGACCTGCGTATCGGTTGTTTTCTTCGCCGTTACGACTGACTCCCCGACACGCACGACCGCTCCCGGCCGCATCTCGATACGTCATCCCCCGCAATGCGATTCTGTCCCCAGAGCTTGTGTGCGCGTTCGCCCACACCTGCGAAAACACATCAAACGGGAGAATCAGCGATGACTGTTATCGGAACGTGGAATGTGGAAAACCTGTTCAAACCCCAGCCGGCAAGCGCCTTCGGTCCGACCAGCGACGCCGTCTACCACGCCAAACTCAAAGGGCTCAGCGCGACGATCACCGCTGCGGGCGTCGACGTCTTGGCCCTGCAGGAGGTCGGCGATCCCGACGCGCTCGCCGAACTGGCCGATCACCTGGGAAATGACTGGCAGCACGCCACCTCCGGCATCTTCGATCCCAGGCACCCCATCCGGGTGGGCTTCTTGTCCCGGCTGCGGTTGGCGATCCTCACCGACCGCGCGACCTTCCCCGCACAGCTGGGCCCGATCCAGGCCGGTGATGATGGCGCAACCGCCCACCAGATGGGCCGCGGCGCCCTGGCGGTGCGCGTCACCGAACCCGACGGCCGCACCATCGACCTGATCGCCGCGCATCTGAAGAGCAAGCTGCTGTCCTTTCCACCCGGGCCGAACGGGCACTCCCGGTTCCAGACCGATGATGAGGGCGAACGGGCCCGCGTGGCCGCCTACGCCCTCTACCGGCGCACCGCCGAGGCCGTCACCGTGCGCGCCCTGGCCGATGACCTGCTGGACGGCCAGGGGCCGGCCCGCCAGGTCGTGGTGCTGGGCGACTTCAACGACGAGCCCGAGGCCGCCACCACCCAGATCCTCCTCGGCCCGCCCGGCTCCGAACTGGGCACCCCCGGCGCCGACCGGCGTGATCGGGGCGACAGGACACGGTTGTGGAACCTAGCTCCTCGTGTCCCGGCCGGCGAGCGCTTCTCCCGGGTGTTTCGCGGCCGCGGTGAACTCATCGACCACGTGCTGGTCTCCCACGCCCTCCGCAAGCGCGCCCAGGACGCCCACACGCTGCGCCCGCTCAACGGCACCGGCCTGCACGACGAACTGCCCTCGGTGACCGAGGTCCCCACCAAGCGCCGCGACGACCCGGCCTCCGACCATGCCATGGTCTTCACCCGGCTCAGCAGCTGACACCTTGAGCTCTACAAAGTCGGCGAAAGGGGGATTTACCCAGAGCGGGACTCCTGGGCGATCGCAGGTTGGAGGAGGCGGACGCAATAGGGCAGTGCTGTTTTCGACCCCGCCGACCGAAAGATCAAGTTCTGGTCGGGGCTGAACTGTCGTTGCCTGCCCGCTCCCCTGCCACACGACATCTCCGACCAGTCGATCCCCGCGAAAACGCGGGGCAATGTCGTCTTCCACGAGGGGGCGGGGTATAGGGATGCTACTGGCCGTGAGAATCTTCATTCATCCACATAAGACGGGGCAGCCTCGCCAGGGCGCACGGCCTGCAGGACGAGAAGATACTCGCCGTGCGGCAAAACACTCTTGCGGTGCAGGCTCAAATTCGCAGAGCTGAATAGGTCGACGTATTCCTTCAGTGTGCGCATTCGGCCCTGGCCTGCACTCAGCGATAGCAGATCTAACGCGATCCCCGAATGCAGCTGCGCTGTGCGTGAACTATCGGCATTGGGAAGAACTGGCTGCACGCACCACAACTCGGCGTGCCGGCCGGTGCCGGCGCGAGCGCCTGGAGGTGTTCGACTGCCGGGTGTTTCATGCGTTGTTCCGCGGCCCGATCCGGGGTGAGGCACATCGACACTCGCAGGGCGACCTCGGTTTGGGGGCGCCCCCGTCACCCACCAGATGTATGTGCCGTCGGTAACGGCGAGCAGGCCACGGGCGACGGAAAGCGCGACCCGATCTGAGGCAAGCAGATGCGCATCGATTGGCACGTCACCTTCGTTCAGCGCGGCGTGGGGGCGATGCGCCAGCTGTAGCGCGCGGTCACCCCGGTGACGACGAACCATCACCGTGTGCTCCTTGAGGCCCTGCAGCACGATGACCCGAGCCCTTCCACGACCAGCCCGGCCGGTCAGCAGAGCGCCAAAAACCGTCAGGGTCGAGTCACACGACTCTCTCCCATCGAGGAGAGCGGCACCCCGCTCGCCCATCGCGTCATTGCCGGTGAGATCGCCATAGACGCGAGCTTGGGTGGTGCTGCCCAGGCTGAGGGCGGCGGGGATGGTCATGGTTGAGACTTTCCAGGCGAGACGATAGAAGCATCGGGTAACGCTGGCCGAGAGGCATGATCGATAACTGAAAGCAAACACCTGCAAATAGGTGCTGTCAGGAGGAGACTGGAGGAAGTAAGAGGAGGACCCGCAGGTGACGATGCTTAGGTGAGCCCATATGAGCGATGATGAATACAGGCCAGCGTGGGCAGAAGAGATCCGCGCGAAGCGGGAAGGCCTCTGTTGGACGCAGAAGGAGTTAGCCAGGCAGTTAAAGCTTGCCGCCGACAGCAAGACCCGTGCGCGTCTGCCAAGCCCCGCTTCGATCATCCGGGAAATCCGTTTCCATGAAAGCGGAACCCATCATCCCGGTCCGATGTACGCCGAGCTCTACCGCCGCGTGTGGGCAAAACACGCAGCGCTCAATGAGACAGAGGCGGAGCTCGGGAAAGACCCCCTCCTGCTTTCGTGGACCGTAGGACGACTCAGCCAACGAGTGGACCGACGCACCCTCCTACAGCTCGCCGCGGCCACGACAGCAAACGCCGTACTGGACCCGGCAGAACGACTCATACGGGCACTGGTAGGTGATCACAGACCGGACGAGGTCACCGTCACTCACCTGGAGGACCGGACAAAAGGCTTCCACCGGCTCGAGGAACACCTTCCGGCGAAAACCCTGCACCCGGCACTCATGACCCACCTGGGCGAAGTGAGCGCATTACTCGAAAGCGGACCACCCGAGCATCTGCGCCGGCGCCTGGCAGTGATCGCCGGGGAAGGCGCGATCCTGGCCGCCTGGTACGCGTGGGAACTAGGAGACGGCCCCCAAATGGCGATCTCGTCTCGGCTGGTAAACCTCGCCGCGCGCCATAGCGGAGACAACGCGCTCGCCGCATGCATGACCGGCTACCGCACCTACATGACCGGCGGCGACAACGCGCACGGTAGTCGCCTGGCCGCGACCGCCCTTGAACGCCTTGGCAACGCCGACCTCGCGACCCGAGCATGGCTGCTGGCGCGTCACGCAGAAGAAGCGGCCCTGCTCGGCGACCACCAGAGCGCGTTGAAGTCAATCCACCGAGCCGAAGAGGCCTACGACGGAGCGGACATCAACGCGCGCCCCTGGACCTGTTTTCTGGACCCCGGACGCTTCGCGTCCATGACGTTGTCCGTTTACTCCCGCCTGCGACGCGAAGAAGACGCCATCAGAGCCGCTGACGAGATCATCATGCATTTGGGGCCAAACACGGAAATCAAGAAGCTCTGCGTCGTCAAAGCAGACCTCGCGCTCGCTCGCCTGCGCCTTGGCGATATGAGCCAAGCCGTGAAGTACGCGCGCACTTCCCTATCAGCGACATCAGCGATGGCCTTTCCCCTCGGATGGGATCGGCTCGACCACGTCGTAGCGGAACTCGCACCTTCCCGAACACAGGTGGCGCGCGAGTTCCGCACAGAGTACGCCGCTATGCGTCCGAAGCAGGTTCAGTCGTCTCTTCAGTGATCCAGTTCAGATAGTCAGCCAAGCCGCCTTCGATCGGCACGGCGACGATCTCCGGTGTGTCATAGGAGTGCGCAGCCCTCACCACGGCCACCAGATCCTCCAGCCGTGCCGTGGTGGTCTTCATAAGGATCAGGCGCTCCTCAGCGCGCTGGATCTCTCCCTTCCACCAGTAGGTGGAGGTGATGGGGCCGGTGATCTGAGCTCCTGCCGCCACACGCCCCTGCACGGCCGCCGCGACAATGCTCTCGGCTTCTTCCAGAGAGCCGGCCGCTACACGAACTTCAACATGAAAGGACATGCCACCGAGCCTACCTCCGAGATGATCACGCCCTCTGATCTCCTTCAGCGCGCTGGAACCGCCGGTTTTCCCTACCCAGTTGGTTCAGCCGTGACCCGATGGCGGTGCGGCTACGGCCGAAGAAGGTCACCTGATCGCCATCGACGATCCCCGACCGGGCCAGCTCACAGCTGTTGCCCTACCGCACCGCCTCGCTCACCTCCAAGCGCGCGGCCTACAACGCATCGACGACGGCATGGCCCCGGCGGCGACGAGCAGCCCCGAGCCGATGCTCCGCCTCGATCGCCTCGCGGATTTCCTCACCCAGCTCGTCCAGAGCGACCACCAGATCCATCAGATACCGGCTCATTCCGAAGGTCCCGCTCGACAGCCGAGCGACGAGGCGCTCGTGGGTGCCGTTCCGGCGCCTTTTCTGGGTCTATCGCGAAACCCCTACGCTCCAGAAAGCCAAGCCGCTACGCGGTCGCCTACGGCGAGCTTTCCTCCGCTCCGGGAACCCGCGATCAAGACGACCCAGGCGCCGGAACGGCACCCCCGAGGAACCCACGTCGAAAAGACGCCCTCCGTGGGATCCCGTCATCACAAAAACTCGATGACCGCCCTCATCACAATGCTGAAACAGCACGGTGGCAAGCAACCTGCCGTCCTCGTCGCGTCTTTCCCACAGAGCCTTCGCAGACCGGCCTGTCCATCCAATAGGCGACCGCTGCCTCCCAGAAAGAGACACATATGCCTGCAGTTCCCTTCTTCCTCGGCCCGTATTACGTCGACAATGTCGACTCCGCTTTCGGCGAGGCCGTCAACGCCTCTCGCCTTTTCCTCGGCTCCGGCGGGATCACCGATAAAGACGACTACGTCGTCATCGGCGGCAAGCCCAGAAGCCTGGAGGCCGCGCAGGAACTCGCCGCCAAGCTTTCCACTACCGACCCTGCGGTCAGCGATGTTCACGGCCCGGCCGCGGCAATCGAGATCGAAGGCGGCGGCTGGGTGTTCTGCGGTGTGGCCACCTGACCTCGCTCCTCAAGCCAGCTGCCCCGCCATTGACGACATGCTGCGTGAGCTCGGACTGGACGCGCACACCCGCATTCGTATCGCCATCGACGCGAACCGGGTGAAGCCCACCGCGTCCAGTTACGACTGGGACAAGGTCGCCTATGTCGAAGATCTGGGTGACGAACTATGGGCTGTGCGGCTCGGTCCTGGAGGGCCGATCTACAACCCCGTCGATCAGGCGTGGACCTTTCTTGACGACGAGCGGGGCGAGGCGGCCTTTTACTTCCACAAGCGCGCGGAGCGGGCCAAACACGGGATGACGTTGTCCGCCGCGATCGATCTCGCCTGCTTCCTCGTCGACCTCAAGCCGGAGCGCAGGAAGAAGACCGAACGAAAAGGGAACCGGAAGCTTTGCCCTGCCCCTGCGTCTGTAGCTCCGGAGGCTGGTGCGGTGGATGCGGGCACGCCGGCTGCAGTGGTCGGCGATGACGATGCTGGAGGACACGCTGCGACATGAACCAGGAGAGCGGCGACTGGCGGCTGGAGTTTTACGCCCCGGATGGTAAGCCGCTGCGCAGCTCCGTCTCCGATGGCCACCGCAGCGCCCCCGCGGCCGCGCTGTACGAGCGGCTGCAGAAAGTCCACGACGTGCCTTACCGGGAGATCGGCGAGTACACCACCCGCACCGAATTACTAGTGAAGGAGGAACAGATGGAGCGGCACTATGTGAAGGCCGGGGACGTCGTCACCGTGCTTGGCAAGTCCACCGAGGCAGGCTTGCACATGCGGTTCGCTGGCCGCCGCCTGGAGGTAGAGCTCCGCCAGCGCCACAACGGCGAGCTGTACCCGGCGATCCGGAAGCCATGGGATCCGGACCACCCGCGGACAGATTGCTCGATGGCCGAGGTCGCCTTCTACCCGGACGGCGACCGGTGGTTCTACATGCAGCGCGACGCCGAGCGCGCCGAGAATGCCCCCGAGTGGGAGGGCTGACCGATGGCCAGCACGGACCCGATCAGCCACGAGATGAAGCTTGTGGCCATCGCCCTCAACTCGGTGTACGAATCCGCTGACGGCTGCGGCATGGACCGGATCGCGACCCAAGACGCGATCAAGGCCATCGCCGAAGCCGTCTACACCGAGACACGAGACAAGGACGAGGCCACCGCGGCGGTGCTGCGCACCCGGTGGCTCGACATGTGCACCGTGACGACTGCCATCGAGGAGATCCGCTGACATGGCCATCTCTCTCATCGCCGCAGGTTCGGCCGTCATCGTGCACCGCGACTTACAGCCCATCGGGCGCGTGTGGTGGAACTCCACGTCCGAACGGTGGCACGCCGAAACCACGGATGGCGACCCAATCGACGAGCATCTGCTCCGCACCGCCGCCATCGACCTCGTCGCCGAGGGGACCCAGAAGCTGCAGCAGGCGATGCAGCCGGCCGACCTACCGGTCGAGCTCGTCGCGGACGCCGAGGAGCCGTGCTCACACCGACCTGGCGGTGATCATCCCTCGCTGGGGGACGCTGCCAGCGGTGCGTGAGCGGCGGGGCGATGACGGGGTTTGTCCGGGTCGGTCATGCAGCCCGCCAGCGGCCCCTCCGGAGACCGCAGGACGGCCAGGGCAGGCTCCAGGTGCTCGTCATGCCAGGTCTGGGGCCGGTGTAGCCGCCCAAGGCGGGAGTGGTGAGTTCCTGCCAGGCCATCCATAGCACGTGCAGTCACGCCATCGCCTCGGGGGTTCCCACCAGCGGGGGCACCATGGCCTGTTCGGTGTCGGTTCGCCGATGTAGATCAGAATCAGAACCTGGTGCACCCACACGGCCGAGGGCGGAAGTTCCTCCGCGGCCGCGACGCCTGGTGCTCACGCTGGAGACCATATCGGTAGATGAAAACGCGCCACCATGATCGTCTCGTTCCCGTTGCGGCGGGACGGGACCTGCGAGACGACATTCAACGTGCACGTGCATGGTGAATGGCGCTGCGACCGGCACCGGGAACCGGCCGCCGCAGGACCTCAGAAGCCCTCGTCGCCTTTCGAGCGGCGAGGGCTTCGTCCGGGGAGGGTTCAGTGAGGCAATCCGTAGCGACGCAGGTGACGGCTTGCCTCGCTGAGGGGTTCTTGCAAAGAAGGCAGGAAGTCCACCCACGCTAGGGCTGAGTGATCACCTCGTTTCGCCCGGCGCCATAGCTCGTCGGCGTCCCCATGGGTGAACAGCAGGGCGGCCAACCGCTCGGCGGCCAGGGGATCACCGTCGTTGTCAGCGAGCTTGGCCAGCAACTCCAGTTCCCCTTGCGCCGTATAGGGGTCTGGGCGCCGGTGCTGGGGGCGGCTGGGATCAGTGGTGCAGTCGATCAACGGCCCGTCTGGGGCACGCAGCACCGCTAGCGTGGGAGTGAGGCAATGGGTGTGCCAGTTGATCGGGCCTGTCCATGCCCCTCCTTCCGGGTCGGTCTCCTTTTGCCAGGCCAGCCACAAGGCATGCAGCCACGCCACTGCGACGGGATGCTCCCACCAGATCGGACACCACGGTGAGGTCGGTGTCGGCTCGCTGAGGTAGACCGGAACTAAGACGTTGTGCACCCAGCCGGCCAGCGCCTTCATCTCGAGAAAAAGCTGCTCGTCATCCAGCAACAGCAAGAAGGTCGGCCCCGCCGCGGAGGGCGGTTGATCAGGCGGAGATTCCTGCTGGGCGGTGGGGCCAGCCGTCTCGGCTTGGCCTTGATCGGCTGGGGTGGTCGGAGCTGCGGCTAGCGCGTACAGCTGCCGGGCTTGCTGGGTGACGATCGCCTCCAGCTCCAGCAACTGGCTGCGCAACTCGGCCAGATCCGGCTGCGGTGATGCCGGGCCGGCCGAAGGCCGGGCATCGTGACCAGCAGGCTCCTGGCCGTTGGGTGACATGTCGTTCATCGTCTCCTTTCCCACTTGCGACCTTGGACGGGGATCGTGGGCTTCGCAGGGTTTCTCGGCGACGGGGTGGGGGCCGGCCGGCTAGCGGGCGCCGAGGGTGAGAAGGCTGCCGCAGCCGCCCGGCGACCGGGAGGACGACCCGGGCTGACCGAAGCAGACGGAGCACCGCTACGGGCGGGTGCCGGAGCGGCGGCGACCAGCCGGCCGGGTGGCCGCCGCGGTGAGTCGGGAGACTCGGCTTGTTGGGGAGGCGCCGGTTTGGCCGATGACGGCCTCGCCGCGGGTCTGGAAGCACTGCTCAGCCGTTCGGCCGTCCGGTCGACGTCCTCGCGCACCTGCTGCAGCGACTGCAGCGTCTTGAGGGACTGCAGGGTCTGGTAGCTGGTCGCGATACCGTTCATACGCTCGTGCAAGGCCTGGGCGGCGGTGTGCAGGGACCCTGTCGCCCGCGCGATGGTCTGAGTGACGCGGGCTCCCACCGTGGCCAGGAACGCCTGGGTCCGGCCGTCGGCCAGGAAACGCGGGTAATGCTGGCCTGCAGCGCTACGCAACCCCTTACCCAGGTCGGCGAGGGCATCGTAAACCTCACCGATGCGCTGTCCTTGCGGGCTGCCGGCCACGCCAGGAGAGCGCAGCGCAGCTTCCAAGCCGGCGGCGGGTGGAGTGACCTGCCGCCATTCCGGATCCAGCGCGGGCAGCACCCGCTGACCCTGGTCGAGTACCAAGGGGGGAATGCCGAGCTGCTCACGCATGTGCTCCAGACCGGCGCGGGCGATGTCCCATTCATCGCTGGGCATGCTCGTCAGGTGTTTCAGCCGGCGCAGCTGGGCGAAGATGTCGGAGAAGTCCGACAGATCCGGCGTGGGATCTTGCGCTGCGGCCGAGTCCATCGGCCGTGGGTTCACATGCTCGGTGAATGCTTCGAGCATGCCGGAGACGGCACGCTCGAAGGTCTCGTCAGTGGCCGTCATGGTGCGGCGCCGTTTCGATAGGGCGCCAAGGCGTCCTCAGCGGATACCGCTGAGGAGCGATACGGGATGGTCATGATGGGGGTTGTCCTTTCCGGTGGGCGCGGCGGGTCAGGGCATGCTGCGCGCGTTCGGCGGCGGCGGCGAGCCTGGCGGCGTACGGCTCGGCCATCCAGGGCCGCAGTTTGATCACCGCGGGCCGGACGCCCGTGAGCAGCAGCAATGCCGTGCCTTTGGGCAGAGCGCGCACGTCAGCGGCTTGGTAGATCCGTTCCAGACGTGGTGACAGGCTGGTGCTGCGGCCGCTGCTGCTGTGGGAGACGCTCGCCTCGATGACTTTGTGTTCACCGATCAATCGGGAGATCTTCTCGGCGAAGTCGGCGTCGTCCAAGCCCGCGCCGAGGATTTTGACGGTTGCCGCCGACCACAGGGCGTCCATCCTGGCTTCGCCCCACACGTCGGCGCCCTGCTTGTAGGACTGCAGGATCGTTGTCACGGGGATGCCCATCGATCCGAGGTAGGAGTAGTAATCGGGAAGCTTCTCGATGGGGCAGATGTTGGCGGCCTCATCCAGGATCGGCAGGACCGGCGGGTCGCAGCGGCCGCCGGCGCGCTCGGCGCGCGCGATGGCAGCGTGGAAAACGGAGTCGGTGAGGGCGGCGACCAACGGTGCGGCCGAACCTGCGCCTTTGTCGGAGAACAGATACAAGGTGTCGGTGGAGGCGACGAAGGCGTGTGGGTCGAACAAGACCTTGTCGGGATCGGGTTGCACCCACCTGGCGATGGCCGGATCCAGCAGGCATGACGCGCACTGAGCGGCGGTTTCGTAGATGCCGTCGCGTGTCTCGGGTGCGCCTCGAATGGTGCGTTGGAGGTGGTCGGCCAACCCCTCGGCGCCCGCTTTGCGCAGCAGGTCCATTGGAGTGCGGTCAGCGGGGTTGCCCAGCCAGATCAGTACGTCGGTGATCGTACGGTCAGGTGATTGAGCGGCGGCGTGCAACAGCGCGGTGAGCACGTTGCCGGCCGCCAGGCTCCAGAAGTTGCCGCGGTCGTTCGCCGACAGGGAAGAGGAGATGAAGTGCCCGGCCAAACGGCGGGCGCCCTCGATCGTGTGGGCTTCGCTGAGGATGTTCCACCAGAACGTCTGCGGGGCGTAGGCGATCTGCTGAGGGTCGAACGTCCATAGCCGACCGCGGGCACGTCGGGGGGCGGACGTGATCAGCAGCACATCGGCCTTGCGGGAGGTGATCAAGACCGCGCCGGGGGCCCGGAGGGCCCGCGGGACGGCGATCGCGGTGGTTTTGCCGCTTCGGGGAGCCATGAAGGCGAGTTCGACGTCTTCGAAGCTGCTGCGCAGCTCCACTCCGGCGTGCTCACCCAGCAGCATCCCGGTTTCATCCGGTGCCGGGCGGTTCACCTTCGCCAGCGAAGGGCGCAAGCTTCGAGCACGCTTGGCGGCGCCACGTGAGGTGAACTGCTTCAGGTCACGCTGCCCGGCCAGGCCCGGGGTGACCTTGAAGCGCCGGTACAGGGCGAAAGCCGCCGGCACCAGCGTGCCGGCGCCTACGGTGCCGACCACAACGATCCCGATGCCGATCGCGATCGGTGAGGTGTGCGGCCACAGCCGGTCGGCATGTCCGGACAGGAAATGCAGCAAGGTGGCGATGGAGAACGGCGGTGGCCGCCAGGGCGCTCCGGCGATCCAGGCGCCGAGGCTGCCGCCGAGCCAGATGACGCCCAAAACGCCGAACCCGGTGGCCATGACAGCGGCAATGAGCCACGGGGAGGGGTCGGTAAAAGGACTTCCGGAGGTGGGGGAAGAGGTCATGGGCGGTTGCGTTCGTTTGAAGCTGGATCAACGCCTGGCGTTGGCATGGGGGTCATCCTTCCCGCCGGGTGCGCATGGCGGCGTCGGTGTCGTAGAGGCGCCGCTCGGTGGCGGTCAGTTGCAGACGGACCGGCACACCGAGCCGCTGACCGATCTTGATCAAGTACTTGCCGCGGCCCGGGTGCAGCTGAGAGCTGCCGTCCAGGCCGGTCGCGGTCGGTGCCGCCCACGAGGCCACCAGGTCGACCTCGGCGTTGGTGAGGGGTTTTTGCTGGCTGATGCGGTGCAGCTCCCCCACCGACAGCGCCGCGAGGATCACGGTGTCGCAGCGCTCCATCAGTCCTCTGGCCTTGGCGCGGTCCTCCTCGGTCGGCAGCGCCTCGAGGTCTTGCAGACTGTGGGTGATCATGATGGAGACCTCACCCTTGCTGCGGTTCAAGCGGGTGATGCCGTCCATGGCGGCGACCATGCCGGGTCCGGCGCGCAGCGCCCGCCACAGCTCATCCAGCGGCAGCACCACCGGGCGTGGCATCAATCCCAGCGCCCGGGCGGTGTCGACGGCCGTATAGGAGTAGGCCCAGGTGGCCAGCAGTCCGGCGGCCACGACGTCGTCACCGGCCGACAGCAGGTGGGACAGGTCGATCGTCAGGGCGGGCTTGGCCAGGTCCAAGGGCCTGCTGGTGGGCCGGTCGAACAAACCGGACAAAGGGCCGTCGCACAAGTTCTCCAGGGCCGCGATGACACCGCGGACCGCACGCAGGTACTCGGCCTCGTCGGAGACGATGAGCCGCTCTTGAATCGCGGCCGGACGGGTGCGCAATACGCCGATCACGTCCGGGATCGTCGGATCGGCCGGGCCGGCCTCGGCGGCGATGCGCACCGCGGCGTTGACGGCGGAGCTCTCCTCGGCGCTCGGTCGCCGACCCAGGCCGTGCCCGGTGGCCAATAATGCGTGCAGCAGCTCGCCGCGCCGGCCGTTGATCTCGGCGCGGACCCGTTCGGCTTCGGCTGCGGGCAGCTGGTTGAGGCGGCGGCCCAGCGGACCGGAATCCAGGGGGTTGATGGCGTCCAGACCCCGGCCGACGCGCACCACCTGCCCGCCGAGCTCAGTGACCAGCCCGGCGTATTCACCCTTGACGTCGCCGGGGCACAGCAGGGTATAGCCATAGGCGGTCAATCCCAGGCACAAACGCTTGGCCAGGCTCGACTTACCGGTGCCAGGGGATCCTTGTAGCCACACGCTCGGATTGGTGGTCAGGTTGCCGACCCAGCCGGGCGGGTCCAGGCATACCAGCTCACCGGTGAGCAGGTCAGCGCCGATCGGCACACCTTCGGTGGGCAGGCCACCGGCCTGCACGAAGGGGAACAATCCGGCGACCTGCACGCTGGTGCCCAGGTAGATGGTGCCGGGGGCGAGGTGGGCGGCGCGGCCGCGTGGCCAGCCGCGCTGTGGCGCCACCTGGGAGGCGTCGATCGTCAGGTGCGGCGGCAGCGAGCGGGCGGCGCGGGCGCGGGGGTTCTTAGCCATCGCCGGGGTAGACCCCGCATCCCAATCCGACGGCGAAGGCGGCGGCCTGGCCACCGTAGGCCCGCCGCAGCCGCAGCCGCGAGTGCCCGGCCGCCTGTTCGACCTCCCGGCACGCTTCGGCCAGCTGGGAACGGCCGCTGCAGGTGACGGTGACGTACAGCGATACCTGCACCAGTCCGGCGCCGGCGGCTTCTTCGGCGGCGGCACGGGCCGCGCGGGTGGCATCGGCGCGGTCGCGGGCGGTGGCGTTGCGCCGGGAGCGGCGGGCCAGCTCCTCCCGGGTGGCGGCGGCGTTGACTTCACGCTCCAGCAGGCGCGCGGCCACCTCCCGGGGCAGGGTCCGGTAGGCCAGGGTGACGCGGCGGCGGTGGCGGCCGGGACTGAGCAGGCGCAGCAGCACGTCATGGGTGACCTGCTGGCGGGGAAGCTCCTGCAGAACCCAGGAGACCGAGTAGCCGCCGTCGTGGCGGTAGACCTCGTAGCCTTCGCGCGCGTGGATGGGGCCGGCCTCGTGCCAGCGCAGGTCGCTCCAGCCCTCGCTGACGGCTTCGCTGGCCGGGTCGTAGGCGGTGTGGACCAGGCGGATCATGTCGCTGGCCGAGGCCCGTGTCATGATCTCTGCGCCGGCGGCGGAGAGCGCCAGCCCGCCCAGGGTGCGCAGCAGCTCGGCTATGGCGTCAGGTACCTGCCGTGAGGTGGCGGCGCCGACGGACGGATCACACGTCACCGTCAAGCGGGTGCGGACCTGGGCGGAGGTGCGCGGCGCGGTGGCCACCAGCTCGCCCATCACCGCCCGGGCCAGCGTCGGGCTGGCCGGATCCAGCCGCTCGTGCACATGGTCGGCCAGCTGGGTGCCGGGTTCGGGCACCAGTTCGACGGTGACGGCGGCGTGGCGGATGGTGGCGTCATCGGCCAATCCGGCCAGCAGCGCTCCCCAGCCGGCCACGCGCCGATTGACGTCGTCGGTGTCGGCCAGCAGCGCTCCGGCCGGGCTCAGCATCAGCGTGGCCGACATCTGACCGGTGCGTTGGTTCCACACCACCGCGGTGCGGCCGCGGCCCGGGTCGTCGACATCCAGCAGCCGAGTCGCGGCCAGCACACCGGGCAGGTGCCAGGGGCGGCCGACGGGGGTGAAGACCGATGCGGTGTAGGTGGTGTGGGTGCGCCATTCGGCCCAGCGCCAGCGGGCCCAGGCACGGGCCGAGTCGACGATCAGCACGCCGTCGCGGCGGGCGATCGCCAGCACGCCGACGACCATGGTGACGGGCAGCAGGTACACGGTCAGGCCGATGCCGCCGATGAATCCGATGAAGATCGGCACGAGGATCGCGGTGAAGACGACGATGGTCTGGCGGCCGTCCAGCGGGCCGATGCCCGCGCTGCGCGCGGCGCGCCAGCCTCCGTAGGTGCGCGGTTGCGACGTGCTTGTCATGGGTGCCGTTTCGTTAGCTGCGGTCGTCGATGGTCAGGCCACCGGTGGTCGATATCGGCGGCGTGCCGCCGTCACCGGGCGGCGGGCTGATCGCCAAAGGTGCTTGTTCGGCGGCCAGCGGCGGCGAGCCGGGGATGTTGATCTGCCCCGGCCCGTGATGGGCGCCGGTGAGCGCGGCACCGCTGGCGACATGCGGTGCGCCGGTGGGCGCGTGGGAGCTGACGGTGGCAGGTACCGCGCCACTAGGGGCGCTGCTCTCGGCCGGGGGTGGCCCCGGCGCGGCCGGAACGAAGGGGGCTGCCGGCGTCGCCGGGGGTGGCGACACCACGGGAATTGGAGCGGTGTCGGCGACTGATGCGGTATCGGGCAGCGCCCCAGCGGGCGTGCTGGTCGAGGGGGGCGTGGCGGTGCGCTCAACCGGAGCCGACTCGGATGCAGGCCGGGCCGGTTGGGACGCAGGAGTGATCGGCTGGGATGGCTGCTCGGGCGATGCGGCCGGTTGAGGTGATGCGGAATCGACGTGCGTCGGTGTCGTCTTCGATGTGGTTGAGTCCCCGCCGTCGCGCTCGCGGTTGCGCGCATGGTCGGCGGCGGTGGTCGCGGCCGCGGCCGCGCTGCTGGCTCCGCCGCTGGCGATCCCCCCGGCCATCATCAGCAGGTCCCCGGCCATCCGCAGCATGCCTCCGCCTCCACCGCCGCTCACCGCCAAACCGAGCGGGGCGAAAGCCCGCATCAACGCGGGCATCGCAATCAGTGACAGCAGGTACATCAGCAGGCCGTACAGCATGCCGGAGACCGAGGTGCTGTTGCGGGTCTGCCGGACGGCGGCCACGATGATCAGCGCGACCATGGGTTTGTAGCAGATCACCGCGGCGACCGCCGTGATGATCTTCGGGAGCCACTGCCGGGTCGCTCCCCCGCCGACCTGCCCGGCCGCGGCGATCGGCAACAGGACCGCCAGGATCGGGATGGTCGCGTTGCGGAGCAGCAGGACGACCAGCTGCACGATCATGATCAGGATCAGCAGGATCGCCAGCAGCAGCGTGAACAGCGTCGCTGTACTTCCCGTGACAGGAGCGAGCTTGGGGTCCTGCAGCATCAAGGACACCAGCTGCTTCTTCAGCACACCGTTCTTGGTGAGATCTCCCATGATCGCCGCGGCGACGGCGTCGGAGAACTGCAGCAGGAACGCGGTCGCCCCGACACCGCCGATGGCGACCAGGCCGGTGATGACCAGCCCCCGCAAGGCCTGCAGCAACGGAGTCGCCCGGCCGACCACCATGGTCTGAATCGCCTGGCCCATGAGCAGCACTGCGGCGATCAGCCAGCCGAGCCCCAGCGTGGTGCTGTACAGGGTCACCGCGCCCTGGCTGCCCAGCTCCAGGACGGAGAGGTTCAGCCACAACTCCACGAAGGCGTCCAGGACGCTGTTGATGGCCTTGATCCCCACGGTGGTCAGCGGCTGGATGACGGTCTTGTTCACCACGACCGTGGCGGCCTCGTCGGCCTGGTCGACGGCGACCTCACCGGCCGCGCACGCCAGTGACGCCCCGGGAATCGCCGCCAGCGGGCACGGAGGCCCGCCGTTGAGCCTGGCCGCGGTTGTCTGCGCGCCAGTGGGGGTGGCGGCCGCGGCCGCGGATCCCCCTGCCGCGACCAGTACCACTACCAGCGCGACCATCAGCGCCAGCAGGGCTGGGGTGCCTGCCACCGGCCGTGATCCGGTCACCGCGCTCACCCGCCCGGCCGGATCGCCATCCAGCCGGCCGCATTGAACTGAGCGGTGCCGACGTCGGCGCGCTGGGGCTGGGGCATCTGCTCGGCGGGGGTCTGCACCACCAGCCAGTCACCTCCGCGCACTGCCGGATGCCAGCGCATGTGCATGGTGGAGGCCGCAGGGACGGTATGTAGGGGCGCTCCGATGCCGGCCAGCAGATCCAATCGCATGTTCACGCTGACGTAGGCGTTGCTGCTATCGAGGACCTTCCACTGCACGCCGGTGATCTGCACCGCCACGCTCGCATCCGGCGGCAGCTCCCCGGTGGCCGGCAGGCCGATCTGCTCGCGCATCCACGCCGCGTTGGCGACGGTGTGCTGGCGCGCGGCGGCACGGGCGGCCGGGGCGAAGTAGACGTCCACGGCGCGGGCCGCCTCGGCGGGATCCAGCCGCCACAGGAACTGAAACATCGCCGATGCGGCCGCGGCGGCCCCTTGCGGAGTGCGCGGGAAGGACACCCGGTAGGTGCGCTGCAGGAAATCACCCGCATCCGGCAGCGTCGTCCCCCGCTGGGGGGCCACATACCCGCTGGCCGGCGGCGAGGCCACCGGCGCCGGCGTCGGCTTGATGGTGGTGGGCGCAGCGCTGGCGGCCGCCGACGGCGCGGCGTCCGGAGCCGGATCGGAACCGCGCAGCAGCGACACGATGACCGCTGCGAGGATCGCGATGATCACACCGGCGCCGATCAGTGCCCGCATCCGCTGCTGGGCCAGGCGGTCAAGGTCAGAGGCAGAAGGCATCGGCGGTCCTTTCACAGGCCCTGGGAGAAGAAGTTCACCAAAGACACCGCGCCGAGCAGCATGAGCAGCCCGGTGACCACCGATACGCCATTCGACAGGCCCTGGGCGGACATGTTGTGGCTGCGGCCCTTGCCCATCATGACCATGATCCCGGCGGCGGCGAAGCAGACCACGGCGACTCCCAGTCCGGTGGCCTTGACCAGGCCGAAGATCTTCTCGCCGAACTGTTTGACCTCTCCGGGAAGCTGAGGAGGCGCGTCCTTGAAGTCGAACGGGCCGCCGTCACCTCCGGTGGTGGTGCCGGTGCCGGTACTGACGCCGGGGTTGTCGGGACCGGGCACCAGCGTCGTCCAGTCGATCTCGTGCAGGTGCAGTGCCGAGTTCAGCGAGGAGGTGAGGGCATCCAGCAGGTGGGGAGTCGTCATGGCGAGGTGTCCTTTGCGCAAGCAAGGCGCGCCAGGGTGCGATGCAGGCCCCGGGCGGTACGAGTCGTTTTGCGGTCATGGCGTAGGGCGGCGGCGACGTCACCGAGGTTGCGCAGGGCGAACAGGTAGGGCAGGCCGATGACGGCGCTCACCTGACGGCTGATCGCCTTGATCCGGTGGCGGGTCAGGCGTGAGGCAGGAAACGGCAGGTCGGCTACCAGGCACAGCACCGGCCGTTCGGCCAGCGGCCAGTCGGTCACCATCCGCGCGGCCGCTTCGGCTCCGTCCGGGGTCGAGCGCGCCACGAGCACGACCTTGCCCTGGCCGGGCGGCAGATTCGGGACGAGTTCGGCGGCGAAGCTGGCATGGCGGTGGTTGAGCAAGGCGGCCAGCGTGCTGGTGCCGGCCCCGGGATGCGCTCCGATCAGTGTCCACTCTCCTGTCGCTCTATTCGCGTACTTTCCATCGAGTGTCATTTTGTCCCTTACGCCAGATAAGCGCATGACTTAGTGTCTTACCACTTTGACAACAATTGGTCGATAGGACATTAAGCGTGAAATCGGTCAAACAATGCGGATCGTGATCATCGGTGTAGCCGCAATGGCCCTCTTCGCCGTAGTAGCCGTCCTCGGCTTGGTGGCGGTACTGCTGTTGCCACTCGGTCTGTCGGCCGGCGCCGAGACCGGCTCCGAACCTGAAGCGACACCGGCCACGGTCGACGGCATCCCCGACGAGACGCTGCGGCTGTATGTGGCCGCCGCACGCACCTGCCCAGGCCTGTCATGGACGGTGCTGGCCGCGGTCGGCAAGATCGAAACCGACCACGGCCGCTCCCGACTGCCCGGCGTCACCAGCGGCACCAACTACGCCGGGGCCGCCGGACCGATGCAGTTCCTCATCCCCACCTGGGGCGGAGCACCGAAGATCAAGATCGGTTCACCCTTCACCGGCTACGCCACCGACGGCGACGGCGACGGCTGGGCCGACATCTACAACCCCGCTGATGCGATCTACGGCGCGGCCAAGTACTTGTGCTCCTCCGAAGCCGCGACCGATGTGCGCAAGGCTCTGTTCGCCTACAACCACTCCGACGCCTACGTCAACAGCGTCCTGGCCGTCGCCAAGGACTACCAGGCCAAGGCCGCGCCGACCGCGACGGCGCCGTCGGCCGGGGCCCTGGCCCCGGAGCGGCCCGGCGGCCCCGACAACATCACCCCCCGGATGCGCACCGTGCGCGACCTGGTCAAGCAGCAGTTCAGCCCGCGTTATGGCATCGGCTGCTACCGCGCCAACGGCGGCATCGCCGGAGGCGGCGAGCACCCGCTCGGCCGGGCCTGCGACTTCATGCTGTCGACCGGAGGGCGCATCCCCGCCCCCGGCGAGCAGGCCCGCGGTGATGCGATCGCGGCCTGGGCCCAGACCAACGCCGAACGCCTAGGGATCCTGTACGTCATCTGGAGGCAGCGGATCTGGAACGTCACGCGCGCAGGTGAAGGCTGGCGCCCCATGGCCGACCGGGGCAGCCATACCGCCAACCATCAAGATCATGTTCATATCTCCATGCGCTAAAAGTGCGTCCACAGGAGCACAGAAGCCGAGGCTCAGGGATTTTCTAGCCGATTTTCTATGAGTCAATAACCTTGTTACCTTGCGTGGATCTTGTCTAAGATCTGCCACCATGCGCGAAGATCAGGACCTTTCGGGCGGGCGGCGATTGACGGGCTCGGCCGCGCTGCGGCACCTGGCCGGGGCAGCCGACGCGACAGGTCCGACCCGTGCCCAGCCCGAGCCCGTAGCCGCCGACGCCGGCGGCACCGACGATGAGCCCTCCCTGGGCGTCCTGGGCGACGTCGATCCCGATCGCGAGTTCTGGAGTGAGGACGGCGACCCCAGACCCAGGTCGTGGTGGCGGCGCAACCACCGAGATGACCAGGACGATTCGGCACAGCCTTCACGTCCGATCGTCACAAGCGACGAGGACGATGAGGACGAGGACGAGGCCGAGGAGTGGGACCTGAGCGGTCAGCGTCGCCGTCGCGTATCGCCGATGGCGCTACAGGGGGCCCTGCTCGGCGCGGCGGCAGCCGCAGTGATCGCGGCGTGGGCACTGTGGCCGAGCGGTTCCAGCAGCGAACCCAAGCTGCCTGCCGCCGAGCCGCCTGCCGCCAGCCCACTGACCAGCGAGCAGCCGGTGACGCTGGAGACGCTTCCCCCACTGCCGAAGATGTCTTCGCCGACCCCGTCGATGGCGCCTTCGCCGACCCGTCGTCCCACCGTCCGCCCCACCCGCCAGCCCATCACCCGCCCGGCCCGGCCGCACCGCTCCGCCGAGCCCACCCCTTCGCCCACCCGCAGCACCCGGCCCACCACCAAGCCCAAACCGACCTTGAGCGCCGCTCCTTTGCCCAACACCGGGCCCAGCGAGGCGCCGCCGGTGCCGTCGGCCGAGCCCGCGCCCACCACGGCGACCGAGCCGCCATACACCGGGCCCAGCGACCCGCCGCCGGTGCCGTGAGGACCCGCCTGCCTGCCGATGCCGCATCAGGAGATGCCATGACGATGACTCAAGCGACTGTGCCAATGCGGCCGCCGCGATCGCGGACCACCACGGTCGCGCCGGTGGTGCGCACTCCGAAACCGACACCCGTGCCCTATCTCGGACCGAGTGAGCCGCCTGCGCCGCCCTCCCCTCGCCTCCGCCCGTGGAGACCGAACCACCCTGCAGCGGGCCGACCGAACCGCCACCGCTGAACTGATCATCTTTCAGGAGAACGTCGATGACCATGCCGCCCAGTCCTGAACCGTCCCGTCCGAAGGGCCGCCATCACCGACCCGAGCTTCCGGCTCCACCTGCTGGGCGAGGCCATCTGCCGCCTGTCACGCAGGTTGTCATATCGCAATGGGTCTGGCCACCGCCCTACGTTCCGGCTCCCAATCGCCATGACGACCCTGATCAGGAGGCGACCGTGGTGCTCAGCGCTATCCGACCCCAGGCCCCAGCCCCAGCCCCGCCGCTGGCAGCAGCAGCACCAGCGTCGGTGCCAGTGCGGCACCTGGCCCTGGTCCAAGCGGCCATCGCGCGTATCGACGAGCTGCTGGCCCGATCGGCTTGAGAAGCTTGCCGCGGTTTCGCAAATCTTTTACACAGACGACAGGAACGCCTGGTTGATCCTGGCCTCCGCGTGCAGGCGCTCAGGGCCCTGCAGCCGCCCGGGGACCTGCTCATCCTCATCATCGCGCTTATCCATCCCCCGCAGCAGGCAGCAGATCAACTGATGCAACTCCGCGCTGATCTTGCGCCGCAGCAGGATGGGAGTGGCCACGTAGCGGCGGTAGGTCACCGCGATCAGGTAGGGGCGGCCGAGCAGATCATCGAGGCTGCTCGGCTTTCCCTGGATCAGGAAATCCGTGGAGTAGTAAACCTGAGTGAATTTCAGCAGCTCGTCGCTGAGCGCTCCGTCGACCTCGCCGATCCATGCGTGGCGCCCCTCGTGCTCGCATACCGGGATGTCCGGCCTGCGGCAGGTCGGCTTTGATGCCGCCACTGGACTTTCCGCATGCCGTGGTGTGGGTACGGGGATGAGCGCCACCGCATCCCACGCCTGCATGAGGGTCATGGCCACCGGATGGCCGAGCGTCAAGCCCTGGATGGGCAGCGGAGCGTGCTCCAGCAGGAGATCGGCCGAGGCGTAGGTTCCCACCCGGATATCGCGGTGCTCCTGCAGGGCGGCGATGTGCAGCTGGGCGATGTCATCGGGCAGGGCCTCGGCGTAGGCCGAGCTGATCGCGTCCAGGTCGAACAGCTGCCCGTAGGTCTCTGCCCGGCCGGCGATAATCCGCTCATACCCCAGGCGCTGAGGGTCCGGTTCACGGTCATAGACTGAGGTTTCCCCCGAGGTGAGGACACCCCTGACAATGGATCTTGTTCCATAGAGGGGAGCCTTCGGGTGGCACGACCGTCGAAGTTTGGCGATGAGTTCAAGCAAGACGCGGTGAGGCTGGTCCGCACGACGGGCCGTTCCTGCGCCGACGTGGCGCGGGAACTCGGGATGAACCGCGAAACCTTGCGCACCTAGGTGCGCGAGGCCGAAACCACCGACAGCGAGTCGGGTGTGGGCCTGGTCAAAACCGAGCGCGATGAACTCGCCCGGCTGCGCAAGCGGGTCGCCGAGCTGGAGACCAAGAAAGAGATCCTCCGCAAGGCAGCCGCCTATTTTGCGAAGGAGATGGATCGTTGACCAGCCGCTTCAGGTTCATCTCTGCCCACGCCGGCTACGGCATCGCGCGGCTGTGCAGGGTGTTGAACGTCCGGCGCAGCGCCTTCTACGCCTGGCTCAAGCGGGAACCCGCCCGCCAGGCCAGAGCGGCCGAGGACGAGCGGATCGTGGAGAAGATCCGGGCCTTTCACACCGACTCGGATGGGACCCACGGCTCACCTCGGATCACCGCCGACCTGCGCGACGACGGAGAGATTGTCAACGCCAAGCGGGTCGCCCGCCTGATGCGCCAGGCGAGCATCGTCGGCCTGCACCTGCGCAAGGGCAGGCCGACCACCATCCCCGACCCGGCGGCTGCCGCCGTGTCCGACCTGCTCCAGCGCGACTTCAGCCCGGGCGCGGTCGACGAGCGGTGGTGCGGCGATATCACCTACCTGCCGGTCGGCGACTCCTGGCTATACCTGGCCACCGTCATCGACATTGGATCACGCCGGCTGATCGGCTGGTCGATCGCCGGCCACCTGCGTACCGAGCTGATCAGCGACGCGCTGACAGCGGCGGTGCGGGCCCGCGGCGGCCACGCCACCGGCGTGATCTTCCATGCCGACCGCGGCTGTCAATACACCTCGGCCGACTTCGCCGCGCTCTGCGCCGCCAACGGCATCCGCCGATCGAGCGGAAGGACAGGCACATGCCTGGACAACGCGCTCGCCGAGGCGTTCAACGCCACCCTCAAGCGCGAACTGCTGCACGGCAAGGGCAAACGCCGCTGGAACGACGAGGCCGACGCCCGCACGGAGATCTTCCGATGGATCGCTCGCTACAACCACCGTCGACGGCACTCGGCGATCGGGAACCTACCTCCAGCCGTGTATGAAGATCGGCTTGCTAAGATGACGGCGCTGGCTGTATGAAACCGGGTGCCCACACCTCGGGGGGAACGCCACTATTGACTGGAACGTCAACGTCGGATGGGTCCTCGCGGCCAATCTTGCCGCCGACGTCGATGCCTGGGCCCGGCTGCTCGGTCTGTACGACGCTGCTGAGCTGGCCCGCGCTGAGCCCCCAACTCTCCGCTACCGCCTGTGGCACCTGCCCGCCCGGTTGGTCACGCATGCCCGCCAGCGGACCCTGAAGATCAGCGCCACCTCGCCGTGGAAGAACGTCTTTAGTCTGCTGGCAGCGCCTATGCGCCCTGCCAACAGCCACCTGACCAGCACGAATGTGTCCCACCGAGAACAGGAAGGAGCGACCGGCAGCCGCGCGGCCCTGTGGAAACCGCCGCCCACCGAGCGCCTCGGTCGGCCACCCGCACCCCGGCACACGAGAGAAAAACGATCAGGCGGAAACCTTCGCCGCGCCACACAACTCAATCGAGACGACTGTCCCCTGAGTCATCGAGGCTGAGTCATCGAGGTTAACCTCGCTATCGCCGCGTCAGGCCGTGGCTACCTTGCTTACGGTCCGGCGTGCGCGTCAGGCTGTCGCGGTTGCGCCAGGCGATGTGGTGGCGGATCAGGCCCAATAGAGTGGTGGGGCGCAATGGAACGAATGTATGGTGGGCGCCTGATCGGATTGATCATCCGCTTTCGGTTGGGACTCATCCCAACGTCGTGTCCGGGCTGGAGTTTGCTGGGTGGCTCATCCGGTCACCGAGACGGTCCGGGCCCCTGACGGATGCTCCACCGCGAAGTACTCGACTGTGGTGTGAGTGAGGATTGATACCAGATGTCGTCCAGTGCGGCTCCAGCCGCTCGAGGCGGAAAGGCGTGCCAGTGAGTCTTGAGACTAGAGTGTCCGGCTGGTGAGAAGATTGGGATGCTTCGAAATAGCAAACGCAATACTCGCAAGATTGCCGGGACCGCTGCACGCCTTGGTGCTGAAGCACCGTGAGCTGCTTAAGTTCACGATGGTAGGTGGAACAGCGTTCCTGGTGGACAACACGGTGTTCTATGGGCTGAAGCTGACCATTCTGGAACCGAAGCCGGTGACCGCGAAGGTCATCGCGGTGCTCGTGGCGACAATCGTGTCCTACGTGCTGAACCGTGAATGGTCGTTCCGGACTAGGGGTGGTCGCGAGCGCCATCACGAGGCGGTGCTGTTCTTCCTGGTCAGTGGTGTCGGTCTGGTGCTCAGCTCCGTGCCGCTATGGATCTCCCGGTACGTGTTCCTACTGGAGACCCCGGACGTGAGCCTGGTCACCCAGGAGATTGCCGACTTCATGAGCGCGCAGGTCATTGGCACGCTGATCGCCATGGTCTTCCGCTTCTGGGCGTTCCGGAAGTGGGTCTTCCCCGACGAGGAGGCTCACCCCGGCCGCGTGCGGCTGGCTCCAGCTCCCAAGCCCAAGGACGAGGCGGCCTGATCCGACTCTCCACTCGCCGGGTAGCCGCGGGATCATGCTGTGATCTGCGGAACTCCGTCCAGAGGATGAAAGGTTCGATGCGGGGTATTCAAGGTGATGAACTCTCTGCGTCAGGCAGCCCGGAATATTCCGAAGATGTCGCGCATTTCGTCATCGTTGAACGATGTTCGGAGCTCTGCTTGCGTGGTTTCCATCCGACGTTTCGTGGCCTCCGATCGAGGTTCTGCAAACGCGGTGGGGTTACCAAGAACGGCCCTTGCTCGTTTAAGTGCCATCGTTTGCTGTGGAGACAACTCGCCCGCCCGTCCCTCCGCGTAGGCGTCCAGGTGGTCTCGGCAGAAAGCCCCCTTGGCGATGGGCGACAGTTCGGCAAAGAGTAGCCGTCGATAGACAGCAGAGAATGCGATGATGTCGGCGTACGTCTGTGGCAGATGTCCCCTGTTCGCCGCTATCCATGCCCGAGCTTGCGCGGTGGCTGAGTCGTCTCCTGGCACGGCCGGCGCCCTGGCCAACCGGAATGCTTCACGCAGGCCGACCATGAGCCGGCTCCCGCCGGGCGTGCCGCTCTCCTGAGCCTCGCTTAGCGCGTTGAGCAGTCGTACCACGCGTCGGGGGCCGAGTCGTACAGCCAGGGCTATCGCCAGCGAAGATCTGGTCCACGCGCGCACTCGCGTCTCGGAGACGGTGAACAGAGTCGGCACCCACTCGGTCTTTGAAAGGCGTGACCGTTGACGCCATGACGCGACCTCGGGGTCGGACACCCGAGTTTCGCAGTTGGTGGGCAGACGAGAGCTCTGGATTGCGTACTTAACCTGGGGAAACGGGTGCAATCGGCCTCGGAGGCGTGTGTCCACACCTTCGAGAAGCTTTATCCCTGCTCAGGGCCTATTCGGCGGGTTGCAGACCGCTCATCTTTGGCGGCATTGCGACGTCGCAGTCTTTGTAGAGCTGGGCTTGGGCGGGGTGAGGCGGGTGGTCTGCTGGAGCCGTCCGGCGGGCCGGATAGGGTGACCTGATGCACGCGCCTCAGCTCGCGGTTGATGGTGCGCCAGGTTTGCCCGGTGCGGCGTTCGGCGACGCGGATGAGCAGCAGCGCCAGCCAGCACAACAGCACGTGAGCGATGATGCGTTGCTCCAGCCGGTGGTAGACGGGTCGTAGGTCCAAGGTCGTCTTCATGGTGCGGAAGGCCGCTCCGGCCTGGAGCAGGTTCTTGTGCCCGGGGCGATGTCCTCGGGGCTCAGCTCGGGGTCGGAGGTGGCGATCAGGTACTTGCCGTCGTAGTTGGCCTTGACCTTCGCCGCATCGATGGACAGGCGCCCGGCCGTCGGGTGCTGCTTGAGCCACCGGCCCAGGGACGGGTGATCGCGCAACGCGCATTCGGCCTTGCGGTGCGGCCCATCCGATGGCCGGGGAGCCTTCTTCTTGCCCTGCTGAGCGGCCTTGGCCTTCGCCTTGGCGGCATCAGCAGCGCGAGTGGTGGCGGATCCAGTCCAGTTCCGCGGTGATCGCCTCCAGTTGTTCCTGGAGGCGGGCCTGGTCGCACTCGGCTTCGATGGGGTTGTGGCAGATGATCCACCGGCGGCCGAGGTCAGCGGCAAGTTTGACCTCTTTGACCCGCAAGTTGTCACGGACGTGCAGGGCCCGAGCGTGTACCCGCCGAACTCGGCGAACGCTTTCTGGCGTCGCCTCCCCTGGTCATGGAGTTTATCCGGTCGGAGAGGTCACGAAAGCGCCCATGATAGCGGCGTCGGGGAGCTTGGCTGCCTCCTCCGGCGCCGGGCTGGAACGGCCCCGTCGGCGCGTGTCGCTGAACAGGCCCGGGCCTCTTCGTACCCGGTCACCAGCCGCGCCAGGTCACCGGCGGATGTACGGACCCAGTTGACCGGGCCAAGGCCGCGGAGCTCGTCATAGATGGGAGAGAGGCTCGATGCACCCGGACGCGGGAACGGCAGCTGTGGAAACTCGGTGCCGAGCGTATTGAGTGCGTCCATCACAGCATAGGGATTCTCCCGTTTCCCCGTTTCCCCGTTTCCCCGGTTCCCCGGTTCACTTCGGTCACCAGGTGACGGGAACTCCGGTCACCCCGAAGGCATCCGTCCGGGGCTTGATCTCGTCGAGTCCCACGGCCAGGCGGATGCCGGGGAACCGGGCGAGCAGGCCGGTGAATGCCGCGCGGAGTTCGATGCGGGCCAGGCTCGCGCCGATGCAAAAATGGGCGCCGTGTGCGAACGTGAGATGGGGGTTGGGGCTGCGGCTGGGGTCGAACCGGTCCGGATCAGGGAAGACATTGGGATCGCGGTTGGCGGCCGCACTGGAGATCATCACGGCGTCGCCGCGGGCGATGGTGACCCCGCCGATCTCAACATCCTCGTGCGCGTAGCGGCGCAGGCCGAAGTTGCTGGGCGCGGAGAGCCGGAGGATCTCCTCCACCGTTCCCTCCACCCGCCCGGGGTCCGCGACCACCGCGTCCAGCCGTCGCGGGTCGGATAGGAGCCAGAGGGCGCCGAAGTCGATAAAGCCGGCCGTGCTCTCGCGGCCGGCGAAGAGGATGCCGACCGCGATGATGATCAGCTCTTCCTCGGTGAAATCGGACTCGGCGGCCTTGGCCCTGGCCAGGTCGGACAGGATGTCCTCGGCGGGATCATCCTGCTTGGCCGCGACCTGCCGGAGCATGTACGCGGCGAACTCGGCCCAGGTCTGCTGTGCGTCGCCACCGGTGGCCGAGGCACCCATCCGGGCCGACAGGCCGCGGAAGTACTCCTCCTCCGACACTCCGAACAGCTCACAGATCACCGCGATGGGCAGCGGTGCCGCCAGATGGCGGTGGAGGTCCACGACCCCGTCGGGAGATTGGTCGTACGCCTCCGCCATGGCGTCCAGCCGCTCGACCACCAATTCTTCGATGCGCTCGCTTAGTGCCAGCATGCGCTTGGCGGCGAACGCCGGGACCAGCAGCCGACGCATGCGGGCGTGGAACGCCTCCTCCGTCTTGTGATCGCCGACATGACTGCCGTTCAGGGCTGTGCCGGAGATGCGCGCGGCCTTCTCCGACTCAGGGCGCGAGCGCCTCAGCCGTGGGTCGCCGGAGAGGGACCGCGCCTCCGCGTGCGCCGTCACCAGCCAGGCCGGGGCACCCGCTGGTGTACTGACCCGGCTGATCGGCCCCGCACGCCGGAGCTCCGCGTAGATAGGCGACACGGTCAACACGTCCGGGCACGGAAAGGGCAACTGGGGCAGATCGTTCGTCGTCACAGAACTCCGTCCAGAGGATGAAAGGTTCGATGCGGGGTATTCAAGGTGATGAACTCTCTGCGTCAGGCAGCCCGGAATATTCCGAAGATGTCGCGCATTTCGTCATCGTTGAACGATGTTCGGAGCTCTGCTTGCGTGGTTTCCATCCGACGTTTCGTGGCCTCCGATCGAGGTTCTGCAAACGCGGTGGGGTTACCAAGAACGGCCCTTGCTCGTTTAAGTGCCATCGTTTGCTGTGGAGACAACTCGCCCGCCCGTCCCTCCGCGTAGGCGTCCAGGTGGTCTCGGCAGAAAGCCCCCTTGGCGATGGGCGACAGTTCGGCAAAGAGTAGCCGTCGATAGACAGCAGAGAATGCGATGATGTCGGCGTACGTCTGTGGCAGATGTCCCCTGTTCGCCGCTATCCATGCCCGAGCTTGCGCGGTGGCTGAGTCGTCTCCTGGCACGGCCGGCGCCCTGGCCAACCGGAATGCTTCACGCAGGCCGACCATGAGCCGGCTCCCGCCGGGCGTGCCGCTCTCCTGAGCCTCGCTTAGCGCGTTGAGCAGTCGTACCACGCGTCGGGGGCCGAGTCGTACAGCCAGGGCTATCGCCAGCGAAGATCTGGTCCACGCGCGCACTCGCGTCTCGGAGACGGTGAACAGAGTCGGCACCCACTCGGTCTTTGAAAGGCGTGACCGTTGACGCCATGACGCGACCTCGGGGTCGGACAGTGGCAGGAGCTGTACGACTTCCTCACACGTATCCGTGACCATCGAGGCAATTGTCCGGCATCGGCGGCAATCGGCGTTATAGGCAAGCACCCAGCGCCGGCGCGTCATGAAAGCACCTCCGAATCGTGTATGACAAGGCTCCGCACCCCGATAAGTAACGAGGGCTCCCACCATCGAGCCGCAGTGACGTCAGTGGCGCCTATGCGGATGGTTGCCGCCTCTTCTCGCGTCGAGAAGTCACGCTGGATCCGGACTCACGCCGGGCCATGCGACGCAGTATGGCGGGGGCGACCACGAATCCGAAGATCGCCCATGCTCTGAGCACTCCGGACGTCTCCAGGAACCGCCAGGAAGCGCCGATCTCGGTGGCGACAGGCGCGTCGGGCAGCATTGCTGAGCGCATCCCGAGGCTGATCCAGTAGAGTGGGAATATCTGCCCAATCCACTGTATCCATTGAGGTAGGGCGCCCAAAGGGTAGAAGACGCCGGAGATCGCCACTAGTCCCATGGTCAGCAACGAGATATACCTGAGGTTCAGGGGGTTCTTGAAGAGGGAGCCGACGGTCGCCCCGAACGGTAGCGTCGCGACCATGCCGAGTGTCATTACCCAGACCAGCGTCAGCCAGGCCGCAATGCTATTCAGCCGCAGTCCCTCGAACAGGAATCCCGCTGAAATCATCACGATGAGCGATGTGGCGATAATCATTGCGGCTTGGCTGACCACCTTGCCGGTGAGGTAGCCGAGAACGCCGTTCGGCGTGGCTTTCGCCCGTAGCAACGTACCATCCTCGCGTTCCATCATCAGCGCCGAAGCCAGCCGCGTTAGTCCGGTAAAGACGACGTTCATCGCAATGATTCCTGGAATCGCGCGTGTACCGAGAGAGACACCCGTCCCTGCAACCGTGTTGCCGCGCATGACACACATCACGGTCAGCGCGAGGGCGGGGAAGAACGCATAGCCGAAGGCTTGCGCGCGATTGTGCCGGAACTCGATCCAGCCGCGGGCCAGCCCCGTACGAAAGGCGATCACGCGGGGGTTCACGGTCCCACCTCCATCCTCGCGCTCTGTGATGCGACATGCCGACCGGACTCGAACTCGCGGACCACGGTCAGATAGATATCCTCCAAGCGAGGTCTGTGTACCTCCAAGTCCTTGACTTCCCTGCCATAGCGAGCGAACAGTTCTCTCACGTATTCGGTGGCATCCTCGACCGAATGCACATGCGACCTACCGCTATGCGTGAACCGGACCTCCGTCTTACCAGAAACCTGTCTGCCCAATTGTGCAGCTGTTCCAGCGGCCACGATCTTCCCACCCACCAGAATGAGGATCCGGTTGGCAAGCTTCTCCGCCTCATCCAAGTCGTGGGTGGTGAGTATGATCGAGGTGTCTTCCTGGCTGGACAGCCTATGCACTAGATCGTGGAATTCCTGCCGGGCATGAGGGTCGAAGCCGACGGTAGGTTCGTCTAGGAATAGCAGCTCTGGCTTGCCGACGAGGCCGATGGCAACGTCCAATCGCCGACGTTGTCCGCCAGAGAGCTTCCCGATCCTCGTGTTCGCTTGCTCGGTCAATCCGAGACGAGCGATCAGCTTGTCCGTGTCGTAGGGTCTTGACCGCCCCGCCGTCCCATAGGGGGCGTAGTAGCGGCCAAGGTGACCGAGCAGTTCACGAACCCGCCACCGCTGATGATCACGTCAGGACTGCAGAACGATGCCCAGGCGTGCGCGCCATGCTTCGTCTCCTTCCTCCGGGTCAGTCCCCAGGACGCGTGCATGACCAGCGGAGCGCTTCCGAAGCCCTTCCAAGATCTCGATAGTGGTCGTCTTGCCCGCCCCATTCGGTCCGAGGAGGGCCACCACCTCACCCTGGTATACCTGCAGATCCACTCCGTGGAGCACATCGGTGATGCCGTAACGCATCCGCAGCCCACGAGTTTCGACGACCAGATCTGACCTGCTCTTTTCCGCGTAGTGAGAGTCTTTTCCTGCCACAGCAGTGGCTACAGTCCTCTCGCATGCCGCCGTATGGCCGTCCCTTACCTGTGGCATCTCATCTCCGATGTCCTCACCTGTATTGTCGGCCGACTCTGTTGTACCCACGCACAGGGGGGAGCTCGTTGTGGGACGGTCGAGTCCGCCCCACAACGAGCTCGTTCGAGAGAATCCGATCCAACTAACCAGAATTCTTTGTAGACTGGTTGCTTTAGGAGGCCTCCAGCATTCTAACGGCTGAGACTCTTAACAGGTTTCTCTGTCAGAGAAGGGCACCCAGCACTCGTCCTGAAAACCCCAGCCAGCGCCAGTCTCCAGGGAGAACTCGCCCAGCTCCGTAACCGCAGGGGCTTCATACTCCGTGGTGTTCATTTTTCACCTCCTTTTCGTAACTCCTTGATTGCTCAAGACTCGGGACACCCATTGCGGTCGCCCGAGCTGTGATTCACCGAGCTCTATAGGCGCGGTGAAGAATCGGAAGCTTCGGCTTAGCTTTGGCGAGAAAGGAGTTCACCACGCGAAAAGATCACCTTGTCATCGGGCAACCGATCCCGCCGGTTCTCGCCTTAGAGGTCCCCAGTTCCACAACGGCGGGGGCTTCATACTCCGCGGTGCTCATTTTGTCGCCGCCTTTCGACAATCCTCTCTTGCTACTGGCTCTGGACCCTTGGCGCGGCCGTATGACACCTCTGTCTACGCGTCTGCAGGCACGGTGAAGAATGTGCGGAAGTACTCGCGGGCCACGGGTTCGCCGACGATCTGGTCGTCGGCTTCGATCCAGGCGTGTGCGGCGAAGGGGGGAGTGGCGACCACCCCGACGCACCAGGTCGGCCAGATCCCCCGGGAGCGGCACAGCAGCAGCGCCGAGATCGAGCGGACCAGACACGAGGAGCCCCCTCGACACTGTGGGCTTGTCGTGAGAAGCTGATCTATCACCAGCTGGGCTTCCGCGTAGCTTGCCGGGCGAGCGCCCGCGGCCAGCCGACCGAACAATCGGCGCAGCCGACGCGGCGGCCTGCGGCTGAGAACCCTGGCGGTGGGCACGATCAGGCTGATGAGAAGCCTGTTGGGCAGCGCCACCTGGGCAGGGACTTCCGGAAGGAGCTCGCTCATCGCAGCACTCCCAGCTTCCGCAAGCGGCTGAGCAGTTCGTCGACGTCCGCACGTGCCACGCTCGAGTCGACACCGAACTCGGCGACAAGCCGGCCTGCTGCATCCGCTGCGTCACCGCCGTGTTCGATGGTCTCCAAGACGAGTGCGGCAGTGGGGTTCGCGTGCCAGTAGTGCCCGCTGATCTCATCGAGGATCACATCGCCGTAATCCGTGTGCGCTCGCGAGATCCCGTCTCTGAACGAGGGAGGGGTTGTCATCATCGTTTCCCGCTCATGTCGTTTCAACCTCGCCGTTCTCCTAGGCGGGTCTGGTTACACAGGAACATCGCCATATTGAAGGCCTTGTTGATCTCGTGCGGCGGCCTGGTCTTCGGGTCGGGTCGGGCTTGTTCGGCCAGCTTGGTCATGTCGATCAGGCCCGAGCTTGCCAGCCCCGAACTGTCGCACAATGCACGAAGATCCTCGTGATGAGCGGCGAAGCCACGCACGGCCTGCGCCGATCCGCCTGTCTTCGTCGTGCGACGCAGGTACTCGTCAGGCAGCAGGCCACGCATGGCGGCCTTCATCAACGGCTTCCACTCCACGGGGGTATCGCGCTCCTCGCGCCGCACGGCCAGGACCGTCTCGGCGACGTGATCGTCGAGCAGTGGGGCGTCGTATACGACGCCGCAGCGGGGGCCAAGCTGGCTGGTACCGCGGACAAGGCGCGCAGCGACTCGCAGTGTGAACAGCTCCCAGTGCGCCGCACGATCGGGCCCGAGCGGCTCGGCCACGCGAGTGACGTCGCGGAGCTTCGCGGCTACCACATCGCGGGCGTCGGCCGACAGCCACGGCGGCAGCCCTAGCGGCATGGACCAGTCGCTGATCCGTGGAAGCTCGGGCGTCGCGCTGCCGCCGAGCGCATTCGTGACGGCTTTTCGTAGCCATTCGCGGTACGAGTCGCGGGCCAGCAGCTCGCGCACTGTGGTGCCGATGCCGTGACCGTGGGCCACATGCATCGCACGGGCCCTGCGCCAGGCCAACAGCGGCCGACTGCGAAACAGAGTGTGCTCCCAGCAGCCCATTCCCCGCAGCAAGTGGTCCCCACCGAGACCGTTGAGACGGATGGCAATCCCCCGGGCCGCGTCGTCCCGGAGGCCGTATGAGATCCGCGGCCCCGCCATCGCGGCTTGAGTCGGCTCGTCAAGCCGATCGCGCACATCCAGTAACCCGCCAAAGAAGTGCGGCATATCATCCGTCGACTCAACGACGTGTTCTCGCACTCCCGGCATGGAGGGGAGAGCCCGGTGGGCCCATTTGAGGTCTTCTAGTCCGCCGGGGTCGTCGTTGTACAAGGTCCTGGCGAGCACACCCGCCGGCCCTTGCGCGGCGAAGTAACACACCGGGGTGGAATCCAGGCCGCCCGAGAGGTCGCAGGAGATCAGGGCACCGGGCGCCGTGCGGGCCTCAACGGCCGCCTCCACTGCGGCGCGCAGCTTCCGCGCCCCCTCGGCACGGGACAGCCGTGGCTCGGGTCGTTGCCACCAGGTGCCGGTGTTCCAGCCGCGGCCATCACGGTCCACGGTGACGTAGTCCTCCGGGGCGACGTGATGCAGCCCGTGCCACAGTGGAATCTCCTCGAGTGGGTGGGGCAGCGAGGGCAGTAGCCGCAGGGCAAGCGCGGTGTCGTCCATAGACAGCCCCCCGAGCTCGGCCAGTACATCCGCCCTGTCCGCGATCACCCGCATACCATCGATCAGCGCATGGAAGACCCTGCGCACGCCCAAAGCCGAACCTTGGGCGTAAATCTGTCCCCCGAGTGTCGCGATAACGCAGTAGTTTCCAGCGAACTGTGCCGATAACTCCGTCAAGTCGCCCACGGATCTGGCGTTGTTGCTCAATTTGCCAAGCTGCTCTGGAGTGACCGCAGTCGAACCGACAAGCGCCAACCGATTGGGGCCATCGCCGTGCACCACCACCTGGTTCGATGGCAGACACCCGAGCAGCCACGGACGGCCAGAGGGATGGTCGACAGCCACTGTGGAGCGGGGTAAGACCCGATCCGCTATGGATGCGGCCGCATCGTGGTCAGGCAGCGCCAGAAAAAACCACGCATCTGTCTCAGTCTCAGCCGGTGCGTCCATATAGAGATTCCTACCCATGACTCGCTACGCATACAAACTAAACAGGATCGTCAATAAGAGTATTAGAGTGACTGCGTAAGGCTGCTGCCCCCTACGATCGGAGAGCCGCCTTCGAAGAGCGGTTGTATGCCGTGCGAATGCTGGAGCGGGGAGAGTCCGCCGACGACCTTGCGTGAATCCTCAACGTATCCAGGGCGTCACTGGTAAGGAAGACGCCTCATATGTAAAGGCATCTCTATTCATGACGTTCCCTCTCTCTGCTTGTATATTGAATTCCCTGCGATGATCACCTCGACTAGGTTAAGCATTCCCTGTCAAATCGGTCAAGTGGAATCGCAGGCTTCGTTGGATGCTATTCCGCACATGTATCGCGAGTTGTCAAGAGGGTGGCAAGACAGCTTTGTGTTGCGATCACTACGCGTGTATCGAGACTTACCATCCGCGAATCGGTGGCTCCCATGGCTGCATCCCGATATCGGGAACGCCGCAGTGTTGCACGGGCCAAGTCCGACCACGCCGACGCACTCGTCCTGGCCAACATCTTGCGCACCGACCGCCAGGCACATCGGCCTCTGAGGTTTCCCCTTCGGTGTGGACACCCCTGACAATGGATCTTGTTCCATGAAGGGGAGTGTTCGAGGTGGCATGTCCGTCGAAGTACGGCGAGGAGTTCAAGAAGGACGCGGTACGCCTGGTCCGTGAATCACGCCGGACCTGCGCCGACGTCGCACGGGAACTCGGGATGAACCGCGAGACGCTGCGTGTGTGGGTGCGCGAGGCCGAAAACACCGAGGCCGAGGCCGGGACCGGCCTGGCCCGCAGCGAACGCGAAGAGCTGACGCGGCTGCGCAAGCGGGTGGCCGAGCTGGAGACCGAGAAGGAGATCCTCCGCAAGGCGGCCGCCTATTTTGCCAAGGAGATGGATCGTTGAGTGGCCGCTTCGGGTTCATCTCCGCCCACCGCCTCGTCTACGGGGTCAAGCGGTTGTGCCGGGTCCTGAACGTGCGCCGCAGCGCCTTCTACGCCTGGCTGGCCCGCGAGCCGGCCCGTCAGGTGAGGGCCGCCGAGGATGAGCGGATCGTCACCGAGATCCGGCGCTTGCACGCCGCATCCGGCGGCATGAACGGTTCCCCGCGGATCACTGCTGAACTGCGCGAGGCCGGTGAGCGCATCAACAAGAAGCGGATCGCCCGGCTGATGCGCGTTCACAACATCGTCGGACTGCACCTGCGCAGAGGCAGGCGGACCACGATTCCCGACGAGGGCGCCCCGCCGATTGCGGACCTGCTGGAACGCGACTTCACGCCCGGTGATGCCGACCGACGGTGGTGTGGGGACATTACCTATCTACCGGTCGGTGACTCGTGGCTCTATCTCGCCACGGTGATCGATATCGGCTCACGACGCCTGATCGGCTGGTCGATCGCCGACCACCTGCGCACCGGGTTGGTCAGCGACGCGCTGGAGGCGGCGGTGCGTGCTCGCGGTGGTGGCCGCGCAGACGGGATGATCTTTCACACGGACCGCGGATGTCAGTACATGTCGGCCGAGTTCGCCAGGCTCTGCGACACGAACGGGATCCGCCGATCGAGCGGCAGGACCGGGACGTGTCTGGACAACGCCCTGGCCGAGGCGTTCAACGCCACCCTCAAGCGTGAACCGCTACATGGCAGGAAGAAGCGCCGCTGGAGTAACGAGGCCGAGGCCCGGACCGAGATCTTCCGCTGGATCGCCTGGTACAACCACCGGCGCAGGCACTCGGCGATCGGGAACCTCCCTCCGGCCGTCGGCCGTCTACGAAGATCGGCTCGCTAGGATGGCCGTACTGGCTGCATGAAACCGGGTGTCCACGCCCCGGGGGGAACGCCACACCCGGCCTCTGATCCTGCCCGACGAAGGGATCGGGTACGAGGCCGGGACGGTAGGCATCGCCATCGACCAGCGGCTACGGCTGGCTTTCACCTGCGCCCCACCCATCAACGCCACCACCACGGCCGGCATCAGCGCGTGCCGGCAGACGCCTGACGGCTGGCAGATCCAGCGGGAGACGCTCAGCCCGACCTGCATCGCCGCCGGTGGGCTCTCGCACGGCACCGCGATGAGGGTGGCCGTCGGCCAGAGCCAGACCACCCACCACGCTTGGATCTACGGCATGACCCTGGATGCGCACACGTTGTATTCGGCGCTGACCCGCGATCAGATCAGCGCGCACCTGTATCTGCCTCGCACCGTGCTGGAGTCCGAGGCTGACCAGCTCCGCTACGGCGAGCCCCGCAGCCGGGCCGAAGAGATCGAGCGGGCCGATTCCTTCCTGACGCCCGAGCCCGAACCGATCGCCGCCCCCGCTCCCATCGTGTCGGGGCAGGCCCGCATCGATGCGGAGAGGACCGAGCGCGAGAACGCGGCCGTCGTGCAGCGGGAGGCCGCGCTGCTGGAGCTGGCACGCACCCCGTATGGGCTGGGCCTGCTCGGCGAGGCCGCGCTGACCCAGCGCGTGAACGACCTCGCGGCTAAGGCCACCACGGCGTCCGTTGCCCTGACCACGGCGAACGCACACCTGCGCCAGGTGCGCGAGCATGGCGGCGGATCCGCGGAGACCCAGATCGGCCAGCGCCGCGCCGAGCTCGCCGAGCAGGTCGGCCGGATCACCCACGCCCGCCAGACCGAGGATCGCCTGCAGCGGGCCCGCGCCATCGCCACCGACGGCAGGCACCGTATCGACAGGCTCCGCGGGCAGATCCGCCTGGCTGAGACCGAGTTGGCCGGGCTGAGCCGGTGGCGGCCTTCCATCGGGCCCGGCGCCCCGTCTCCCCTCATCCCGGAGCGCCCCCGTCGGAGGCAAGAGCTTCAGCCTCTTGCCAGTGAAGTGAAGACATAAAAGAACCCGCCGATCCGGAGGGATTAGCGGGTCTTTGAAGTTGCTGCTAGGTCAGCTCGCGGGTATTTCAAATTCTCCTAGACGGACGCCTCCAGCAAAGGCTTTCCATTCACCAGGAGTAAAAACCAACACCGGACCCTCTGCGTCCTTGCTGTCGCGCACAGCGACATGCTCGCCAAGGAAAGCCACCTGTACGCATTGCCCGTTCGAGCCGCTAAAACTACTGGTCCGCCACTCAGCACGGGACAGATCAAGGTCTTCACGCATCGCCCGCACCTCCTCTCACCCTTACATCTACGAGCACAGAAGCTATGAGGTCACGAGTCTTTTCCGGACTGAGTGCGACGCTTCGGAGGTGCTCAAACATCAGGTTATATCGTCTCACGTCGTTCTCGCTGTTCAAAAACAGGTCCGTTGTGCTCGCCTCGATGTAGACCACATCACGAACATCGTCGGCGAACTGAAGGATGACAAACGATCCATGCATTCCTGGATGCGCGCCAGCCTCGAACGGAATCACCTGCAACGTCACGTGAGCCTGTTCGCTTTCGTCAAGCAACCGCTGTAGCTGCTCACGCATGATCACAAGGCTACCAACGTGACGACGCAACGCCGCTTCGTCGATGATCGCCTCAATCGCCGGTGACGGGTCACGCTTCGCCTGACGAGCCATCCGGACTGTTACCCGACTCTCGACCTCCGTTGCTGGCAACTCTGGAGCGCCACCGGGGATCGCTGCGCGTGCGTACGCCTCGGTTTGGAGCAGACCAGGGACGAACGACGATTCGTAGTTACGAATTCCTTTCGCCTCCTGCTCAAACCCTATGTAAGTGGCGTACTGATCAGGCAAGTCTTCCGACGCGACCTGCAACCAACTCTCTTCCTGCGCCGATCTGAGAATTGCGATCAGGTCGTTTCGGTGCTTCTCCGGCACGCCATACGTTTCGAGCAGCGCTCGCAGCGTTCTAATCTGCGGTTTCGCCTGCGCCGTCTCGATTCGATACAAGGTGGCACGGTTGATCTCGGTAGCGTCCGCGACCTGCTCGCGGGACAAGCCTGAACGCTCCCTGAGCTGTTGCAACTCCATCGCAAGCCGCCGTAGACGAGCGGTTGGGGCTTGTCGCCGTTGAGTCATGCGGCAAAGAGTATCGGAATCATCACCACTGATGCACACGCAACATGTTGCATACACGCAAGTTCGTATGCATCATGTTGTGTGTACAGCCTGCCGCATCTTCTCAGGGCAGGCGACCGATTCGGCGGAGATGGCCAAGGGGTTTGGCTTTTGCCGTTTGAGCTCTGAGCAAGGCAGTTGCGGCGACGGAAGATCGATGCCCCGCCGTCTTCCCGCTCGGGCTCACTGAGCTGATGAAGGGCAGGCTTATGACGGTGTCCTCTGCGCAAGAGCAGTTCATCCACCTGATACGGCTGGGCTGGGACCTGCGTGTCCTGGGCGTATCCAACTCGCTGGTCATCCCCGCTTCCGGTCCGCCGGTGCTGGAGATCATGTCCACCGGCGGGGTAGAGATCCGCGTCCGGGTCATCCGCCGCGCGTGGGGCTGGGTCTTCACCTGGCGGCCGTGGTGGTCGGTGCTATGGCGGCGGAGCGAATGGGTCTGGGCCAACGATGACCTCGCGGCCAACATGATCATGGCGGCGGTGACCGCATGAGGGGCGAGCAGGAGCCGCACGGGGATGCCGCGTTATGTCTCATCGGTCAGCGGGACTTCCCCGATGTCGCGCAGTCGGGGCTGTTTCAACCTACGGCCGCCCTTTCCGCGCGGCACGCTCCAAACACTTTCCCCCCAAACAAGCGGACCCGCCCGGCGCTTGCGACGACCGGACGGGGCCTTGGTCGGATGGAGGTCCGATCCATGGAGGATGTTAAATCCCCAATGCCCGACCCCGCGATCCCCGGCTGGCGGGTGATTCGCAGCGATGCCGGTCGCTACTGGGCCAGCCGCGAAAAACCCTTCCCTGACAGCTCGGTAAGAGGCACAGGCCTGAACCAACCCCCCTTCCGCACGGTGGACGCCGACACCATCGAGGAGCTTCGCGCCGAGGTCGAGCAGCAGGAAAACGCCGCCCGGGAGGCAGCCAAACGGGTGGCATCGTGATCAGGCGACGTTCTGGCCGCGCTTCCGGACGGCACCGCGACGGCCTAGTCCCCACCACCGTCACCCCTCGCCTGTGGGACGGCCCGGCCCGCGCCGAAGCCGAGCGCCTGAGCCAGGCATGGCCGAACTGGACCATCCTGTACGGCACGGGCAGCCGCCGCTTCTACGCCATCGCGGCCTGGCCAGTACCCGAACCGGTGATCGTCCAGGCAGCTACTTCCGAGGACCTCGAAGCCCAGATGCACGAGACGGTTATGACCTTGGCCATCCCCCACCAGGCGTCCGCCCCCGGCGTGAGCGCCCTGGTCACCCCCAAGCAGGCGCGGCGGCCCCGCTTCCCAGGCGCACGCCGCCGCGCCGTAGGCCCCGCACAAAACCCGCGTCATCCTTACCAGAGCATGCCGTGAGTCCCGACGAGTCCGTCTTGGACCCGACACGCGTGATACCGCGCGAGGAGCGCCAGCTCGCCGTCCTCGCGCAGACCTACCCCGGCTGGCACATCGACCAGGACACCCCTGGTGAGTGGAGAGCCGTCCGACGCGCCCCTGTCAGCCGTGAAGAGGCGGACGCCGGGGTCGAGCGGGTCAGCATTCCCACCTCACCTGAGGCGCTCGGCTCGGCGCTGGCCGTCCAGGCCGAGCGGACGCACAGCTCGCGAGCCCGGCGGACCTTCGCCCCATGAGCTGGCGCGGCGGCACGGTGGCCCCCGTCCCGCGCTGCCGCGCCCTCCCATCCCGCGAGCGGTGGTGCAAGCCTTCCGGGGCCGCTCGCGGGACCGGACGCGACCGCACGACCCCCTGAACTGAGGGGGCTCCGCCCGTTGGTTGCGACCGGCGGTGCCCCGCCTGACGCCTTCCATCCTCGGGCGGGGCACCTCAGCCGCAGGACGGGTAACCACGGGCTGGTCGCGCCCACCGAACTTCCGGCAAACGACCCTGAAGCAGCCGGGTCAGGTCACTCATACAGCTCATGCGACAGAGCGATTCCTCATGTTCTGCCGTGACACATCTTCAACCGAGCTACGAACGTGTTAGGGGGAGGTCGTCATAGAGAAGTTCGATTCGGTGGGGGTCAATGATCATTCGCAGGTACTCCAGAGGGCGCCGCGATTCGTCCCGGGTGACCCTGTCCACCGTCAGGACGGGCGTTCCCTGACGGAGCCCGAGCTGAGCCGCCTCGTCATGGTCGGCGGGGCGGGTGCTCACCTTCTCGTCCGCAGCGGCGGGAAGGAAGCCCGCAGCGCGCATCGCCGCGTAGACGCCTCCGACCACCTTCGCCGTCCCGGCAAGGGGTGTGCCCTCGACCAGATCAGCCGGATAGAAGGCCGTGTGCAGTTGGACGGGCATGCGATCGATCATCGCGTGACGACTGCGCCGGATCACCTGTGCGCCTTCGCCCAGACCCAGCGCGGCAGCAACCTCGACGGAGGCAAGTACACAATCGACTCCGATTGTGACCATCGCACCATTGACTCCGGCCTGCTGGCAGGCGGTCTCCCATGGGCCGAGTTGCCCGCCGGGCTCCAGCACGGCCGCATACCGGCTTACCGCGACGCGGACCGGCCGCCACTCAAGGACGAACACGCCTTGACCAGGCACGCCACGGGTGAGTCGTTCCGCCTCCAAGAACCCGAGAGCGGTGTTCACCGTCGAGCGGGAGACCCCGTAGCGTTCCACCAACTCCAGGTGACTCGGCAGCGGCGACCCAGGAGGGTATTCACCGGACCTGATAGCGGCCCGCAGGTCTTCTGCGATCTGTCTGTGCTTAGCGACCATCCCCGGCGGCACCTTCTTCCCGCAACTCGCGCCGTGTGAACCGACCTTTCCTTCCAGTAATACCGATGTTGTGATCCATTGACAACAGCCCATCGGCGTCACACGATCAAAATAGATCACAATCCCGGTATTGAGCAGGGCAGTGATCAGCCAATGGCCGGATCTTCCAAACGGAGTCGGCTGCCCGGCCAGAGCAACCTTCGCTCAGCTCCGCCACTCACGTCGCGAAAGGCATAACGGTGATCAACCATCGAATCGAAACGCCTGCGTCTTCGCAGGAAGGCCCCGGACCTACACCGGAACAAGCTTCGGATTTGACGCTGGAGGCTTGGCGACTTCGCGTATGTGGCGAGGCGGACCATGTCCATGAGGTCATGGCGGGGCTGAGCCCGCCTTGCCAGCCACGCGCACCCGGCGAGAAACCCGACTGGACGCTGCAAATAGAGCGGGACCGCGACGGCGCATTGCCGGGCAGGGAGGCCGCCGAGGCACTGTTCGCCGATCGGCCGACCCTGACCTATCCGGCACCCGGCCGCCAGATGGCCGTTATGGAGGAGTCCGGGGAAGGGCTGCGAATTCTGGGCCGCTATCGGCCCTCCGAGGCGGCGGCGTTCCTGGAGGTTGATCGGGCTCACCGTTCGACCCGGCTCCTCATGAGCGCGAATGAGCCGGTCGGACGCTGGCCGGTCTGGCTGGCACTGCTGTTCTTCTCCAGCCGGATGCTTACCCGCGGGTGGCGGTTGTTGCATGCCTCCGCTGTCATGATCGGCGAGTCGGTGGTGCTGTTCACCGCGCCGTCAGGCGGCGGGAAGTCCACGTTGGCTCACCGGGCTCACGCTGAACTCGACGCGCGCTTCATGGCCGACGACCTGGTGCTGGTCGGCCCCGATGGTGTGGTGGCCGGTTGGCCCACCCGCGTGGCCCCGCCCATGGGGCTAGCCCGCCCGGAAGACGCCAGGCAAAACCGCCCCATGCTGGTGCACGGGACCCGACGGCGGAGGTTATTCACCGCTGCCGAACATCGCGCCGCCGTCGCCTACGCCCCTCCCGCGCCGCTGAGCGCGATCGTCCAGGTGAGCGCTGGAGGACTCCCACCGGGCAGAAGCGCGGGCGTACCGACTGCCATCCTGCTGACCGCAGCCGAACTGACAGCAGTGATCGCCGAAGCGGCGCACGTGCCCGGACAGCGGTTGCACTCCGCCGACCTCCTATCGATCACCGGTCCCGGACCGGTCCCGGCCGGTACCGAGGAAGCGGGCTTCGACCTCGTAGAAGCCGGGATCCGCGGGGTGCGACTGATGGTGGATGATTTGCGGGCGCTCGCGCACTTGCCGGTGTGGGACGCGCTGTCGGCTGTGTTGCCGGAGGTGAGCGCCCGATGACGACGCTCATGAACCCGGGATGCGTCGTACAGGTGCGCAGCGCCGGTCGTGTCTTGGCGGTCCGCGCCGACAAGCGGTTGATCGAGACCTGGCCCCGGCATGCGCCGCATATTCCCGGCGCGTCCTCGCGTCCTTTGTGTGGCTGTCCCGACGGTGCGCGGGCGGGTGTGGTACTGCCCGGGGACCCGGGCGACGCCCGCCGCTTAATCAACGCTCACCTGCACGTGCTGCATCTTGGGTCCGGCACCGTGTGCGTGCACGCCGTCGCGATGCACCGGCCCGAAGTGGGTGCAGCGCTGCTGCTCGGCGGCCACGGGGCGGGCAAAACCCTCGTCGGGGTCGCGCTCGCCCTGCGCGGCTGGCATTGGCTGGCCGGCGATGTGACGCTGCTCGACGTGGCCGCCGAAGGCGGGGCCGCCGTACGCGGTGGCACTACCGCCATCCTGGGACGGCGGAGCGCGATACGCCGCTGGTTCCCCGAGCTCACCCTGCCCGAAGGCCCGGACACCGTTGACCTACACGGGCAGGGCGGGCTGCCCTCCAGCCTGGCGACCATCACACCGGTCAGGGTGCCCGTGGCGGCGGCGGTGCTGGTCGACGTCGATGGCGACCCGCTCGCCACTGGCCGGACGCTGCAGCCGGTGGACCGGCACACTGCGGCGACGGTGTGGCTGCGCGCCAGTGGGCACCTGCTGGACCGCATCCTGGATGACGGCGAGCAGCCGCTGCGCCTGCTGGAGGACGGGCCTGCTCAACGGCAGAGACTCCATTACGTTCACGCCCTGGCCAGATCGGTCGGCATGCACGCTGCGCGGGGGACACCTCAGGGGATCGCCGCCCGCATCGAGCAGCTGATCACCGATCGCAGGCAGGGGGACAGGCATGACCAAGCAGACGAAAGTAATGGCGCTGGCGCTGGATTTCGGCGGCACCCTGGCTCGGCCGGGCCCCAACCCGGACGCCGCCACGGTGACCGAGGTGCTGCGCGGCCTGCCAGGCGCGAGCATCCCTGACGGGTTCGCCGCCGTGTTCGACCAGGTGGCGCGCCGGGTTCGCGCCGCTGACCGGCAGCGGGGAGAGCAGACGGCGTTTGCTGAGCAGGTACGCCTGGCCGCCCTTGAGAGCGGGGCGGTGCTGGACGACCCGGCGGCTGCCACCCGGGCGGTGTTCACCGCTGTCCCAGACGCGGAGATCGACGCGCGTGCCGCTCGTGCGCTGCGGGAGCTGCACGACAGCGGGCTGATATGCGTGCTGGCGTGCGACACACAACGCCCGGAGAGCGTGCGCCGCCGCACACTGCGGGACGCCGGCATCAGCGACTGTTTCGACGCGTTGGTGCTGTCCAGCACGCTTGGTGTCCGTAAACCGCACCCGCGATTTTACGCCGCCGTGGTCGAAGCTACCGGATGCCCCGCGGCGGAGATCCTGTTCGTCGGGGACACCCCGGCGAAAGACGTCATCGGCCCGCGCACCCATGGCATGCGTGCTGTCCTGATCAGCGCCGAAGGCCGTCCGGCGGAGCTGGACCCGGCTATCGGTGTGATCGCTCACCTGGCTGAACTGCCTGCCTACCTGGAGAGCCTCCATGAGCGTTGACACTGCTCGCCCACTGGCGTGCCGGTATGCGGGCCCGCGTATCCGCCTGGTTGGTGGGCGAGCCCATATGCTGCCCGCCGTACCGGTCCCGGATGGGATGGTGCGGGCGCGGTTCAGCGTGCTCAGCCCCGGCACCGAGCGTCGCCACCTGGCCGCCACCGAAGGCCCCGACGGCACCCGGGATGCCGGATACATGACGCTCGGCGGTGACCATTCCACAGGGTGGATACTGGCGGCGGTGCCGCACGGCGCCTCCTTCGCCCCGTCCAGCGGCGGCACGGTCACCGCTCCACCCGGCACCCGCGTTCAGGCGGCGGCGGTGGCGCGCTTTCAGCAGATGGCGGTGCTCGGCCTGGCCCAGCTTCCCGCCCATGTCGATCTGGGCGACGCCGTGGTGGTCGGCTCCGGGCCCGTCGCGCTGGGCTGCGCGCTGGAGCTGCGCCGCAGAGGCGCGATGCAGGTTCGGGTGGTGACGTCCCGGCCGCATGCGCTGATCAGCCGTGTACCCGGCACGCAGTGCGTCACCGCCGTGGAGCAGGGCAGCGCCAGGCTGGTCATCGATGCGGCCGGAGCCCCGCGGCGAGCCGCGCGGCTGCTCGCCCCGGGCGGCACGCTCGGCTTGCTCGGCACACCAGATCCCGGATCGGTTCTGTCGTCGCTGTCGCTGCACCGGGCCGGGCGGACGGTCATCGGCATGCATGAGCTCACTGCGGTGGCGACCAGCCGCTACCGGGACGCCTACACCACGGCGGCGACCTGGCTGAACGGTCTACCACCGGACCTGGTCGACGCCTGGTGCCAGATCATGCCCGGCGAGCTCGCAGCGGGCCTGTACGCGGACCTGGATGGGCCTCGCCCCGCCGAACCCATCGTGATCTTCTCGTGGGAGTCGTCATGATCACCCCGATCGGGTTGTACAGCATCTCAGTGCGGGGCCTGGAGGTGCCCGGCCTGCTGGGTTGGGCCGCGTCGCATGGGGTGCCGTTCATTCATCTGCGTGGCGGTCCTCGCGGCGTCGACCTGGCCGCCCAGTCCACCGCAACGGTGTGGCAATGGCGCAAAGCGGCCAACGGCACGGGGGTACCGATCACCGGGGTCACCGCGGACGTGGACCTGACGGACCTGCTGACCGGCAGCGCCTGGGCCCGCGCCCAGGCAGCCCAGCAGGTGGCTCGTCTCGCTGAGTCGGCGGCTCTTCTCGGCGCCGAATGGGTGCGGCTGCTGGCCCGAACCCCGCTGACCGGGCGGCAACTGGCCTTCGCGGCGCAGCTGCCCGTGCTGGCCAGCAGCGCGGTGCCGCTGCTGGTGGAGCTGCACGACTCGGGGTGGATGGAGCCGGACACATTCGTGGGACTGGTCGAAATGGTCGACGCGTGCCCGGCGGTGTGGCTGCTGGCCGACACCGCGCAGCTCGCCGCTGCCATGCCCGTCGGCGCCGGAGCGCCCGCCTGGGTGGGCCTGGTCCTCGACCAGGCGAAAGTCGTGCACCTGTCCGATGCGGGCGCCGACCTGAACACGCCCGGGCATGCCCTGCTCGGCGCGCTGGTCGCCACCCGCATCGACGCCGGGCAGCGCCTGGAGGTTGCCCTGGAATGGACCGGGGCCGACCGCAGCCCATCCGCGTGCCTGGCCCGCTACTGGGCGGCCACCGCGTGGTGGGCGGAACTCGCCGTCGCGTTGGAGCCGCAATGAGCAGCCTTACACCGTCCGGCGGGTGGGTGGTGATCAGCGACTACCCACGATGGCCAAGCCCGTACTTCGCTGAGCTGGAACGCCACACCCCGGCCGGGTTCCCGCTGGCATTCGCCTCCACCCTGGACGCTCTCCCAACCCACCCCACCCAGCCCGGAGTGATCAACGTTCATCGGCTGAAGCGCCTGTACCGGGGTGTAGACGGTGAACGGACGCTCGCCGCCGCGAAAACCATGGTGGAGCGGCTGTCGGCGCTGCGTGACGGCGGGTGGCGGATCGTGTGGACGGTACACAACCTGCTGCCCATCGACGGCGGGCCGCCCAGCGACGCCGACTGGCATGCCGCGCTCGGCGTGCTCGGCGTGGCCGACACAGTCCTCACCCACACCTGCTCCGACGCCGCATACCTGGCCAGGCTGACGAAGGCGCCGGTTGTGGTGGCCGGCTGGGCGGGGCTGAGCGCCCCCGCCACTGCGGGCCCTGCGCCGGAGCCGGTGCGCGCCCTGGTCGACCGGCTCCGCGCCGCCCCGTACGCGGTGCTGATCGTGGGTAACCTCACCGCATACAAAGACCTGCCGAACGTGGCGGGCGCGTTCGCCGCCCACACCCGGCGGGCGCGGCTGCTCATCGCCGGCCCGTGCCGCGACATGGCACTGGTCGCCGATATCGAAGCCGCGGCGCGGGGAAGTGGCGGCCGGGTTCATGTGCACCCGCACCGCATCCCGCCCGAGCATGTGCACCGGCTGTACCGGGCGGCTGACGTCGCGCTGTGCCCATACCGGATCGACGGGCCGTGGCGGTTTTTCGCTCAGGTCCTGTTCCCCGGCTCGGTCAGCACCGCGCTGGCGTTCGGCTGCCCGGTCATCGCCCCGGACCTGCCCGCCATCGGGGAGATGACCGCCGGGTATCCGGCGCGGCTGTACCCCGCCGACGGCCCCGGCCAGGTGCTGGCCGACGCGGAAGTGCTGCCCCATTCCCGCGACCGCCGCCCCATGCTCGACGGCAACGCCCGATGGCGGGCCATCGCCGACACCTACCAGCGAATATTCACCCAGCTCACCATCACAAGGGGATCAACGTGTCCGACGCCATGACCAGTTCCGCGGGTTCCGAATGGGGCGCCCGGGTCGCCGCCGTCCTGGCCGCTTCCTACGGGTTGGAGGTGGCCACCATCACACAGCTGCCCATCGGGCAGGGCACCACCAACTTCCGCGTCGTCTGCGATGACGGACTGGAGGCGTTCGTCAAGCACTATCCGGCTGGCACCGACCTGGGCGCCGAACGGGAAGCGATCGCCCTGTCCGCCCTGGCGGTGGATTCGGGCATCCCCGGCGCGCAGGTCCTGCCCAACGAAAAGGGAGAGGTGATCGACGCTGGCGGGGAACTGCCGGTGTCGGTGTGGGAGTGGATGCCCGGCCGTGTCGAGACGCATCTGTCGGCGGCGCAGCTGACCGCCGCCGGTAACGCGCTGGGCCGCGTCCACGCTCTGTTCGCCCCTCTGCCGACCGGTCCTGACCCGGACGCGGGAGTACGGGCCTGGCGGACCCCCGACGTGGATGAGCTGACCGCGACGATCAACCGGCTCCTGGAGATCATCGCCGGGCGGGTCCGCGCCGGCGTCGCCGACACGTTCGATGTGGAGGCGCAGCGCACCCTGTTGGAACGCCGCAGCATGCTCAACCGTGTGCCCGGCCTACTCGCCGACCTGCCCGAGAAGCTGACCGTGCAGGTTCTGCACGGCGACTACTCGCCGGTCAACCTGCTGTTCCAAGGCGACGCGCTGTCGGCGGTGCTGGACTACCGGCCGCCGAACCCGCCGTTCCTCCTCGCCTACGACCTGGGCCGGATGGCGTTCTACCCCAACACCGTGGCCGACGACCCGGCGTGGCCGGACGCCGCCGTCACCTTCATCCGCGCCTACCGAAAAGCTCACCCGGCCGTGCCCGCCGTCGATGTGCGCGCCTGTGGGCGGGTCGCGCTGCTGCAACTGCTCACCAGCCTCTACGGCGTCAAACAGCACTACCTGAAGCCGGGCCTGTTCCAGGCCGACCTGGACGAGTTCTGGCTGCTACGCCACCACACCGCCGGTGTGCTGCTGGCGCAGCTCGCCGGAACCGACGCGCTCCTGGCGGACCTGGCTGGCTGACCTTTCCTGCGCCTTCCCCTCCATCGTCCCGTTCCCCGATCCTGCAAGGAGACCCTCGTGACTTTGGACACCGTGCCCTTACGCGCCGCCGCTGCCTGGGACGTCCTTCGCGGGCCGATCTCGCCCGCCGTCCTCACCGACGGCGCGGCCGACATCGCCGTCCGCCACAATCTCCACGTCGACCACGCCGACCCGCACACGGTGACGCTCACCGCGGCCAGCGGGGCGCCCTTGGTCACCGTCCGCTGGCGCCCCCACACCCCGGAGCGGCCCGACACGCTCAGCCACGTCCTGCCCGCCGACTACCTGGAGATCCTCCTCAACGTCCACTCCGGCGGGGAGGAGGCCGCCGCATCCCTGCACGGGTGGCTACACGACCGGCTGCGCTGCTACGACCCGGCTGAGCTGCTGCAGCTCACCGCGTCCATGCCGCTGCTGGCCCGCCACGCCACCCACGACCCCCACCTCGCCAAATGGGCGATCATTTTCCGCGATCACTACGTGGAGAACACCCTCGCCTTCCTGCTGGCCCTGCAGCAGGCCGGCGTCCCCGCCGAATGGATGTACGCGCTGGCCAAAGGCGACCGCACCCGCAACCGTGACCGTATCCACGCCACCCTCATCGCGCGCGGCTGCCGCAGCGGCCTGCTCGACAACACGGCGATCAACGCGCCCGCCGGCCACGCCGACGAACTCGCCCAGGCCCTCGCCGGAGTGGACACGTTCATCGACGCCGCCCACGCCGCCGGGCGGAAGGTCCTCGTCATCGACGACGGCGGCCTCATCGCCCAGGGGTACGGCCACGCCGACGCCTCTCGCCGGGTCGACGCCGCCCTGGAACTCACCGTGTCCGGGCTCAAACGCATCGCCGCCGCCGGGCCGCTGAGCATTCCCGTGTTCAACCTGGCCCGCTCGGCGCTGAAGACGAACCTTGGCTATCCGGAGATCGCTGACTCGTGCCTGCGGCGGCTGCGTGAGCTGCTGCCTGTGGTGAAAGTCATCGGCCGAACCGTTCTCGTCCTCGGCTACGGCACCCTCGGCTCCCGGCTGGCGGCCGCGCTGCGCGCCCAAGGCTGCCAGGTTCACGTCGTCGACCCCGACCCGCTCGCGTTGATCGCCGCCGCCGAAGCCGGGCACCCCACCTACCGCACCGTCGGTGACGCGTTGCGCAGCGTGCGGCCGATCCTTCTCGTCGGCACCACCGGCGAAGACGTCCTCACCCCGGAGGCGGTGGACGCGCTACCCGACGGAGTGGCGCTGGCCCCGTATGCCACCAAGGATTTCTCACTGCTGGCCACCGACCCCGCGTTCGCCGCCGCGGCGACGGAGATTCCCGGCGTCGGCCGCCGCTACCGTCTGCCCGCCGGAACGGAGGTGACGGTCCTCGGCGACGGCCGATCCTTGAACCTGTTCGAGTCCGACGCGATCCCCAACCAGGGCTACGACGCCTACCGGGCCGGGACACTCATCGCCACGAAAGCCCTCTGCGCCCAAGCCGCGACGCTGCCGCCCGGCGTGCACACCAGTGTCGTCGACGACATCATCACCGGCTCAGGCCTGTACGACGCCTACTACGACACCTACCTGGGCCTCGGTACGGCCGCCCGACCCACCCCCGCCGGGTCGGCGCCACTGGCCGGGATGACGGCATGCGTCGTCGGCTACGGCGCCGCTGGCCGCCTACATGCCCAGCTCCTCACCGATGCCGGCGCCCAGCTGACGATCCTGGACCCCAAGCACCAGGACCTGCCCAAGGCGTACCGGACTTTCCGCCACGGCATCGACGACCTGCCCGCAGCGGTCGCCCACGGCATCGGCCTGTGGTCGGTGTGCTGCCCCACCGCCGACCACCTGCCGGTGCTGCGCTCGATCCTGCGGCACGATCCACACGCCTGCGTCCTGCTGGAAAAACCCGCATGCCAAGGCGGAGAGGCCCAAGCACTCACCAAACTGCTCGCCGCCCACCCAGATGCCCGCGTCATGGTCACCGACCAGTACGCCCACGCCCGTGCCCTCGACACGGCCATCGATCTCATCACCGCATACGAGCCGCACAACCCGATCCGGCACATCGCGATCACCTTCACCAAAGACCGCAGCGCCGACATCGCCCGGGGCCGATTCGTTGACCGCTCCTACGGCGTCCTCGGATATGAGTGGCTTCACATGCTCGCGGTACTGCGCCGCCTCATCCCGGCCGAGTCCTTCGCCGCCTACCTGGCTCACCATCCCGAACAGGCCACGCTGCGCGCCGTCTACGATCCGCACCTGTTCGTCTCCGCTTTGACTGAACACTCGACCCTGCACATCGGCGACGCCGTGATGGACCTGGAACTGCACTCCAGCATCACCAGCCCCGCCGTCGTGATCGGCCACGTCCCGCATGACACGACCGGGTGGAGCCACGGCGTCCGTCCTCCGGACGACCGGCACCGCTATCTCACCATTCGCGCGGGGCGCACCTGTCTAACCGTGCATCTCGACCCGGTGACCACGGCGGAAGGATGGCAGTTGGACCGTAACCGGCACCGGATCACCATCGATCGTGACGGAGAAGTCCTACACGACCAGATCATCGAGGACTCCCCGTTACAAACGGCCATCCGGTCGGCGGCCAGCGCACTGACCGGCTCGGTCCCGCTGCCGCCGCCGGACCTGGGGCCGCTGAGGAGGATCACTGCCGTGGCCGAGTATCTACGCGGCAGGCAGCCCAGTCAGAACGTCGCGCATGAGACTTCGGGTGTGCTGGCGTCATAGTCGCTTGAGATCAATCGGAGTCCGGCAGTGGTCGCCCAGGTTCGGCTCGAAGATCGTGAACATCCTCACGAAAAGAAAACCCCGCCGCCTCTTCGGAGACCGCGGTACCTCTTGAGGTTCAGCTATAGCCGGTTCTCGGGGTGGTGACACGAGACTCTGTCCCAGCAACCCGGACTATCTGCGCGTCCTCGTAGAGCTGAGTCATTACCCGACGTAGCTCGTTGAACGAATGCGGTCCGAACCCGCTGATGAGGGTGAGTTCCTGGTCGTCCCATTCGAGTAGCTCGCCGACGGTGTAGATCTGCGCTCGGAGCAGCGTGTGCCGGGTGCGGGTGGAGAGTCCGAGCTGGTCAATTGGCAGGTCTTGATGTTCGGCGCCGATGGCGCGCCATAGAGCGAGGCGGATCACGTGCACCTCCCAGTGGCAACCCGCACCGAGCGCCGCCGGTCCCCCTTGCCAGAACGTCGACCGTTTGCGGGGGACCAGAATGCACATATGTTGCAGCCGATTACAAGGTGTGCGGAACTCCTGGTGACCTACGCCTGATACCTAGCCCGAACCCGTCTCCTGGCTCATCGCACAGTAGATGGCCGACACCAGCGAACCGTTCCCCCTTCGACACCGGAGACCCTACGATCTTCAGTGACATGTCCCGATCCGCGAGGGGAAGGGCGTGGGAGTCTGAACATATGACAATTGAGTGGTCCCGACAGGCGGTCCTCGAAGCGGTCAGGACACGCTTGCTACGTGCGGGCGCTGTGCTGGAGGGGTACTCCGGCGTCGATGTCATGGCAGAGTCCGACGGCATGCTGGTGATCTTCCATTGGCGGCGAGATCCGAACACTTACGCCATCAAGGTCGAGTTCCCGAGGGGGTCAGCGAGTCCGTGGACTGGCGGTTCGTACACCGGCCTGCCGGTGACCTCGCCGGATGGATGGGCCGTAGACTTCGCCTTCCGCCTTAGGCTGGAACTCGATACCGGGCTGGTTCGTCGAAGCCGCCGAACGATCCGAGACGGGTACGTCCTGTTGGACGTTCACGATCCCCCGAACCTCTTGCCCGACGGGTTCTTCATCGGTGCCGTTCTACTCCCCGACATTGAGCTCCCCGCCTTGCCGGATGACCTCGAGAAGGCCTATTCCATTCTCGGATCGCTGCCGGCATCGGTTTCTCCGCCTGTGTCCAAGGTCGGCGCCTGGCTGGCCCGGGCAGGGATGGATGTCACCATTCCCAGACAGCTGATCGTCGAGGTCAGGCTTGCCTGCTGGCTTCAGGCCTACGTCGACAACGCCCGCGGGGAACCTTTTGTCGGTCAGGCAGCCGCGTCCTGGGAGGACGAGCAACGCACCATCGCCCGTCTCGACCTGGTGCACATCCAGCCCGGCGTCCCATCAGAGGTGCGCGATGCCCTCGTGCGTCTCGTGGTCTGCGAGGTAGCCGAGGCCAGCGCCCTGTGCGTGGTCACCGCGGTCGACGATCCCGAACTCCATGGACTGGGGTTCCGGCCCGCGAACGGTGGCGGCCTTGCGCTTCACACCAGGAGCACTGAACCGCCATCGGACCCCGCGGCCGGAACCTGACCCAACGCGCCTCGCATCCGAGGCTGGGCCTCAACATGCGAATGTCAGCGATCCAATTCCGAGATCGCCGACACGAAACACCCATAACGTCTCGGCGACCGCCTGAGGGCACTTGGCGCTCTCTTCCCGCGACTATCGGACAACCGCTCAGGCATCAACTTGTGCGCGAACTATGAACGTGACGGAACCATCGACGGTGACGATCGCCCACTTCGGCGGGGCGTCGTCCGGGGCTGGGTCGATCGGCGCCGCCGGCTTCCTTCATCGGCCCACGGCATCGAATCAGCATCGAATATGCAGGTCAGGTCTCACTTGACATCCGAGCGCACCCTGGAAGGCGCACCGCTGAGTTACCACAGGGACCCCTGGGCCTCCGACTGGGCTCCGTCTTCCCTCAAACGGGAAACACGGTAACCCAGTCGGCTCGCGCTATGCTGACCGCTGCCAGTAAGTGATCTTTTACACAGACGACAGGAACGCCTGGTTGATCCTGGCCTCCGCGTGCAGGCGCTCAGGGCCCTGCAGCCGCCCGGGGACCTGCTCATCCTCATCATCGCGCTTATCCATCCCCCGCAGCAGGCAGCAGATCAACTGATGCAACTCCGCGCTGATCTTGCGCCGCAGCAGGATGGGAGTGGCCACGTAGCGGCGGTAGGTCACCGCGATCAGGTAGGGGCGGCCGAGCAGATCATCGAGGCTGCTCGGCTTTCCCTGGATCAGGAAATCCGTGGAGTAGTAAACCTGAGTGAATTTCAGCAGCTCGTCGCTGAGCGCTCCGTCGACCTCGCCGATCCATGCGTGGCGCCCCTCGTGCTCGCATACCGGGATGTCCGGCCTGCGGCAGGTCGGCTTTGATGCCGCCACTGGACTTTCCGCATGCCGTGGTGTGGGTACGGGGATGAGCGCCACCGCATCCCACGCCTGCATGAGGGTCATGGCCACCGGATGGCCGAGCGTCAAGCCCTGGATGGGCAGCGGAGCGTGCTCCAGCAGGAGATCGGCCGAGGCGTAGGTTCCCACCCGGATATCGCGGTGCTCCTGCAGGGCGGCGATGTGCAGCTGGGCGATGTCATCGGGCAGGGCCTCGGCGTAGGCCGAGCTGATCGCGTCCAGGTCGAACAGCTGCCCGTAGGTCTCTGCCCGGCCGGCGATAATCCGCTCATACCCCAGGCGCTGAGGGTCCGGTTCACGGTCATAGACCAGCCCCGCTTGTCCGGCTGCGACGCGCCAGGTGAGCGCGTCGGAGGCGGGCAGGGAAAAGGCGGCGTAGGGAAGGCTTCCGGCCAGCAACGCCTGGCTCTTCCAGGTGCTGGTGTAGCTTTCGCGATCGGTGCCGTAGGGCGTTGGTTCGGGCTGTAGCGACAGGCCTTCGGCCAGGATCAGGTTCCACGCGCTCAGCAGTTCGCTGCTCGCAGCCTTGGTTCCTGGGTTGACCTCCTGCCACTGCCACAGCAGGTGCCCGTGCCAGTACGCCGTTGCCTCGCTCGTTTCCTTCGTCACCGCTCGCCGGTACAGTCCGTGCATCGCTGTGCCGTTGATGCGTCCGGGCCCGGTGGGGGCCGAGGTCATCGGCCGGGCAGGCGTGCGTGAGTCATCCGCATGCTTCCATCGGTTGATTGCGCGTTTGGCTGAAGGCGGCCAGAGGTTGTCGGGGTGGCGGGTTGTCGTGTTTGCCTCGGCATGACGCTTCACGAAGAGATCAGTAGTGGTGCCCACGCTAAGGCGAAGGCCCCTTGAGGTGGTCGGAATGGTGGGGAGTTCAACATCGAAGATCTCATCAGGCGAGCTTGCCTGGCGGACCATGAGTACTCCTGACTGTCGGGGCCACCATCTGGGCCGTCAGCTACGCGATAGCTGTCTACGCTGATCGCAGTCATCACTTCCAGTGGGTGGCCCTAGGGCTGGGCTGATCTCGCTGCATCGGGGATCGTCGCTATCGTCAAGATCATCCAGTCTCAACGGGATGCTTTTCTTGGTGGGGTCGTGGTCATATCTCGACGAGACCTCTCGATACGCGCTGAACGGGACCGCTGTCGTGCATGGCGGCAAAAAGAAACTCCGAGGCCCGCCGGAGCAGCCGCCGCCGCGCCTTTTGGCGGGAGCGGCGGGCATCGGGGTCGGTTGGTTGCGGTGAACAGGTCAGATCAGTGCCCTCGAGCGAAGGATCGCGGCTCGAGCACGATCATCCGTTCGTGGGCAGTCCGCGAAAGCGGATGTTGTTGGTGCGAAGGTGACGGGTGGTGAAGCGGATTCAGACTCTCCCGACCGAAGATCATCTGTCAAGCGTTTGACAAAAGATCTTCTGGGGCGGTTTAGTAAGGCCACCACACCATGCACCTGGGGCCCACCAGAGCTGGTTGGCCTCAGCGAGGAGGAGCGCGTGATCACCGGTTGCGCCGATCAGGGCGGCATCCAGTTGCCCGAACTGAGGTGCCCATGGCCTGTCCAGGTCAGCCCGTATGCCCATGAGGTCGATGCGGGCACTCTGGCGTGGCTGCGGCGCTTTGAGGCCGCTCCCGCCGACGAAATCGAGCGCTGCCGGCGCGCCGCCTACGGGCAGTTGGCCGGCCGCGTCTACCCCCATGCCACCCGGCCGCTGCTGCAGCTGATGAGTGACTGGTGCACCTGGTTGTTCGTTTTCGACGACGTCGTTTGCGAAGGTGAGATCTCCACCGTAGAGCTGGCGTTACTGATCCCGCGCCTGTACCGGCTGCTGGACGGGGATGTCGCGGCGATCGTGACCGGATCCGACCGCGCCTTGCTCGACCTGCGCACCCGGATCGCGCAGATCGCCAGCCGGGAACAGCTGAACCGGTGGACACACGCCACCCGCCATTACCTGGCCTCGCAAACCTGGGAGGCGGCCAACCGCGAAGCCAAGATCGTGCCCAGCCTGGCCGACTACCTCATCATGCGCCGCCACACCGGCGCGGTGCACACGGTGCACGCCCTGATCGACCTGGCCACCGGCCTGCGGCTGAAAGATGAGGAGTGGGCATCCCCCCTTCTCACCCAGGTGAGCCGGCACGCGGTGGATGTGGTGGATTGGGACAACGACCTGCTGTCGTGGGTCAAAGAGCATGACTCAGGAAAAGGCGATACGAGCCACAACCTGGTCACTGTGGTGGAACACGCGCACCAGTGCTCCCGCGCCGAAGCAGTGCAGCAGGTCATGGCGATGCGGGAGGCGGCGGTGGAGCAGGTGCGGGTATTGGGAGATGAGCTGACCCGTAGCGGATCGGCGGCGGTGGGCGCCTACGTGGCGGGCCTGCGGAGCTGGATCACCGGAGCGGTGGACTACGCGCTTACCAGCGTCCGCTACGCCGCGGGCGGCCTGGCCGTTGCCGAGCCGCCCCACTGACCAGGGCCCCCGCCCGCGGTTCTGCCGCATCCGGCTTTCGGCGAGGGACGCCAGGACTCCTCACCCCAGCGGGTAGGACAGGGACTGCAGAACCGCGGACGGGGGCTCTGCTTCGTCAGTGATCTCGTCACTTTCTCCCAGGGCGTAGGCGATCGCCTGGGTCAGGGACAAGCTGGCTCCACGGGCGTGCGCCGCGCGGTAGGCGTCCTTACCGATCAACGCGATGATCCGCTGGGTGCACCGGTTTCGCGTCTCGGTGAAAGCGGGCGTGCTGAGCATGGTCATCCCGTACTCGTGCCACTGGAGCTCGGCCGAGCCTTGCAGCGAGGCGGCCATTGCCGGGGACCACCCGGCCTCGATCACCAGCGAGGCCAGCCCGTCCAGGCACACGACGATCCCGAGCACGTCGGAAAATTGCTGCTTGATGCGCAGCGCGTCGCGCATGGCCGTTACGGCCTCGGTCAGGCGTCCGGCTTGCTGGTAGGCCAGGGCCAAGACGTAGCAGCCATAGGAGCGTAGCCACAACTCCTGCTGCTGGGCGCAACGGCTGCGAAACTCCTCCAGCATCGGCAGCGCCTGATGGCCCTGGCCCTGCATGGTCGCCACCAGGCCCATCTCCACGATCGCCGGCAGCAGACCGGCGCCGGCGTCCTGCCCGGAGCCCAAGAAGTCGAGCGCGACGCCCAGCTTGAGCGTGGCGGTCTCCAGATCGCCGGCCAAGAACGCCGCGGTGCCCAGCATCTTGGTGGCCAAGACCACGGCGGCGGGGTCTCCGATCTGCTCGGCCTCGCTCAGGCACAGCTCAGCGGCCTGGGTGCCGTGCAGCAAATCACCTTGGGCGCAGGCCAGGTAACTTTCGACCCACAAAGCCTGGCAGCGGGCGGGGCTGGGGTCGGGGCACATGGTCAATGCGCGGACCAGATGGTGGCGGCCCTCGTTGGAGTAGCCGCAGCCTACCCACAACCACCACAGCGCACTGGCCAGCTCCAACGCCAGGGGAGCCTGGAGCGGGTCGGACAGGGAGTAGTCGATCGCGGCCCGGATCTGCCCGATCTCGGTGCGCATCCGCCGATACCAGCGCAGCTGCGCTTTACCGTTCCACTGATCCCGGCCGCGGTAGGCCAGGCGCAGGTAGAAGTCACGGTGGCGCCGGCGGTAGGTGTCGGTCTCCCCGATGCGGCTCAGCCACCAGGCGCCGTACTCGCGGATGGTGTCCAGCAGCCGGTAGCGCACGGTGGCGGTGTCGGTGCGGATCTGCAAGATGGACTGGGCGACCAGGCCGCTCACGACGTCGGCGATCTCGTCGGTTGGCAGGTCGTCTCCGGCGCAGACCTCCCGCACCGCCTCCAAATCGAATTCCCCGGCGAACACCGACAACCGCTCCCACAGGCGTTGTTCGGCCGGCTCGCACAACTCATAGCTCCAGCCGATGGTGCGGCGCAGCGTGTGATGCCGCGAACCGTGCTGGTCGCCCTGCACAACGTCGACCGACTGCAGGACGTCGGTCGACTCGTTGACCAAGGACACGACCTGCTCCAGCGACAGGCCCCCCAGGCGGACGGCCGCCAGTTCCAGCGCCAGCGGGACGCTGTCCAGCCGCTCGCACAACGCCTGGACGGCGGGCAGGTTACGCGGGCTCACGGCGAAGTGCGGCATGACGACGCGGGCGCGTTCGGCGAACAGCTCCACTGCCTCACTGACGCTGCCGACCCCGTCCAGGTGAGTCAGCTCGGTCATCGGCGGTACCACCACCACGTGCTCATCAGGCAAGGTCACAGGGGTGCGACTGGTCGTCAAGATCACCACGTGGGGGGCGGCGGCCAGCAGCTGGGAGATCAGCTCACGCACCGGGATGAGCAGATGCTCACAGGTGTCCAAAACCAGCAGCAGCCGCCGGTCGGCCAGGAAGTCGATCAGCACCTCGATATCGGGGCGCGTGGAGACATCCGTGGTGCCGCAGGCCTGGCACACCGCGTGCGTCAGCACCCGTGAGTCCTGCAACGGCGCCAGATCCGCGAGCGGGGCCAGATCAGCGAGCCAGACGCCGTCGGGAAACTCACCGTGCAACTGACGGGCGGCATGCAAGGCCAGCCGGGTCTTGCCGACCCCCCCGCTACCGGTGACCGTGATGAGCCGATTGGTGCGGATCGCGGCGATGAGATCGCTCAGGATCTGATGGCGTCCGATAAAGCTGGAGTTCTCCGCCGGTAAGTCGCCCTGCCGCCTGTACCGCGCCGTCACGATCCGCTCCTTTCCCGTCCCGCGCCGCGACCAGGAACCCCGAGCCGACGATATGCGTGACAACCAAAGATCACTTATAGCTCCACTGGCATGAAGATCCGCCGGGGGGTACGGTTGCGTCAGTCCCAGGAGAAAGAGTCTGAAGGTGAATGCAGCGGCCACGGTGGCCAAGGCGCTTGACCAGCTCCTGCACCAGCGACGCGCCCCCGATGGGGAACTCTGGTCCGCCAAGAGTCTCCGCAGCCTGTCTGCGGCCATCAAGGCCTCCAACGGCGGCCGCGGCCCCTCCCACCAGACGTTGTTGAACCTCTTGGAAGGCACCGGCAACCCGAAGCCCGAGACATTGTGGCCCATCATCCGCTGCCTGGATGGCGACCCCACCGCCTTCGGCCTGCAGACCGACCCCGTGCAAGACCTGGCCTTTCAGCTGAGTGATGTGGCCCGAGAGGACCGTGATCCAGCAGGCCTGCGGGAGGCGGCACTGAACCTGGCCGCCTTGCCCCCCGAGGTGTTCGAGGACTTCCGGCAGAAGATCGCCGCGGCAGCTGCGGCCGCAGCCGCCGGCGCTGCCGCCCCCCGGCAGCCGGTGAACGAGACCTAAGCCACCTCGCCTGCCCGTCTTCCTACCCTCGCCGCATGAAGACCGCCCGGCATCGCAGCCAGCGAGACACAGCGCCCCCCGGCGAAGGGGCACTGGAGCATGACCGCGGACACATCTGGCTTCGGTGGGCCGGGACACGGGAGAAGAGAGCAGCCGGTACCACTGGTGTCGTGCCTGTGCGCGATCGCCGTTCATGATGCTTGGCCCCCTCCCTCGGGCCTTTAAGCCTGGCCGCCAAAAGCTGCTTCATCACGGGATGCCAAGGCAACAGGCAGCAATCGCTTGTATCGATGGCAGATGCTAATGGCAGGTTTGCGCTTGCCGAAGGGAAAAGCTCGTGAGCAGCAGTGCCGGGCCCCCATAGCCCAGACGTGAACTTCGCCCCTCGGCAATACACGGGATTTTGGCCGTCAATTGACATTCTCGGCAAGTGAGGTTGGTGGGGGTATCCCTGTAAGGGATACCCCCACCAAGGCTCTGATTACTTATCGCAATCAACAACTTGCCAGGTCGGCGACACTCTCACCCAATAGTCGTTACGTTTCGTGACGAAACAAATGCTCGGTGGGGCGGAAATTTTTTGATCGCAGCTGCCCGTTTCGCATATCGACCCATGATGTCCGCTGAGAATCCAGAACATTTGACTGATCGGCGGTTGTGGCGATCCGATCGTGCCATGCGACACGCGATCACCTGCCGGCTTGGCGAAGTCCGTTATAGCTGGTTCATGATCATTTGCCCTGTTTTGGGTGGATGGTGTCGAGCTTGCTCCACAGCAGGACTGCGCCGTTTGCCCTGCTTTGCATGTGTCGAAAACGATCTATGTGTCTATACGCTGGGGCGCTATGAGTAGCGTTCAGCGTCCCTCCTTCGGTGACTACTTGCGGCACCTGAGGCGGTCAACCACACCTCCTGGATTTGACCCGGGAGAGCCGCAAGCCTCCCGGGAACCACTTAGCCGCGCCAAGCTCGCCGTCGCTGCGGAGGTGGGCATGACCTATCTGACCAGGCTAGAACAAGGGCGCGCCGACAACCCGGGCAGGGAGGTGGTAGACCGACTTGCCGACGCACTTGACGTCAATGAGGTGGTCCGCCAGCACATGCATGATTTGGTGGCCTACACCCATGCCGATTCGGTGCAGTCCAATACCTCCGTCCCTGAGCCGGAACTTACCAGTGAAGAACGTCAGCAGGTGGACTGGCTTCATCCGCACCTTGCCGGATGGGTGGACTCTGCATGGTGGGTGCAGTACGGCAACCGCGAATACTGCCGCATCTATCGGCACCTCGCAGAGGTGGGTAACGTCTTGACCTGGTTCTTCGCCGTCCCCGAGTCCCGCAAGATCATGGTCGAATGGGAGATCGAGGCCCGGCTCACGGTTGCCTGGCTGCGAACGAATATGGTGCGGCGGATCCATGACCCAGCATTCGGCAGAGCGTTCGAAGAGCTATCTCGGTTTCCCGAGTTTGTCCGAATGTGGAATCGACGGGAGATCTTAATGGGCAGGCATTCTCCACACATGCGTGTCCGCGACCTCGACAACGATATCGAACTGACCCTATTGGCGAACGTCTACCCTCACCCAGATCCCACCCGGTCCGTGCAGCAGTACGTCGGTATCAAGAAGCCGGACGGTGATGCACCTGGTAGGCGATAGTCTCCGATGGTTTCCGGTGGTCAGATTGTTCGCCTCGATCCGGGATGACTATGCTGCCCACCGTGTCAGATATCAATGTGTCCGAGCATTTCGACCCGCTCGCGTGGACTGAAGTCAAGGGCTTCGACTTCACCGACATCACCTACCACATCTCTTCGGAGAGTCGGCAGGGCAAGCGCATCGTGCGAATCGCGTTCGACCGGCCGGAGGTGCGCAACGCCTTCCGCCCGCACACGGTCGACGAGCTATACAGAGCGCTCGACCACGCGCGGATGAGCTCTGACGTGGGCTGCGTGCTGCTCACCGGAAACGGCCCTTCCCCCAAGGACGGCGGCTGGGCCTTCTGCTCGGGCGGCGACCAGCGTGTTCGCGGACGCTCGGGATACCAGTACGCCAGCGGCGAGACCTCCGACACCATCGACCCGGCGCGGGCGGGCCGTCTGCACATCCTTGAGGTGCAGCGCCTGATCCGAACCATGCCGAAAGTCGTCATCGCGGTCGTACCCGGCTGGGCCGCGGGTGGCGGTCACTCCCTGCACGTGGTGTGCGATCTGACGCTGGCCTCCGCCGAGCACGCCCGGTTCAAGCAGACCGACGCCGATGTGGGCAGCTTCGACGCGGGCTACGGCTCGGCCTACCTGGCGCGCATGACCGGCCAGAAGTTCGCGCGGGAGATCTTCTTCCTCGGCGAGGAGTACACCGCCGATCAGATGCACGCCATGGGCGCCGTCAACCGCGTTGTGCCGCACGCGGAGCTGGAGGTCACCGCCCTGGAATGGGGCTGGAAGATCGTCGGCAAGTCGCCCACCGCGCAGCGGATGCTGAAGTTCGCATTCAACGCGGTTGATGATGGTCTGATGGGCCAGCAGGTCTTCGCCGGCGAGACCACGCGCTTGGCCTACATGACCAAGGAGGCCATGGAGGGCAGGGACGCGTTCCTGCAGAAGCGCGACCCCGACTGGTCGGAGTACCCGTACTTCTACTGAACCCTCTGCTCTTTACCCCCCAGCCCCCACCTCCTCAGCGTGCGGCCTCTTCGCACGCGAAGCGTGAGACGCCTTACCTCCCAAGGAGTCATATCTTGGCCACCGCGTATGTCAACGGTCGGGAAATCAACTACACCGACACGGGCGGGGACGGACCCCCCGTCATTCTCGGGCATGGCTACTTCACCGATCACACCGTGTTCGCCGCCCAGGCCGCGGCGCTCTCTCCTCAGTGGCGTGTGATCGCCTGGGATGCCCGTGGGCACGGTGCCACCGCCGACGCTGACGAGCCCTATACCTACTGGGATCAGGCTAGTGACCTTCTCGGGCTGATGGACTACCTCGGCATCGAGCAGGCCGCGATCGGTGGTATCTCCCAGGGGGGGTTCATCACCCTGCGAGCCGCGCTGCTCGCTCCCACGCGGGTCAGCGCCATCATCTTGAGCGACACCGAAGCCACCCCCTGTCATCCCGACGACAAGGTCGGCTACGGTCAATTGTTCGACGCTCTGCGCGAGCACGGCCCCATTGACGACCTCGTCACCCCGCTGTCCATGCAGCTCATCGGCGACCATCCGCAGGCCGCCGAATGGCGGGAGAGATGGAAGAGCCGCACGCTCCCGTTGGGGGAATCGGCCACGTGCCTGCTGGAACGCGACGACGTGAGCGACCGCCTGGCGGAGATCACCTGTCCGGCATTGCTGATCTGGGGGTCACAGGATACGTCTCTGCCACGAGACCGTATGGATCTGCTGGCCGATCGGCTGCCCGCAGCCACCCAGGTGAACGTCATCGCTGGCGCCGCGCACACTCCGTCGCTGACCCACGCGCAAGAAGTCAACCAGGTCCTCGCGGAGTTCCTGTCCGCCCTTGTGTCTTCTCGAACATTCTCCTAGCAGGGTTTGTTAGGCGAGGACGGGTTGGGCGTGTCTGGGCAACCCGCGACGGCAGGTAGGGCAGACCGGTCGACGCCATCCCACGCAAGATCAGCCATACCGTCGGCGGCCCCGTAAAGCTGCCGGTGGCCTGGAGCTGATACCGCAACGCGGCCGGGCGCGGCGGCCAAGACCGCCCCCTCGAACGCAGTACGTCACTGGACTTGGCCTACCGTTGATAGGTGAGCCTCAGGCAGGGGCTGGCCTCGCCACGCACCCCGCTGCGGCGCTTCCTGGATCGGGAGCTGTCGGCGGGCAGCCGGCCCCTGCGCGCAACCTACCGGGCCCGCCTCCCCACCCGGCCTCTGATCCTGCCCGGTGAAGGGGTCGGTTACGAGGCCGGGACGGTAGGCACCGCCATCGACCAGCGGCTACGGCTGGCTTTCACCTGCGCCCCACCCGTCGACGCCGCCACCACGGCCGGCATCAGCGCGTGCCGGCTCATCACCGAGTCATCGCCCGGCCGCCTCTGGCAGGCCCTGACCGAGGTCGGCTGCCAGCTCGCTGAGCAGATCACGGCTATCGTCGCCGAGCTAAGGCTGGACGATCGCCGCAGCCCGATGCTGCGCGCCGACGATGCGGAGGAGCATCTGGCGCGGATGCTGCTGGCCAGCGCCTGGTACGCGCTGAACTATCGCAACGCCTTCGCCTTCCCCGACACCCCCTTGTACAAAAGCGCGCTGGCCGCACCCGGCGAATTCACCCTGAAAAAGCTGCTGGCCCTGCCGCACCGGCACCTGGTCGATGACATGCTCGTCCAGCTGCACGCCACCGAAGCCGGGCCGCTGGAACGGCTGCGAGCCGACAGCGCGCCGGATGGCTGCTGGTCCGGTCCGACCTTCGACGGCAGCGCCGACGTCCCCGCTGACGGTGACCTAATCGTCGAGGGGGCCTTGATCGATGTCAAAAGCACCCGCAACGTGTACGCCTTCGACCTGATCACCATCCACCAACTGCTCGGCTACACCCTGATGGACTACAGCGACCGCTACCGAATCGACATGGTGGGGGTGTACCTCACCCGGGCCGCAGCCCTGATCACCTGGCCGATCGAGGACTACCTGACCCTGCTGGGCATCCGCCACCGTGACCTGGCCGAGCTGCGCGCACTCTTCGCCCATCTGCTGGGCGCGACCGACCGGACCGGCTGCCGCGCCGACGAGGACCCGCCGCCTGGCCAGCTGGCCGACGTCGACCAGCTTTTGGCCGAGCTCGCACCCGTCATCGCGGCCGGCTGCTGCCGGGTTTGCGCCCAGCCCCTGCCCGACCGGGGTCCGGGCCGGATCCGGCTGTACTGCTCGCCGTGGTGCAGCCGGCGCTCGGCGACGCTGCGCCGCCACCGCTGGCTGGACTGATCCCGCCCCTTCGGCACCGACCCTCTACACCGACAAAGTCGACGTCATCCAGGTAGCCGCGTAGCTACGGCCAGCCGATCCGCCCTCGGCCATAGCCGAGGTGCTGAGCCTACGGTCACGCGCTCACCTTTGACGAGGACACCGGCGCCTGAACGGCCGATGGCGGGTCGGACCGATGGGATCGGATCACCGAGCCGGTCGGCGCCCACAAGCCCGACGAGGACTGATCCTGTATCGACGAAGTACGGCCGCATCGACAAGACCTTGCACCTGCTCAGCATGCTGGACCCGATCGATTCCAGCTACCGCCGCAGCCTGGGCAAGTAACTGTCGGTCCAGGAGTCCCGGCACCGCCTGGCACGCAAGATCTGCCACGGCAACGCCGGGAAGATCCGGCAGGCCTACCGGGAGGGCCAGGAAGATCAGTTAGCGGCATTAGGGCTGGTTCTCAATGCTGTGGTTTCGTGGAATTCGAAGTACTTGTCGGCGATCCTGGACCAGCTGCGTGCCCAGGGCGTGCCAGTCAAGGACGAGGATGTGGCCCGGCTGTCCCCGCTGGGCCACGCTCACCTCAACTGCCTGGGCCGCTACGCGATCGCTTCCTCGGCCCCGGACAAAGGCCTGCGGCCGCTCGGACCGGCGGCACTGCTGCCCCAGGATGCATCTTCCGCCGTCGTGAACGAGGACGGTGTGTAAACCTGGCAGGAATCCGTACGGCGATCTTGGGCGCAGCGGTCGTCGCGCCGATCACCGGTCGGGTGGAAGCCTTCCTCGCATCCGCGTTATGAGTGATTAGTGGTCATGAGTGACGTTGGTGACTGTTGAGCTGGCTTGTCGTAGACGCCGATGGTCCACTCGCTGGGACGCTGGTTCACTACCTTGGCAAGGCGTTCCGGCGTCGTGACGATCGTATCCATGTCATAGGTGCCGCTGCCGTCCTCGATTTTCTGGCCGAGTGGGGCGTCGGAAGGGAAGATCCAGATCTCCAGGTTCTGAGGCTTGCCAAGCCATCCCGGGCCAGCGGACTGCCAGTCGTACTGGGCATCGAGACCGTCTCCACGACGATCCCCGCACCGGCCAAAGCTCGTTCCGTTGCCCTGCCTCACCAGCACCCAGACGTTGGGATCGGCGCAGCGGATGGAGTAGCCGGTGTTGTAGGTGGTCGGCTGGAAGGTCACCTTCACCCCCTCGCCGACCGTCGAGTGGTTCTCGGCGTGGATCAACTCCAGTGTGTCTCCGTTTATAGCGACGGCTGTCCCAGGCAGATCGACGCCGTATGTCACCCGCACCGCGGAGGCGGGGCCCGGCACGGACCCGCCGCCGTACGATCCGAAAACCGCGACGACACCGATGGCCACCGCGGCGGCCCCGGCAAGCGCCGCCCCGGCCGACCCCCTTCTGCGCAGGCGGGCGGCCCGTCCCCGCCGGGTGATCTCCTGCAGGCGCGCAGGTCCACTCGGCCCCTCGGCGCTGTACTCCTCGAACACCGCGCACAGGTCACTTTCGGTGTACTGAGTCATTGCTTCGCCTCCACATTGAGTTCGCGCAGCGCCGGATCCACACGAAGCCGTGCCAACGCCCGGCTGAGCTGCTTCTTTACCGTCCCGAGCGAGCATCCGAGGACGTCGGCGATCTGCTCATGTGGCAGATCGGCGAAGTAGTGCAGGACGACGACCGCTCGCTGCCGAGGCGGGAGGGCGCCGGTCGCCGTCCACAGGGCGGCGCGGTCGGCCACCGTTCCGGCGATGTCCCGTTGCTCGGGTCCCTCTGGCATCGCTTCGGTGGGCACTTCACCCCGCCATCGACGCCGCCACCAGGAGGCGTGCGTGTTGACTATGATCCGGTACACGTACGGATCCGGGTTGCTCTCGATCTTGTGCCAGGCCCCCCACGCCTTGATCAGCGAGGTCTGCACCACATCTTCCGCCGCCGCCCAGTCCCGGGTGAGCAGGAACGCCGTACGGCACAGCCGCTCATGCCGCTGCTCGACATACCAAGCAAACCCGTCCACCATCTCCCACTCCCTTTACGACGCTCTCTCCGGAACTACCGCCCGGGAGGCGCCTTTGGGTGACAGAGTTCGGGAATCGGGGGTCACAGTGCGATGGAACGGGAACGCACGCCGCCAAGTCTCACCACCAAGGCCCTCTCCGACCTGGGCGTTACCCCTTCCGGGCTTATCTTGGCTGCCCCAAAGCAGGGCCTAGTGACGACACCACCACCCCCGAGGGCCGGCTGTTCTTCCACATCCTGGCCGCGTTCGCCGAGTGGGAACGCGACCTCATCACCGCACGCACCCTGGATGGCCTGGAGGCCGCCCGCGCCCGCGGCCGGACGGGCGGCCGCAAGAAGAAGCTGAAGGCCTACCAGGTCGAGCGCGCCCGCCAGATGTACGACCAGACCGGGGACGACGGCAAACGCACCTACACCGTCCAGCAGATCGCCGACGAGATCGGCGTCAAACGCACCACCCTCAACAGCTACCTCCGCACCACACCCCCAAAGAGCACGCACGACTAAGCAGACGGATCACTCGCCATCACCGGATTCCGCTCCCTGCTCTTCGCCGTCTATCCGGGATAGGTTCGGCTCACCCTGCCCTCTCACCTTGGCGGGCGGTTGTGACGGGACTTTTCGTTCCACTGCTCTCCGTCCCCCGGCTCGTAGGTGAAGAGGACGCCGAAGCGGCCAGCGGTACGCATCAAGCTCGCCGCGCTGCCTGGGCTCGCACCTGCACTTCAACCTCGATCGTCCCGTAGCTGACTCCGCGCATGCTCAGTTCCCTCTTCATTGACCTGACCTCAGGCAATACTCATGATCATGCTAGGGGGTAGTCGAGCGCTTGCCCCGACGAGAGCCTCGGCCGTCAGATGGACACGCAGTGAGGACGACACCGAAAGAGCCGATTTGATCACGTTCTCGAGCCTTGGCCGCGATTCGCTCGGCCACCTCCGGCGGAATCCAACCGGTGGCTGAACGCCAATTTCGCTCACTGATCGGCATGGCGCGCGAGGGATGCACGAGGTCCAACTCCTCACCGTCTTGGGTACACGTCATCCGTGGCAGCGCCCCGCATACCGGGCACGGCAAGGGGTGCGTTTGCCGGGTACGGCCTCGGCGTGTCATTGACTACTCCCTTTGTCTGACTGGCCTGGCAGCGAGGCGCGGTCAATGACCGTCCACCCCAGGTAAGAGTGCGTACAGCTCGACACGGCTGCCATCGGGGTCGCGCAGGATGGCGTAGCGTTGCCCCCAGGGGGCGTCGTAAGGGGCTACCGCGCCGAATCCCGCGTCCGCGCAGCGCTCGTACAACTCATCCAGCTCGGCCGGGGTGTCACAGCGGATGCCCAAGCTGAGGCGGCCGCTGGCGCCGAGGGCCTCGCGGATGCCCATGCGGGGCGCGAGCCGGTCATCGTTGATCATGATTTGTGTGCCGTTCGGGCTGCGCAGGTGGCGGTGCTGCGGGTCTTCCTCGGCGAAGGTGAGCCCCAGCAGCGCGTAGAAGCGCAGTGTCGCCTCGATGTTGGAGGCGAATATTCCGACGATGGCTGGCTGCGCCACGGACGGCTTCCTTTCCGTTAGGCGGCCTGCTGCTGGATCCCGGTCCAGGCCACCAGGCGGTGCATCGTGTCGACGGCCGCATCGGTGGCCTGGGTCTGGCTGATGACATCTGGCAGGGCCGCCTCGGCCAGCGCGGCGAACTGCCGCCAGCTGACCTGGCCCGGGTTGGCGAAGAAGCCGGTGGGCGCCTCCGGCAGGGCAGCGGTGATCCACTGACGCATCTTCGCGCCGCCGAAGATGGAGCCCAGCAGGGGAAAAGCCACCCCGACGGCCTGCGGCAGCGAGGTGATCGGCGAAAGGCTGCACCGGGGCAGGCCGGCGATGTCGTCGTCGCTCAGGCCGAGGATGGCCAGGTCCGTGCGCAAGGAGCCCGCCCGGCACAGCCCAGCGGGATCGAACCCGATCGCCGCCCAGTGCGGGGCCGTGCCGATCGCCTCCTCGGCGGGCTGCTGGAACCCATATAGGCGAGCCAGGATGGCGCGGTAGCCGTCCAGGGCGCGCACGTGGCGCAGGGCTTGAAGGTGGGCGGCCTCCTGGGCGTGCACGGCGGCCACCGCCTTCCACATCTGCCCGATGACATGACCAGAGGCGCCGGGCGGCGCGGAATGTTCAACAACGGCGGGAACAGGCATGACAACTCTCCTGACACGTAGATGACGGGCGGGAACGGTTCACGTCAGGACATGAGGCGGTGCGCGAGCACGGCCTGCGTGGGGTCCGGGCGCCGGGCGCCGCGAGGCGAGGTCAGAAGTCGACGAGGGCGAAGATGTCCCTACGGCGTACTCGGCCGCCGGTGCGTAATTACCCTGCGCCCCGTCATGGCCGCAAAGGCCTCGCCGTGCTGGGCCGAAGAGGGCAACGGCCGAGGCTCGCCGCCCTGGTCCATGGCCGCCGTCGTCGAGGTAGAGGAGATCATCACTATGTGCCTCGCACCGACAAGGCCGACCACCAGTCCCCGACGATCTCGGCTCGCGGGGCCCGTCTGCTCATTGCGGCGGGGATGACGGCCAGGAACCAGCCGGCCGACGTCACGGTGGCGTGCCGGGAAAACGAGCGGCCCCGGCTCAACGTCTGAACATTGGGCTGGTCGGTGAACGCAATCCGCTGCGCCCCGCTCGCGGCCACGGTGAAGACCAACTGCTCACGCAGTCCGTACCAGGTCAGCGTGCCGCCATCGGTGGTGCGCAGGCTGAAAAGGTCCGGCAGCTCCCGGGTGCGGATCTGCATCTTCCACTGTCCTCGCAGCTGCGCGCGCTCAGCCCGCGCTTTGACCGCCGCCTCGCTGGTGTAGCCCCCCGGCGTGATCAGCTCACGCCCACGGGGGTCGGCGTTGAACGTGGACAGAGACGCCGCATGCGCCTGGGCCAGAGCCCGCGGCGTGGCGGTGAGACCGCCGGCATCCTCCCCCACTGCGGCGGCCAAGCCGTCGGCGTCCAGCGCGATGTCGGGCAGCCGGTGATCCAGCGGGGCCGCAGACCCGGCGACCAGCCGCCAGCCCGCCGCGCCCTCTTGAAACACCAGGTGGACGCGCTGGGAGGAGCCGGCATACAACGGCATGGCCACAAACCATCGCCTCTGACCGGCTACCGGCCGGGGAATGGCGACGTCAACGCCCGTGACGCGCTTACTCGGCTCCGGCCGGTCCCCGCGCAGTCGCGCGATCCGATCGCCGGCCTGGCCCAGCTGCAGCCCCAGACCGGCCTGCGCCTGCTCCAGCCCGGTCCCACCGGCGGCAAAGATGCGGCGCATCAGCCGCTGGTAGCGGTCATGGATACGCCGGGCCTGCGCCACCGTCAGCGCCGCGGGCATCGGTTCATCATCACCTTCGGCTGAGGGCGGCGGCGAAGGTGATGAGCCATTGGCCGTCGCGCTCAAGGCTTGCGGGGGCAGAGACGGTGCGGCGCACGCGGCGCTCAGCAACAACGCCGCCGTGACGATGGCCGCGCCGCGCGAGACCCGAGGGACAAACACGTGATCTCCTTCTACCGAAAGTCGGCCGTGGGAGCGGCCGGGCGGGAGGGCAGATGGGCGGTGGTCATCTCGTGCACCACGGCGGCCGCCAGCGGGTCGAGATGGGGATGACAGCGACACCTGACCCCGGGTGCGGTGGCATCGGCAGGGGGCAACAGATCGGAGGCGGCCGCGGCGACCTCCACCAGCGCCGCACGCAGCGCCAGCAGCGTCGCGCGGGGGATGGCGACCATCTCCGTCGGATCACCGTTGGCAGGCTTACTCGCCCGCAACGCGCCTTCCCGGCTCATCCAGATCCGCAGCAGCGCCATCGTCGCGGTGATGGCTGCCAGCGCCATCACCGCAGCGAACACCGAGGCATAGCCCGCCATCGGGCCGCCGAGGATCGGCCGCTCCACCACCACCGCGGCCGCCGCCACCCCGATCGCGCCTCCGGCCTGGCGCGCGGTCATGCTCGCACCGACCGCGGTGGCGTACTGAGCCGGATCGCTGGACAGCGTGCTGACAGTGGAGGCCCCCGTCGACAAACAGCCCATGCCCATCCCGCAGATCATCAGCGCGGCCAGGCTCGGCCACGACGGCGCCGCATCGCCGAAGAGCGCCACTAGGAGGGGCTGGTGCCAGGCGACGGTCCCGTCGCCCAGCACCAGCACTCCAGCGACGGTCACCAGCGCACCACCGAGGTAGATCACGAAGTTGAAGCCGTAGCGTTGCCCCAGCGTCCCGGCCAGGCGACCGGTGATCATCACCGCTGTCGACATCGGCGCCAGGAACAGTCCGGTCTGCCATCCGCCATACCCCCACTCCTGCAGGAACGCCGGCGCCCAGGCCAGCAGCGGGAAGGAGGTCAGCCCGTACATCAGCGACAGCGCCCATCCCCACCGGACGGTGGGCTGACGCCACAACCCGATATCCACCGCTGGAACCGGATGCCGCCCAGAGCGGATCAACGCGCCACCCAGCAGCGCTAACGCGCCGACCGCGCACGCCAGCAGCTGCGGCGAATCCCACCCCCACTGCCGGCCCTTGGAGATCGCCGACACCAGCGCCGCGATCCCCCCGGCGAGCATGATCACACCCACCATGTCGGGCAGCCGGCCCTTTCGCCGCCGGATATGCGGAAGCCCGGCGCTGGCCACCAGCAGCGCCAGACCCAGCAGCATGCTGGGCACGAACAACGCCCGCCACCCGTAGATCTGTGCCACCCAGCCGCCGCCGGCGTGCAAGACCACCGCCCCCAGCCCACCGGCCGCCGACCACGCCGCGATCGCCGCGCCCCGCCGCTCTACCGGCAACTGGCTCAGCAGCAGACCCAACGACGCGGGAATCATCGCCGCCGCCCCAAGACCCTGAATCGCCCGGCACACCAGCAAGATCTCCCAGCCGGGTGTGACGATCACCCCACAGGCCGCCAAGGTGAAGACCGCCGCACCGAGCGCCAGCAGCACCCGCTGACCGATCAGATCGGCCAATCGGCCCGCGACCGCCAGCAACGCCGCGAACGGCACGAAATAGGCGGTCGAAACCCACTGCACCGACGAGGTCGACTCCCCCACGCCGGCCAGCCCATCGCGCAGCAGCGGGATGCTCCAGGTCGCGGCGATGACGTCGGCCATGGTGACCGCCATGACACCCGCGCACACCGCGAGCATCAACCGCGGCCGCGACTTTCGCGGCGAGACGGCCTTCCGCCGCGACGGCCGAACCGGATGGGATCGCACGTCGGTGGCGACCATGATCAGACTCCAAAAAGAGAGAGGGGATGACGCAGCAGGCGGCCGTACGACGGCTCAGCAGGACGTGTCGAACCCACCTATCGGAGGCGGTGAGAGGTCCGCGGCTGATCCCGGACGGGCACCGGCCCCGTCATCGATACGCGGCTGCGCGCCTGGTGGTCAGGAAGCGCGGCCCAACTCGCTTTCGCAGGCACCGATGGGCCCATAGCGCAGCACCGTCGCGGCGTCATCGAGGGCGGCATATCGGGCGTCGTCAGGCCCGAGGCGGGGCTGGTCGCGAAAATCGCACAACGCCTTGACCGCGGTCGCGGCTGAAGCCAGATGCTGCTCGCACAACTGCAGTACCCGCTGCTCCAAATCGGCGTTGCGGCGCATCAGCATGTCCAGCAGCGGATTACTGGAGGTCCGCTCCAGATCTGCCAGTTCCCGCACGCGGATGGGCCAGTGCAGGTGGTCGACTTCGATCCGGGCGAGCGTGGCGGTCAGGGCCTCCTGCGACGATGCTGCCGGAAACGCGGCCAGGTAGCTTTCGGTGGCCGCCACCGCGGCCGCCACGGTGCGCAGGCAGTCGCCGAGCCCGGTGATCGATATCCGTAGGGCCTGGATGCGATGGCTGAGGTTGGCCGCGCTCCAGCCCAGCACCAGCAGTCCGTCGCCGTCGGTTGTGACTTCCCAGCCCACCAGCCGCAACTCTCGCAGCATGGTGTGGTTGGCAACCCAGGTCGGATGATCACCCATCCCCGTCCGTATTCGAACGCCTCCAGTGTCCAGTGGTGTGACCTCGAGCGGGATGGTGGGGACCACGCGCTCACAGATGCGGCTCACCACCTGCGTCAGCTGTGCTGCCATGACGTGCCTCCGTGACGAATGCGACATATAGATCGCTACCGGAAATCCTGGTTACTGTCGTCCTGACTCTTCTTTGCAATTGGTTGTCAGGAGAGTGATCGAGAGTGTAGACAGTGACAATTGACAACGTCAGTAAGCAAAAGTGACAGAGAGAGTGTTGTGATGAAGTCGTGATGAAAGGAGCTCGGCAAAGACGCGATGATCAACTCATCGCCGTTTTACGAGGTAGAACCGGGTCTAAGCCACGTCAACATGCGCCAACCTGGGCTCGTCATGTCCGATCTCAGTGCTTCGAGCCCGGGCCCCGACACGCCGAAATCGAAGTGCTAGCACCACGGAGCGCGATCATGCGGCATGATCTCTGGTTATGGCAGACACACTCGGAGTGCAGCGCGGCAGACGTCAGCGTGGCAAGGAGCCCCGTGTCGACGTGTCCTCCTTGCCGGAAGGCACCACCAAGCCAATTCCTACCGGCTTGCGACTCAGGCCTCCGGCATACGACAAGGCCCATCGAGCTGCCAAGAAGGCGGGTCTCAGCCTCAACGCCTACCTCACCATGCTCGTCGAGCGCGACGAAGTTCACGAAGACGGGCGTCCCGTGTGGGCCCAGCAACCACCAGCTGCCGAAGCCCCGTCCGGAAACGCCGGGGGCTCTCAGCCTTCAACGCAAGGTCAGGAGCAGGCAGCCTGATGCATGCACTCCACGCACCTCAAGGGGGCCACGACGATTAGGCCCTGACATGCGAAACGCCCCGGAAGATCCGGGGCGACCGCATAACACTCATCTTCGTTGAGGACTCGCCCGGGCGCCAACCTAAGCGCGAGACCCTCTCCGTCAACCCGCTGGCTTTGCGGGCGTTCTCTGTAGTCCGGTCTGGCTGACCGGCTGTGAGCGCTTGGCATGCCAGCAGGTCCGCTGTGTCATGCCTGGGGGAATCATAACCCACACCCCGGGACTGAGCTACGTATTGCCCGAATCGGGCGTGTCAATGCGTCCGTACAGTGATCAGCTCATCCCAACTCAGACCACTGAGACCTCGGCACAAGAGACATCTCCTACCGCAGGTCAACACCCGCACGCCTGCAACGCAGACGCACGGGCAACTGCCGCGCGCGCCCAAGCGGAGGAGACCTGGGCCCGCATCACCCCACTGATCGCCCAGACACTGCGGATACGCCTGTCCCCCGACGGCGGCCACAACTTTCCCGAGGGGAAGCACACTCGACCCCTATCACCTCAGCGACCACGGCTCCCCGACAGACCCGCCACAGTGTCGGTCTTCGACGCCGAGCGCGGCGAAGGCCGACTCCTGATCGCCGACCTAGACGTCGGCCAAGCAATCGCCCTGGGCCTGAGCCGCGCAGCCGCCGTCAACTTGGTGGCCGCCGAAGCCGAGGCCCTGATCGAGCTCGTGGAGCGGTGCGGAGGCCACGCCGTCTGCGACCTCTCCCCCAGCGGTGGCCGACACATCTATGTGCTGTTCGGCCGACCCCTTCCCTGGACCGAGTTACGCCAACTCGCCCGCGCCCTGGCCGTGCGGTTCAAAACCATGGATGTGCGGCCGATGTCCTCGGCTAAGGGCCAGATTCGTCCGCCCGGCTCTCTGCACAAGGTCTCCAGCGGCCAGCTGACCGGATACCTCCACCTGACCATCCCCGTGGAGCAGGCCGAGCGAATCCTGCGCCGCCCCTGCGGCAAGGCGGTGTGGCAAGCCCTCCACCAAGACTTGACCGCCGAACTCGCCGCCGTGACCGGCCGCCCTGCCCGCACTGCAGCCGCCCTACACGACGGCGCTATCGGGGACGGCGTGACGGCTGCTGCTGCCGACGGCCGGACCTGCTCACGCTGCGGCACCCTGATAGAGATCCCGCTGGACGGGCAAGGCCGCCCCTGGCTGCCCCGTCTCGGCGGCCGCCGCGTCTTGCCTGCGGCGATGGACGAACTCGCCCGTACCGGTAACTGGCGCCTTCGCGGCGCCCCCTCCGCCTCTGAGTCACGTCTGGGCCTGCTCAACTCGATCACCGCAGCCGGGTGGACCTACGGGGAGATGCTCACGCAGATGCGTCAGGGCTCCTGGACCGGCATCGCCGGCTTGCTGGAGAAAAAGCGGCTCAGCGATCGGATGACGCGCCTGGCCAGGGACTGGCGAAAAGCGGTCCTCGGCGTGGCCTGGCAGCGGCATATCGCTAAGTGCAACACAAGCGCGAGAACTACTTCCACGCCCCCCGGCCCCACCCCTGCCGCACCGGATGCTCTTGGCCTGGCAGAGGTTCGTACCTTACGTGATGTGCTTTACGTTGTAGATTCGGATCAGGGGGGCTCTGCCCCCGCGGGGTTCACCGCTCAAGAAGAGCTGCGGGAGGCCAACCTCTGGTCGGTCCGTACGGCTACCCCGGAGGAAGCCGATCAGCGGATCTTGAATCACTGGCAGCAGATCCGGCAGTGGCGCACGTGTATCTGGCTGGCCGAACGCGACGAAGAGCGAGTGCGCGGCTGGGGCCGGGCCGCCCCAGCTATTCGGTTGCTCCTGCGGGCGATCGCCGTGGCGGCACGCATGGACGGCTCTGTCCAGCCTGCCTTTGGTTGCCGGAGCCTGTCAGAGATGACCGGCCTGGACTATACCGTGGTCTCCCGTCACCTTCGCCGTCTGCGGGAGGAAGACGACCCGCTGATCGACCTGATCGAGGCCGCCAGCGGTCGCCGGGCCGATCGCTACGGGTTGCTCGTACCAGAGGCCTACCGGGTCGAGGCACGATGGATTCGCTGGCGTGCAGGCGGTATCGATGCCCTGCACCCGGCCCTCCATGCACTCGGGCCGGTCACCGGGCTGGTGTACGAGGCGCTGACCAGTACGTCGACCGGCTCGACGGAACTGGCTCGTCTGGCACTGCTGTCGCTCAGTGCCACCAGCGCTGCGCTGCGTACCCTGGCCGCTTACCAACTGGCGGTCCGGGACTCGTGGGGATGGAGGCGAGGCGAACGGAGTCTCGCCGCGGCCGCCGTCGAGCTCGGCGCAGACGTGATCAAAACAGAACGGCATGCCTTGTACCGGGCGCATCGCAGGGCTTGGTGGGACCTGCTGGAGGCGTGGGAACTGCCGCCGGTCGACCGGCCGGTGCATCTACAGGCCCGCGTCCGCAGCCAGACCCAGGATCTGGTGGACGTCGTCGGTGCAGCTGAGGCCGACATGCCCTGGCCGGAGGAGCCTCTTGACGATGGCACCAGTGATGCTTGGGACCATCGTCACTGGTCAGGACCAGCCGGGACGGGCAAGCACTCCTTCGGAGATCAGCTTGAGGTGAAGCCGTCAGAGGTCTTCTCCTCCCGGTCACACACTGTCGGACAGCAAGCACGGATATGGCCGCAGGCGATTCCCGGACGTCGACGGCGTTCTGCGGATGATCAATCCGTTGCCTTGCCTCTCTTCGTCCTTCCTGTCCCACGCAGTCCCTCAGACGACCCATCCCTTGGTCTGCCTGGCCTGTGATCGATTACAGCGGTAGGTGCGGGCAGGGTTCTGCTGGCGAAGCGCGGGGTGTCGGCCTGACGGATGCGTTCGGCCAGGACGTGGTCCAGGCCGAGGCCGCGCTCGGCGCGGCGGCTGCGGCACCAGCCGATCAGACACGAGCCCGAAGTGGTCAGCAGCCCGCTCGATCTCGTGCTCGCTCTCCCGCCCTGCCGAGTTGTGGCGTACCGGATCCACACGACACGTTGTCGGGCCACCGCCTGCTCGAGGACCGGCAGGACGCCGGGGGCGGCGCGGGCGGGCAGCACGTGGATGCGTTCGGTCAGTGCCCGTACTTCTTCGGCGGCGGACGCGCCCAGCGCGGCGGCCGGCTTGCGCATGGCGGCCGGACCCGGCCCCGGCCCCGGCGCGGTCAAGTTGATCGGCGGCAGCGCGGTTATGCCGGTCAACGGTCCGTCTCCCCGAGCAGGCGCGAAGATCGTCGCCGGGAACCCCGACCTGCAGATTCGGGCTGCCGCCGCATCCCCGGGACTCTGAGAGCGCAACTCCCCGCGGCGGACCGCTGTTGCCTGGAGTCCTGACATCAATTGTCAGAAAGCGGCAAGGCGGTAGCGACGGGACGCAGAGTTCCGGCCTCGCGCGATAGGTGCGCTGCGTGGGCGCGGCTTCTGCCGGGCCGAATGAACCTCAAAGCGATTGACCTGGAGGAGGGAGGCCTCCCCTCAAAGATCACGAGGCAGACACAGTGCAGTGACGCTCCGGTCTCGGGCATTCATTTGACAATGATCTACCTCTAACTTGACAAGCCTTGTCAAATACGTGCGGATCGGCCGCGATCCAGCGGGACCGCGCGGAAGCCGCAGCCTCGCGCTGCGGCGGTGATCCGCAACTTCGGGAGATCAGCATGAGCCCCACCCTCCACGCCGAGCCGGTGCAGTACGCCGGAATTACCGGTCGGGTCGCGGTCGTCACCGGAGCCGCCGGTGGCATCGGCGCGGCGACCTGCACCGCACTGATCGCTGCCGGTGCCACGGTGGCCGCCCTGGACCTCCATCCCGATCAACTGCAGCAGATGGCCGCCGATCTGCCCGGCGCCCAGCCCTACCAGGTCGATGTCAGCGACGAGCGTGCGGTCGCCGCGGCAATCGACGCCGTCGAGCACGAGGTCGGGCCCATCGGCATCTTGGTCAACGTGGCAGGCATCCTGCGCACTGCCTCGGCGCTCGACCTCGGCGTCGACGACTGGCACCGGATACTGGCCGTCAACGCCGGCGGCGTCTTTCACGCCACCCGCGCCGTGGCCCGCCGCATGATCCCCCGCGGCCGCGGAAACATCGTCACCGTGGCTTCCAACGCCGCCGGCGTACCGCGCGTCGGCATGGCCGCCTACGCCGCGTCCAAGGCGGCCGCGTCCATGTTCACCCGGTGCGTCGGCTTGGAGCTCGCCCGGTATGGCATCCGCTGCAACGTGGTCTCCCCCGGCTCGACGGACACCGCGATGCAAGCGGGACTCGATCCCCGCGCCGTGCTGGAGGGAGAGCTGGCCTCCTATCGGGTGGGCATTCCGCTGGGGCGGCTGGCCCAGCCTGAGGACGTCGCCGAGGCCGTGCTGTTTTTGGCCTCCGACCACGCCCGGCACATCACCATGCAAGACCTCTACGTCGACGGCGGCGCTGCCCTCAAGGCCTGAACCCCCTTCATTCGCCTCCCGGCCCCGGCGTCGCCCGGCCCGGCCGTCGGCTCACCCCTCATGCACTTCGCACCAGGAGCACCAATGTCGCTGACCACCTGGCCCCACCCCGCCGCACCGACCCTCGTATCGCTTCTCCCCTCGGTCATCGACCGCTACGACGCTCGCCAGTCGACGCTGTTTGCCACCGGCGAGCACACCTTGCTGACCCAGGGACGGCAAGCCCTCATCACCGGTGAGCTCTCCACCCTGGCGCAGCGTGTCGCGGCCACCTTGACCTCCGACCTCCTGACGGCCGGCTCCATCGCCGCCGGCGCCGTGAGCTTCGACGGCGCCGCCCAGCTCATCGTGCCGCGCAGCGCCGAGTGGGCAGGTCCCCTGCAGGCCCCTGCCGATCGCGGTCCCTGCCCGGCCTGGCGGATCCGGCCGATGCCGGCCGAGCAGGACTACCTCAAGGCCGTCCGCGGCGCGCTGCAGCGGATCGCGGACGGAACGCTGACCAAGGCGGTGCTCGCTCGATCTTTGGAGCTGTCGGCCGAGGCGCCCATCGATACTCGCACCCTGCTGATCAACCTCATCGGCCGCGGCAGCTACGTCTTCGGCGTGCCCCTGCCCGGCGAGCGCACCTTGATCGGTGCCAGCCCCGAGCTGTTGGTCTCCCGGTACGGGCGCGACGTCGTGGCTCACCCGCTGGCGGGATCGGCCGCCCGTTCGGCCGATCCCGCCACCGACCGTCAACGGGCCCACGACCTGCGGCGCTCGGCCAAGGACCTGCGCGAGCACCGCGTGGTCATCGAGGCCGTTGCCGAGGCCTTGCGCCCGTACTGCAGCGACCTCAGCGTGCCCCGCACACCCTCCTTGGTCGCCACGCCCACCATGTGGCACCTGGGCACAAGGGTGACCGGCGAGATCGCTGACCTCTGCCTCTCCTCCCTGACCCTGGCCGCCGCCTTGCACCCCACCCCGGCGGTCTGCGGAACTCCCACCGCGGCGGCGCGCACCGCGATCGACGAGCTTGAGGAATTCGACCGTGGCTTCTACGCCGGCCTGGTCGGCTGGACCGACGCCAGCGGTGACGGCGAATGGGCGCTGACCATCCGCTGCGCGGAAGTCGCGTCCGACACGCTACGGCTGTTCGCCGGGGCGGGCATCGACGCCGGTTCGATCCCCGAGGCTGAGCTCGCGGAGACCTCCGCGAAATGCCAGACGATGCTGCAGGCCCTCGGCGTCCACGCCAGCCTCTGACCTGTTCGATCGGCGGTCGCTACCGCTACCGACAGCGGCGATTCGCCGACCCACCAATCCACATAGTTCCCTACCTACCCCCAGCGAGGAGAACCGCCATGGCGATTGCGCCGATCCGGCCCTACCCCATGCCCACCGACCTGCCCAGCTCCCGGCTGCCCTGGAGCCCTGACGCTCGGCGTAGCGCGCTGCTGATCCATGACATGCAGGGGTATTTCCTCGAGCCGTTCCCCGCGGGCACGAGCCCGGTGCAGGAATTGATCACCAATACGGCCCGTCTGCGTGAGCACTGCGCTCGGCTGGACATCCCGGTCATCTACACGGCCCAGCCGGGAGGGCAAAGCCCCGAACAGCGGGGCCTGCTGAAGGATCTGTGGGGGGCCGGCCTCAGCGCTGACCCCGCGCACACTGCCATCACCGCCGCCCTCACCCCCGCGGAGGAGGACATCGTGGTGACCAAACACCGCTACTCCGCCTTCCAACGCACGAGCCTTGCCGCCATCCTCACTGAGTACGGCACCGACCAGCTGATCATTTGTGGTATCTACGCCCATATCGGAGTGCTGATGACCGCATCCGAGGCGTTCCAGCGGGACATCGAGACATTCCTGGTCACCGACGCGGTCGCTGACTTCTCCGAAGACGATCACCGGATGGCCGTCGGCTACGCCGCCAACCGCTGCGCGGTGACCCTGACCACCACCCAGCTCATCGACGCCTTGGACGCCTCCCAGCGGCCACGGCTGGCGGCAGCGGGCTGAGCGGCCCGCGACGACCGCCGAAGGTCCCGGAAAGCGGAATGCTCACGACCTCACCCGCCCTACACAAGGACGAGGCGGCCTCCTCATCGCGACCACAAGCAAGATCGCTAATGGAGGCGGTGCGGGAGTCCATCACGCTGATCCCGCAAAGCGGTCGGGCAATCGCCAAACTCAGTCGCTTCAGTCGCTTCGGTCGCGGACGGCTTCCCGGGCGGCAGATGCGGGAGTCCGAGCGACCGACCGCCTTCGGTCGCTGTGCCCGGTCGCTGATAAAACCACAGGTCAACCGGTTAGAAAAAGCAGACAGCGACCGAAGCGACCCAAGGTTGGAATATATAACGCCATTTCCTGTGCGCGTGTGCGCGTCATAGAGGGGAACCTTCAGTCGCTTCGGTCGCTGTTGTGGACGACAAACCGCTGTGAGCTGGGACTTCTTGTGCAGTCCGATCGCAGTGACTGAAGCGACTACGGTCGCTGCTGCATGGTTCAGTCGCTGATAATCCGCCACGCAGCGGTGATCCCTCGCCATTGCTAACGTGTCCGCTAATCTATGTTGGCCATGTTTGGAACTTCAGTCGCTTCGGTCGCTTCAATCGCTGGGCGGCCCTGTGGCCAGGGTTTTTAAGCAGCGACTGAACCTCCGCAGGGTCATGCGCAAGATGAGAAGGGATGCTGTGACGCCGTCTTCGAAGCAGGCCGCTCACCACCCCGCGCCTCAGCTTCAGTCGCTGGCGATCGCCCGATGGTGCGCCGCTCAAGGCTGGCCAGTCCATCCGCTGGCCCCCAGGCGTAAAAGTCCGGCAGGTAACTGCCGGCCGTGCAAGGAAGACAACCATCTCCCCGCCGCCTGCGCATGCCTGAAGAACGGACGATGGTGCCACGGCTTCCACGCCGCCACCCTCAACCCTGACCTGATCACCTCCTGGTGGAGCGCCCGTCCCGCCTTCGGGGTGGGGGTCGCCTGCGGTCCGGCCCACCTCGTCGTCGTCGACATCGACGCCCATCCCAAACCCGTGCCCCCACGCGATCGGATCCTGCCGGGCATTCCCATCCACGACCAGGTCGACCTCACCGGACTGGCGATGGGCTTTCACACCCTGGCGCTGCTCGCAGCCTTACGCGGTGCCCCGGATCCGGCCGAGGATGAATCGACCATGCGCGTGCGCACCCCCTCGGGAGGGCTGCACGTGTGGTACCGCACCGATGCCGCCCGTCCGTTTCTGTGTTCCAACGGATCCAGCACCGGCCGTCCTCTGGCCTGGCAGGTCGACATACGAGGGGAAGGGGGGTACATCATCGCCCCGGGCACCCAGACCATCGACGGGACCTACACGGCCCTGGGCGATTGTCGCCGGCCCGCCCCACTCCCCGACTGGCTCGCCCAGGAGCTCATCCGCACAGGGCACCTGCCCGCGGCCGCCCCTGCCCCACCTCCTGCCTCCCCACCCGTGGTGCCCGCCCGCGCCCGCCAGGCCGTCATCGCCGCCGGCGGCGGCCGCACCAGGGTCACCCGCATCCTCCAGACCGTTCTGGCGGAGGTCACCGCCTGCGCCGCCGTACCCCAAGGCGCAGGATTCAGCGACAAACTCAACCGCGCCGCCTACACCGCCGGCGGACTCGTCGCCTCCGGTCACCTGAGCGAAGCCGAAGCCGAACAACTCCTCACCGAGGCCGCCGGGCAGGCCCGCCCGGGCCAAGAGCGCCGCTGCGCCCAGATCATCCGCAGTGGTCTGACCGCCGGCGCCGGGCGCCCGTTCCATATCGAAGGACGCGCATGAACCGCTCGACAGACCGCGGCGGCTTCGACCCGACTGCGGTCGCCCAGCAGATGCTCGATCTCCCCATGCCTGCAACCACAACAGCTGCGCCCCAGCCTCGCTCCTCCGCCGAGACGGCCACCGCCCACGGCCTGCTGCCCGACACCCTGTCTGACCGCGGCAACGCCAAACTGTTCGTCAGCCTCTACGGCAGGGACTTCCAGCACGTCCCAGGGCTGGGCTGGTACCGCTGGGCCGAACACCGCTGGGAGCTAGACGAAAGCGACACCGTCGTCTGGGCCGCCGGTGAGATGGCCGACCACATCGCCCGCACCGACCCCCGCGGCGTCTACAACGACCGAGAGCTGAGCCGCCACCGGCGCCGTTCCCTGTCCACCTCAGGCATCAACGCCCTGCTGACACAAGCCAAGGCCGCCCCCGGAATGGTGCTCAACGCCGCACTGCTGGATGCCGACCCTTATGCGCTGTGCACCCCGGCCGGCGTCATCGACCTGCACACCGGCCTGCTCACCTCACCCGACCCGAGCAAGCACTTCCACTCCCGCTCCACCACTCTTGCTCCCGAACGTGTCCCTACTCCCCGCTGGCAACGCTTCCTCGACGACACCTTCGGCACCGACGCCGAAGGCCGGCAGACCACCGACTTCCTGCACCTGCTGCTCGGCTACTCCATCACCGGTGACGTCGGCGCCCAGATCCTGCCGTTCCTGCACGGCGGCGGCAAGAACGGCAAGTCCGTGCTTTTGGAGGTCATGCTCCAGCTCCTGGGCGACTACGCCGACGCGGCCCCGCCCGGCTTCTTGATGGCCAAACAGTTCGACGGCCACCCCACCGATCTGGCCGAACTTCACGGCCGGCGCATCATCGTCTGCTCCGAGCTCAAGCCCGGCGACAAATTCGACGAGGCCCGAGTCAAGCTGCTGACCGGCGGCGACAAGATCAAGGCTCGTCGCATGCGGCAGGATTTCTTCAGCTTCCCCCCTACCCACCACCTGTGGCTGCTGGGCAACCACCGGCCCGAGGTCAGCGCAGGCGGCTTCGCCTTCTGGCGCCGTATCCGCCTGATCCCCTTCAACCGCGTCGTCTCCGAAGAACGTAAGATCGATAACCTGGCACGCGTCCTCGTAGAGGAGGAGGGCCCGGGTATCCTCGCGTGGCTGGTCGATGGTGCTCGACGCTACCTGGCCGGTGAAAAGGATCTGAGCGGCCCTCAGCTGGTACGTGTGGCCACCAACGCCTACGCGGAGACGGAGGACCACGTGGGACGGTTCATCACCGACGAGTGCAAACTAGAGCCTGGCATGCGAGCCGAACAGGCTCAGCTGTATGCGGCATATACCCGCTGGTGCGGCTTCGAGGGCGCCAGCCCCGTTTCCGCCCGCGCCTTCGCCGCCCGCATCCGCGACGCCGTGGGCCTGACCTCTCCCAAGGGGATGGTCTTGTCGAACTCGCGTAAGTACTATCCGGGGATCGGATTGATCTCTGAGCTTCAGGCCGAGGAGACCCAGCCGTGAGCGCGCTGATCGAACCGAAGGATCTCATCCATGAGATCGACTTCGTCTGGCTGGAAGACCCAGAGCTTCTCGAATACGTTCGCCAATCCCTGGAGCGGTTGCCCAATCGCAAGCGCAAACCGGCCTACCACCGTGACGGCCGCATGATCGGCTATGCCATCCTCAGCCCCGCTGCCAAGGCCTCCCCTGTATCAGGCACTTTCCATCGTCGGGTGTTCTGGCTGCTGCCGCACGACCGTGACCAGCAGCCCGGCGGTCCGTACGTCACCGGTGCCCCCTCCGAAGCTGTCGATCCCCGCACCTTGGCGCCGACGGTGGTGGGCTACAAGACGGAGCGCTCCGAAGGCGGCCCGCCGTCGCCGGCGATGCTCGAACTTGGAATAAAGCTCCCCAAGGCCTGATGCGGAGCGCGCGCGCCGGCAGGCATAGATCGCCTCACCTCCCTTTGATCAGGGAGAAACTCAGGGAAGCCCCTCAGCTCTGCCGGCACGGACATCCATCGTTGTCGTGGTCTCGACGATGCTACGAAGCCAGCCTTTCCAAGGCGACGAGCGGGAAGACGCCCTTCGCTCGCCATGCCGCTAAATGGGCCCTGAATGGATCACTGACTGTTCAGGCTGAAACGGGACGGCGAACGACCAGCAACAAGGCCGAGAGCTCACGCCGCCCGCACACCACAACGTGACCGATCTCCGGCGTCGACGACGCTCGAACGGCGGCCTTCCTGCATGAGGAAGGCCGCCGTTCGAGCGTCGTCACCAATACCCGCGGTCACCGAAGAAGAAAGCGGAGGCCATCCCCCTCCAACGCCCCCACACCTCTCCCCCATGGTCGCTCATGTGGCCAACTTCACCGCTTCAACATCAATGCGCATCGTCGCCCGCGCCCGATGGGCCAGCACAAGACATTGCTGTGGATCACGGCTGGTGACGATCACATAACCTGCACACGGGGGAGCCTCCTCGGCCCCGAAGGCGAGCCGGTCTTCAGGGGCGACCAGCCAGCTCATCTGCTCAACCCAGGACATGCCCGCCAGATCTCCAGAGGCCTCCAGCCGCCGTACTGTTCCAGCTGCCGGAGCGTGAACATACTCCAGCACCGCAGACCGATACTCCCGATCAGGACTGCCGACAGGCAGCCCCAGCGCTGTGGCTGCGCACTCGGCCGCCAAATCCGCCCCGCTGGCCAGGCCCACCACCTGCGCCAGCAGGTTCCCGCCAGCGGCCGGGTTAACCCCTATGACAACAGGGCCATGAAGGGTCAGACGGAGCTTAACCTCGCTGCAACCGTCACGAACTCCCAGCGCCGCCAGCCCTTCCCGGGCCGCCTGAACGACCGGCGGACTCATCCTCGCGGGATCACCCGCGTCGACCAGATGCCACAGCACAGTCGCAGCCAGCGCGAACTCCGTCATCGTCCGGGCAACCGCCACGATGGAGCTGTGACCGCCTTGGGTCAGGCAGATGACGCTGAGCTCCGGCCCGGCCACGCAGGCCTCCACCACGACGCTGGGGGAGGGATGATCGCCAGCTGCGGTCGAGAAAGCCAGCACGACCTCCGAGGCCGAGCGGGCGAGGAGCACTCCCGCCCGCCGGACCACATACGAGGCTTGAGGACGACCGGGTATCCGATGCCGGCCGCAGCGACCACCGCCTCGTCGAGGCTGCCGGCCAGCCGGGCATGCGGCGTCAAGCATCCGGCCGCCTGGAGCCGCTGGTGCAGGCGCCACTTATCACCGGGCGTCACCGCCGCGCTACTGCCGTAGCCGGGAACGCCGAGTTGCTCGGCCACTGAGGCGGTCAGCGCCGCCAGGCTCTCATCGAAGGTGATCACACCGGCCACTGGCTGCCGTGATGCGCTGATCGAGCGGAGCACGTGTTCAGTGCTGAGGTTCATCGGGCGCAGCTCGTCGCTGAGGTAGGGCCTTTGCCAGGTGGCCTGGACGGTGTCGGCGACCACGAGCCGGCGACAGGCCAGGGCCCGCACCGCGGGCTCGGTGACGGCCGGGCGCAGGGCCATCCCGCCGATGAGCACGATGGCACCCGGCCCAGTCGCCGTGATGGGCTCGGTCCTGAGGCGGGGCGGATCTGAGCTGGCAATACGGAATCGTCGGTTCATCATGCCTCGCTGGGCTGGACGCCATGACGGAGTCGGTCAGCAACCATGTCTTGACAGACTTTCTGACTTGTCAGAGTTAATCCGGTCAGACAGTAAGGGGTGAAGGCGACGTCCACCACCGGCGAAGCATTCTGGGCGCCAGTTGTGATGATTGTGTTATCCGATCAGACAAATTTCCCGTTCTGGCATGCGACCAGCCAGAGGGTATCCTCCCTGCTCAAAGGGGGCAATCGACGGAAGTCAAGAGAGGAGAGGCGGATGCGTCCGCCCAATAGGCGCGCTTTGTGCCTCTATGTCCATGTCTAATCGTTGCCGACGGAGCATGATGATCACAGAAAGGAAACGATTGTTGCGGAGAGGGTTGCGCTCATAGAACTGGTCAAATCGACATAGCTACATTTGTCTGCCACCTTTACTGATCGTTGTCATGAAAGTCAGGATGGTTCCGCCATGTCCCCGCAACCGCGAGGCCGGCCTCCCTACCGCCCGCTTGCTCCGTCCTACGACGTCCCGCAGGACGCCTCCCACCGATCCAGCGATTCCTTCAAAACTCACCGCAGCAACTCCTCCGCTGACACTGAACCCAGCAGCATGACCCCCCTTCGGCGCTCACGCTGGCGCACCACGACCCGCACCCTGGCAATGACCGGTGCCACCACACTCATTGCGATCTTGATGTTCGAGGCGATGTTCGACCAGCCCACGCCCAGTCAAGCGAGCAACGTCAACATCGCCGTTACCGAGTACGCGGCCCCAGTGGACCATCTGCCGTTGTCCGAGCCACCTCCCCTGCCGACCTTCGCCGTCACCGCGTCCCCATCGCCCTCACTCAGTGCGACGCCGTCAACGGTGACGACACCCATGCCCCTGACCGTCGCCAACCCGCCGAAACGTTCGGCGACCCCCACCCCTACCCGCACCTCCAAACGCCCCCGAACCTCTGGAAAGAAGATCATCAACACCGCGCCCACCAGCCCGGCCGAGAGCCCCTCGGCGCAGCCTCCAGAGCAACCCGACCCCAGCCCGGCACCCGCAGCCCCCTCGCCATGACAGCAGTTAACGGGGCCACTCCCCCAACCCGCCGACCTTCACCTGGCGGCTCCCGCAACAGCCGCGACACCGCCTACTCCCATTGACCACCCCACATCCCCGTTCTGCGACTAAGGAGACGTCATGATCCAATGGATACGAGCCCGGCCGAGGTGGATCACCGCCACCCTCATCGCCGTACTGGCCGTCACCGGCGGCATCGCCAGCGGAGGCGCCATCGCCTCCACCCAGGAAACCCCGGACTACTGCGCCCAGCTCTACCCCGCCGGCGGAAGCGAATACGAACGCTGCAGATTCTGGAACGATCCGAGCCTCGAGGCCGGAGCCGGAGCGATCGACGGCAGCCAGCCCGCAGTGAACAGCTCCTACACCCTCCCGCAGCCCGTGTCGTTCTGCGGCGCCGAAACACCCGCTACTAAAAAGGTCAGCGGCAAAACCGCCATCAGCGCCACCAGCTGCTCACGCCCCATCATGTGCACCTGGAACACCTCCACCGGCAAATACCACTGCGTCGACTCCGCAGGCAACGCCGCAAACCCGCCCGGCCGAGTCTGCGCCGAAAGCCCGAACTTCGCCTGCGCCGCCAAATCGACTACCAACTCCTCCACCGTGGTGATCACCCCCACCACGCCACCGCAGTCACGGCACATCACATTTCCGTCTCAGCAACCCCAGGCCGTCAGCCCTGACCCTCTCGCCCCCAGCACTGATCCGGTCGCGGCCCCGACCGCGACTGCGGCCGTTCCGGCCCCGACCTCCAGCCCCTCCCCGACGCAGAGCACAACCACCGACACCGGCGACCCGACCGCGCAGGCCGTCCAGCAAGCCCAAACCCTCGGCTTGAACGTCTGGCTGGATACCGACCTCGTCGCCACCTGGCAGGCCGGCCCCGCCCAGCTGCGCGCCGCCGCCGCCCGCCTGGCCCAGCAGGCCAACCAGCCCAACGTCACCGGCGTGAAGTTCGCCGCGGAACTCGGCCTGCGCGGCGGCTTCTCCTCCGCCGATCAGATCCGCACCTTCGTCACCGAGACTTCCAAGGCCCTGCGGGAGGTCTTGCCCGCAGGGCGCAAGATCGAGGTCGACGTCATCATCCCCGAGCTCGGCTGCGGCCAGCACTCCCAGTGTGTCAACACGATGCGCACCAACTACCCCCTGCTCTCCCTCGCTGAGGTCGAGCAGTATGTGCTGACCGGGGCCGTCGGGGCCATCGACGCGGTCAATGTCAGCTCACCGTTGATCAACCCGTTCATGGACATCTACACCCGCTCCGGTATCACGGCCGACCGCGTACTGCAGCAGCAGTGGATGGCGCTGCGCATCCGCGGCTGGGACAGTCGCGGCCTGGACCTCGGCGCCCGTGAGCTTGGTCTGGCTCACCCGGATAACAAGCCGGCCCTGGCTGGACCTGTAGCCGAGCGCGTGGTCAAGGGCCGTCTGGATAGTCCGTTGCGTCTTGGAGCCCAGCATGTGGTGCTGTGGACCTGGCGACAGGACTGGAACGGCACCGCTTGGCGCCTCAACGAGCCTGGGTTGAAGTCGAACAGTGTCTGGGACGCGCTACGCGGTCGCAAGGCCCTGGGGCGTACCAGCATTGTCTTCAACCCGCGTGAGGTCGAGCGCAACGTGGGCGAGGACTTGCGAGAAATTGCCAACATCGCCTCGACGGTCTACATCACTACGCAATAGGGCGACCCTGTCGTGTGACAGCGACGGGAAAGGCGTAGGCCTCATCTGTCGGGACGTAAGCAAGGGCGCGGACCTTAAAAGGATCCGCGCCCTTGCGCTTCTCAGCGCTTCAGGTAGTCACAGACGCTGCTCTGGGTGGAGCCGCCCCTGCCCTCGCTTCACCAAGCAGTTCCACTCCTTTCCAGGTGAACGACCCGTGGGCAGGATCGAATGGTGCCGCCCAGGTTCGATACACGCCCTGAGAGTCACAAAACCCGCTCTATCCGCACAGGGATGCCAAAATAGTCACCTAGGGCGAGACGGGCGAGTACCGATTGCCTGAGGTTGTAGCGCCGAGCCGTCTCTTGCAATGTTGGCATCCACCTCCCCGACACCGAGTACTGCAGCCGTGTATTCGCCGGCTCCACCTTCTTCGGCCGTCCCGGACCTCGCTCGATGATCTCAAGCCCAGGGAACAGTCCGCCTTCGTGCACGGGCCCGCGGGCCTCAGCGATGATCTCCGGAAGTCGGTTCGCGCACTGCGCCACCGCGGTCAGGACGATCTTCTCTGCCGACCTTCCCGTCTGCTGCATCTCCTTCACCTTCGCCGCGATGGAACTCGGCACATAGGTCTGGAGGCTCACCTTGCCCGTGGCGGTGGCATTGAGGTACTCCAACTCGTCGTACCCGTGCTCACCACGGTCGTCATCGGTCGAGTCGGTGACATCAGCTTGCACCTCTGCAGCAACGCGCTGGGCCTCTTCGGCTTCGCGGCGTTCGCGCTCCTGACGCTTTTGCTCGGCCTGACGTTCCTGTTCAGCTAGACGTTCCTGCTCGGCGCGCTGGGCCTCTTCGGCTTCGCGGCGTTCGCGCTCCTGACGCTTTTGCTCGGCCTGACGTTCCTGTTCAGCTAGACGTTCCTGCTCGGCGCGCTGGGCCTCTTCGGCTTCGCGGCGTTCACGCTCTTCGTTGGCCTTGCGTTGGGCTTCTTGACGCTCGCGTTCTCCATCAACGTTTACGGAAGCTGCTGGAGCAGCGCCCTCGACCATAGTGTTAGACGTAGCGGAGTTCGGCAACGACGCAACCGTCGACACGACAAGCGAAGCTGCGGATGGAGATAGGACCGGCGTAGGCACACTGCCACCAGAGAACGTGCCAGGAACTGCCCCGGGCTGGATTCCAGTAGGCGCTACCGTGTCGCCAGACCCAGCCTGAGCAACCCGAGCTCCACGCCTGCGGTTCCGCCCCAGACCGCTGACTTCGGGCTTCGGCGGAGCGACTGGACCATTCGACTGAGTTGCTTCTGTCATGCTACGGCGGCCTCTTCCATTTCCACCTCGTGGATGCGCTCGACTACTTCGACAACGAGGTCTTCGTAGTCGCGGCCGACCTCCTCTGCCCGCTCAGTGGGGAGAACCGTCCCTGTCTCTCCCTTGGCCTTCTGCCACCACTTGATCCCGTCAGCGGCCTCTCCCACCTCATACGAGAGCTGTCCACGATCGCGGCAGTTGACCGCAACGGTTTCTGCGTCCCGAATGACCGCTTGGAAAACCGGGGCGTCCGTACCTGCTTCGCTCAACAGTGACTGGATACGCTCACGTGCCTGAACCCAGAGGCCAACGGGCCGCTTCTCGTTGGTCTTCCTGTCGGTGTAGTAGCGGTGGGCGAACCCAAACAACACAGCGCCGAGAAGCTCGAGGTCAGGGTTGAGATGGGCGGTTTCGTTGAAGCGATAGGCGACACCCCCCAGACCGTCGATAGAGGAAATGTCGCCTGTAGAGACAGGACTGAGTACCCATCGTGCTGCGCACAGGGCAAGCAGCTGAGGCTCTTTCGTCACGGGCGGGCAGTCGATGATGATCCAGCGATACTCGCGAGACAGCTTGGCAAGCAGAACGGCCAGACTGAGGTTCGCGGCCTGGCCGTACTTGCTCTGCATAGTGACCATCTGGAACGGGATCTGTTCCAGATGCTTGCCGCTTGGGACCACATCCAGGTGCGACCGAACATTTCGGATGATCTTGGGCATGTCGCCGAATTGGAGGGCGATGGCCAGGGACTTCCCTTGATCGTTATCCAGGTGCCCCTTGATGCCAAGATCGTGAAGCGTGTTGCCCTGAGCGTCAACCTCAAGGAGGAGAACACGACCCGCATCCTGGCCCTCTGCAGCCTTGGCAGCCTCTCCTTCTGCGAGCAACCCCGCCATGTGGGAGGCCAGGCTCGTCTTGCCCTGTCCCCCTTTGCCATTGAAAACGGAGATCACACGCGTCAGGAACGGCCGCAGCGACAGCACAAACTCGTCCAGGACATGCTGTGGCGTCGAGGGCGTGAACGGGTCCAGGGAGAAATCTGGAAGTTCGAGCGCTTTCGTGGTCATCAGTGCGAGTTCCCCTCCGAACGTTCGACAGGCGCCGCATGGCGCCCGATGGTGGACTCCGACCCGGGCCTACGAACAGTTCGCGCCCCTGGCATAGAGACGGGACGGGATCTTACCTGACAGATGGGTTGAGGAGTGAGCGCCACGCAGGATCTCTGTATGGGATCACGGCCGAGCAGATCGTCTGGCCTCCTGATTGGTCTATAGACAAACCGTCCGCTAGTCCCATCGTTTGCTCCGCCGCATGATCTGAAGCTCATCTCATTAAAGGAGCGGCAGACAGAACTTTCACATGTACCACCGTTCGACTTAGAGCATGATCCATAGTTGGTTCTGGCGTCAGATCTAGCTCTGAGTCAATATTTTGATCTGTCGCCAGGACTGTGACTGGCGCTATAGGCGGTTTACACTACTAGCCTTAAGTTGGATCCGACTCCTGTTCTGCAGTATGTTCTAATATGTGTTCTTTATTTAAGTCTAATATAAGAACTATTTCTAGAGGCTAATGTCGCTCTCATATTTGATCTCATAGAGACCCTTTTGTTTAGTCTTTATTTTGATCTAAATCTTGATCTTATTAAACATCTATTTTGCGGACGAATATACAGGCTTTCTATAAGTCTATATATAGGACTAGCTTGAGGACTAGTCATAGGTCTCTATTAGAGACGTATAATCAACTTGCTCGAATCTATATAGAAGGCATGTCTAACTACTATGCAAGAAACTTGCTTGGAGACCATGAATCAACTGTGTTCTAGACTAGGTAGGAGACTGGTTCAGCTGGCTGACCTGGTCATATTCGTGATGTGAGGATCGCGAACAGTTGGTTAATTCAACTCCTGTCTGAAGACCTTACGAAGGTTACCAACCCTGAACTACTTCGGTCCTCTCAAAAAATCGAGCTTTATGGATGGCAGGAGCACGGTAGATCTGCCGTGTAACGCGTTGCGGTTCAGCAGAAGTTAGTCAAGATCCTCAAGGTGTCGACCGGGAGGCATCCAGACGTACTTGAAGATTTCTTCGAGGAAGCGGAGCGAGCTCATGCAGTTATTCGATGAGCTGGAAGAGGATCCGTTTGGCGAAGCGTCGTGGGGTATACCTCTCAGTGCTTCTCGGAAACGACGCCAGGCGCAACGACCTCAGAGATTTCGCGCAGCCTCCAGCGCAGCTTTCGCTTCCGATGTCCGGGCTGGGGGAGCCTCATCGATGGAAGCTTGCATGTTGATTTCTGTGACTGCGAGGCTGATGTACGCGGCGAGACTCTGCTGTTGAGTGGGTGTCGGCGTTACTTCCTCCAGGATTTCGCCGGCCGATTTCAGCCATTCTTCCGCATCTTCGTTGAGCGTCAGGTCATTCACCTGTCTCAGCAGCGCGGCGGCGATGGCCCGTACCTGGTGGTGGCGTCTCGCGACTGCGAGTGCTGTGCGGCGCTCCCGATCCGCAACAGCTTGCTCCTGAGCCACAAGCTTCCGGCCTGCCGCCGGAGTTCGCTTCCCATCTGGATCTGCAGCAGCGGCCCGCAGCCGGTCGAAGCGGTTCGAAGCGCTACCGGGGTACTCGACGCCCAGCAGCACTGCAATCGCCTGCCAGGTGAGACCACCGCTCCGCGCGTCCTGGAGTGCCGCCAGCTCTTCGCGGTCGAGCAGCTCCCGGAGGTTCCGGATGAGCGTCAGCCGCAATCCGGCATGCTCGCCTCGGCGCTTGTTCTCGTAGGTTGCCGGTGGCATCGCCCGATGGTGGGTCCGGGCGTACACGAGGGCTCCGATGAAATCTCGGTCATCTGGCCACAGGGCCAGGCTTTGATCGTCGGCATCGACGTGCATTTGGTACAGACGCTGGAGGAGTTTCCGCAGGTCAGTGGGCTGTGGGCGATGTGGACGTCCTTTGGGCACGCCCTGATGATGGCACCAAACCAGCACTTTGTCAGTCTGACAAAGGAGGGACATAAAACCACAAATAGGGCATCGACCCTCGCTGTCTGAAGCTGATGGTCGAACAACCCACCTGATGACAAGAGCGGTAGCGGATTCAGGCGGGAATTACGCAGGGAACGGAGAGATGTAGGACCAAGCGAACCAAGATGCCACCCACACCGTACGGGCGTGCTCGACAACACGGCCGTCGCCAACGCGGGCCGTACGGCACACCTCCATGACCGGCTGCCCAGCGGAGAGACGGAGCAGGTCAGCCGTGCATCGTCGAGGAGCACTACCCTGATCACCGCGGCGGCAACGGTCCTCCCAGCCCAAGCCCCGGCCGAAGCCACCGGCGTGGCCCGCATCCGGGCCAAGGTGGCTCGCGCGATCGAGTTGGCCTTCCTGATGGGAGCAGTCCGGGTCGACGCCGCGCTGGGTCTGGCCGCCATCCACGGCCTTTTCAGCGAGAGCGACCTGGCCTCCATCCGTCCGACCTGCCGGTGGGCCATCGTCGCCGGTGACATCCCTGGCCAGCCCGGCCTGCGCATTGAGATCTTCGGATGCGAGCAACCCCGCCAGATCAAGGAAGCCTGGCCCCCGCCGTCGGCCGGGCGGCCGCACCTGATCACCCACCCGGACGCCGCGAGGCACCCTTGAGTATCTCCCTCCGCCGGGCTCGGCAGCGGTCACTCCTGATCCGGCGCCCGAAAGCGCCCAGGGTCCGTCCGGGGAAGCCGCCGTGGACCTCCAGGCGCTCGCGCATGGCCTCGTACACCATCTGCAGCACCTGCCGTTCCTGATCAAAACGCTCGATGAACTCCCGCAGGTGGCCGACGAACGCGCAGCCGCCATAGTGGTGCTCCCCGATGTAGGAGACGACCTGCCAGTGATGGCTGGCCAAGTCATCGTCGTCGTAGGAGCCCAGGTCCCAGCCGGTACGCGCGATGAACTCCTTCAACGTGATCTCACCGCGGTCCCAGGCCTGCACCACCTCCAACTGCGTGGCCACCACGAACCTGGGCACGCGCCCTGGCAACCGATACGCCAGACTCAACACCGCGACGTGTTCTTCCCGGCTGCACTCTTTCCACAATTGCCGCATATCTGATCACATTGGCGCCGCTCGGCGGCACCGAGGACAGGACGGTCACGATCGGCCGGGCCTGTTCCAGACGGGGCATGCCCCGACAGGCCTTCACACATTGCATCGAAAGCGTCGCAGTCAACCCTTGACGCTTTCCATGATCCTCCTTATGTTCAAGCGCCCTTTGACGCAGACCGTAAGGAATGGCATGAACGCGATCATCGAAGAGCTCGAGGTGAGCTTCCCGGCGGGAGGTTCCTGCGCGGTCCGTGCCGTCTACGAGCCGACTGACCCGTTCGCGGTGCAGTTGCAGTTCAACGTCCCGAGGGAGGCGGGCGACTGCGGTGCGGCCGCGCCGGCCGGTGCGGACGAGGACGTCGACCAGTGGACCACTTGGGTTTTCGCCCGGGACCTGCTGGCGCTCGGCATGAACAAGCACCTGGCGTCCATGCGGATGCAGGTCGGCGAGGGCACCATCGCTCTGGGGCCGGGCCCTACCGGCGACCAGATCACCGTGGTGCTGTGCCCGGCGGACCCTGGCAAGCGGGTGGTCATGTACATCCGCCGGGCCGAGCTCGAGGAACTCCTGGTCAGGAGTGTGCAGCTGGTGCCGTTCGGCCAGGAAAGCACCAGGCTGGACCTGGATGAGGAGTTCCGGGCACTGCTGCGCAAATCAGCATGAATTGCCATAACGCTCAGGCGACGGGCGGGTGGCTGCCACACGGCTGCCACCCGCCCGTTTGATGATGACGGCGCCGCCAACGGTGACCGCGGAGCAAGCAGGTGCAGCTGTGCTAGGCGACTTTCCCATGAGGTTCCCCCGGTTCCCCGGAGTGTTTCCCAGCTGGTTGCGGTTAGCTCGGTGTAGCTGCTGACCGTGTCGGGTGGATCGCGTTGTTGGGTGTACCAGGCGGCCTCGTACTCATCCGGAGAGAGTCCGCCCAGACCCTTCTGGATACGGAAGGACAGCCTCGGCGCGCTCACGTAGCTCCACGCTCACGTAGCTCCATCGGGTACTTCCGCGTCCCCGTGATCCGCAGACCATGATCCAAAGCCTCCGGAAAAACAGGGAAGCTCACCAGGATCCCCGCTGCCGTCTGGGGCAGCGCAGAAGGAACGATACCGCCCACCTCCGACATGACTGAAGCTGTCAAAGTCTTCCATATCGCCAGACAAGTCACTATAACTGGCGCATGATCTCATCCGAGGGCGAACCCTTCGTAGTAGAAGGTGAGCTCGCTGACGCCGTCACCGCTGTTGACCGCGACGGGTTCACCGCCCGTCCGTTCCGTATCGCTACCGCCGACGGCGCCACCGCCGTAGTCATTTCTGAAGAGCTGCTGCTCATCTTGCAGCGCGCCGCCGACCATGACGCACAGCAAGGGGTACCGCTGACCATCGATGACCTGGCAACCCTCATGGACGAACCGCCCCGGGCGGACTCGCCGGCGGTGAGCGATGGCTGAGGGCGATGGACGTGCCGTCAACCCATGGCAACCAGGCGCCGACCGCGCCTGGGGAGATGGCACCCCTGACGGTTTCGACCGTGCGGACCGGACGGTCGACCCGGACGTCCGCCAGTTCCGCTCCGAAGAGTCGATCGTCGCGGACCGCACGTATCGCCGGCCTCCCGCCAGTGTCACAGAGCGAGGACCCCGCCGGGACCTGCTGGTGGAACGTGACGTCCTAGCCGACATCAACCAGTTGCCGGAAGCCGACCGGTTCCGGGCCGTGCAGCACATGCAGGCCCTCGCCCGGGATGTGCCCGGCAGTGAAGGCATTCTCCTCACCACGCTGCCGAACGACGGCCGGATGTGGCGGGACTCACCCTTCGCCCTGGTCACCCGCGGCCTGGACGATCAACAGCGGGACCTGTTCCAGCAGCGGCTGCGCGCGGCCCTTAGCCCGTCGCCGCACAACGACATCGTGCCCGTCGCGCAGGTAGAAGGCGACCTGCGCGCGCTGCCCCGCGAGATGAAAGCCCCGGCGCTGCAGGCGATCGATGCCCTCGCCCAGGCCTCACCATCGGAGCTGAAGAAACACGAAACCGTCTTCACCCGCGCCGACGGTTTGGGTGGAACGGTGCGCATCCTGCCACTGGGCGAGAACCACACGCTGATCTACCACCACCAACCGCCGGCGTGGGGCAGCAGCTCATCCTCTCAAGAGCTCCCTGATGCGAACCTGGGGAAGTTCTCCGCCCCGCGCCGCCCGGCCGAGAGCCTGCCCGGCCGCGGAACCGTTCAGCTGCTGGCGGTCTGCGACAACAACACCGAGCTCGGCCGGCTGGCCGACGACCGCGCCACCGCGCTGCCGCACGGCCACATGGTCTACCGGGTCCTTCCCGGCCATGCCTCGCCTACCGGCCGTGAGGCCGTGCAGGTCCTGGCCATGCAGGTGGGAGCCAGTGTCGACGTCGACCGTCTCACCGAGCGCGTCTACGCTCTTCAGGCCAGCATCAGCGAACATCGCGAGCGCACACGCACCACCACACGGCTGGAGCACTCGCCTGACGTCGCCGTCGTGCCCGTCGCCAGCAGGAACACTGCCGCCGACAACGGCATTACGCCCCCGCGTCCGGCCCGGCTGGCCACCGTCGCGGGCACGGTCACCGAATCCTTCGACAAAGACCTTGCCCGTGCCCTTTCTCCCGACCGCCGGTGGGACTTCGTCGTCCACCCCCAGGCGGTTCAGGAGTTGCGCGAACTGCCCACCGAAGTGAAAGCGGCCGCCTTCGGGGAACTGCAGGATCTGGCGTTCTACGGCCCCAGCAGTCAGGACGTCAAACGTCAGCCGCCCGGGCAGCCGACCCCGCCCAGTCCTGCCAGCGCCCAAGCGGTCAAGGACTTCGACCTGTCACAGTTCCGGCCCCGCTACGTGCTCGGAGGCGATGGCCAGCCGACGCATCAGATCGTTTACCGGGCCGTGCCCGCACCCGCCGTGTACCGGCAGCGCGCAGGCCAGCGCGTCACCGGCGTCGGCGAGAGCATTCGTGTTCCCGTGAGCATTCCTGACCCCGGGCCGGGAGCCAGACTCGATCAGGTGCTTGAGTCCCGCGGACCGTCTCTGCGTATTGACGGCACTCGGGATCCTGACTCTCGCCCGCTCATCGTCATCACCGCGGTGCGCCCCTGGCCCAACGACCCTGATGTCGCCGCAGTCGTCGCCGACCGCTCACCTCAGCTCAACCGGGAATCCCTCCAGCAAAAGCAGGCTCGCCCCTCACGGGTCCAGCCTGCTGAGCCCGGCCTTGGCTATCAGGTCGTCGAATTGGCGCTCAGGCCGACGGAAACCGCCCAGCAGATGGCCGAGCGCGTGCACGAACAGCAAGAGGCACGACTGAAGGAACGACAGGAGCGGCGGGCTGGCCCTCCCAATCCCCGGCAGCAGGCCGCCACTCGGCGTTCTGCCACCGCCTCTGCTCCACCGATCCCGCAGCAGCCGCGCCCCACCCTGCCCGCGGCGCCTCCACCCCAAGCACGGCCGACGGTCAATCGTCAGAGGTAAGGCATACCGAGCAGTTCCGGTGGCCCTTGTCCCCTCTCAAAAGAGGGGACAAGGGCCACCGGCGTAGAGGGGGGCGAAGCAAGCCGGAGCGGAGGTGGGGTTTCCGTCCCGACTGCTTGCAGGATGCGGCCCCGGCATCGGGCGGCAAGCCGGGCGGAAACCCCCGCCCGTCAAGATCTTTTGCGCTCTTCGCCGTTGCTCACCCCTCCGCCGTCGACGGGCGCAAAACATCTTGACGGGCGGCCGCCCGGCTTGCCCCCCGAGCCTGCCGGGACCGCTGCCAGCAGTCGTTCGGGACGGAAACCCCACCGCCACCCCGGCGGTGACCCGAGGACGCGAAAGGCGCACATCATGGCTGCTGGAGACACCACGATCACCATCGTCGGCAACCTCGTCGACGAGCCCGAGCTGCGCTTCACCCCCACCGGGCAGCCGATCGCCCGCTTCCGTATCGCTTCCACCCCCCGCTACCTCGACCAGGCCACCAACACCTGGAAGGACGGCGAGAGCCTGTTTTTGACCTGTCAGATCTGGCGGCGGGCCGCCGAGAACGTCGCCGAGAGCCTCCAGCGCGGCATGCGGGTCATCGTCCAGGGACGGCTGCGCCAGCGGTCTTACGAGACCAAGGAAGGCGAGAAGCGCACCGTCTACGAGGTCGAGGTCGACGAGGTCGGCCCGTCGCTGCGCAACGCCACCGCCAAGGTCGACAAGAACTCGCGCCAGGGCGGAAACCGGGGCCCTGCGGAGTGGGAGAACGCCGCCTCTGAGCGAACGCAGCAGGCATCCGTTCCGCCGCAGGCCGCTGCGGCGCCCGCCGAGGCCCCGGCGAGCAGCCCGTGGGAGACGGAGTACGCGGCCGCCGGTTCGTCCCAGGGCGACGCGCCCCCCTTCTGAGTAACGCCTCCACCGGCCCCGGTTCGCGCGGGTGCGTGAACCGGGGCCTTTGCCTGCTCCGGCCGATGCGCCGGACACGACCGTGCCGGGATCGGAGCCCGGCACGGTCATCGGCGTTTTCCCAGATCGCCCCTCTCCGCCCGTGGAGGTAGCACATGTACCTGACCCGTGAATCAGCGATCGAAAGCCTCAAAGGGCTGGTCAGCTTTCTCGAAGAACACCCAGAGCTCCCGGTGCCGACCCATGTCGTCGCCATCGTTCCCGCTGAGGACGCCGACCAGATCACTGAAGCGCTGGACCACTGCGACGACGCTCGCTACGGCACCCACCGCGTGATCACCTTGGGCGAAAACGTCGCTAGCGACCCGGTCTGGCCGATGCGCTTTCAGACCTCCCCTCCCGGGGGATTCCTGTCCCCGGCAGTGTTGTCCGACCTGGAGCCTGCTCCGCGCGAACTGCCCAACTGCCCGCCTCCTCCCGCCCAGGACGGGATGGGTCTGTTCTGGGACCACTACGACAACTTCGCGGTGACCAGCCACGTGGAGCCAGACGGCAGCGGACACGCCGACAAGGCCCTGCACACCTGTAGCCGTTTCGGTGACTACACCGGAGCCAGTGTCCTGGTCGCCGTCTCGGCAGACGGACGCTGGCAGTGGCGCTGTGTGGGATGCCGCGCCGAGATCTCGCAGTTTGGCCTGTGCTCGGGGTGCGCGGAGCGCGAGCACCGGCTCTGGGGCGATCCTCCGTTTTGATCTCTGCTTCGCTGCTCTCTGGTCTCGCCTCCATCGCCCGTCGGCCGGATGAGGGTGAGCCCGACAGAGCCCACTGGTCTTTCCCCTTAGCCCCCGCCCAGAGCTCACGTGCCCCGGGCGGGGCGGGTGCTCTGCCAGGGACGCTCGGGCGGCTGGTCCTAACCCTTTTCAGCCTGCGGTATCAGCGGGTTCGGGGCAAGCCGCCAGGCTTGCCCCGAACCCGCTGATACCGCGTGCCGGAGTCGTTCGGGACCAGCCCGCACCGCCGACCGGCGGCGCCGACTCGAAAGGAAGGGAGCTCAGCTTCGTGTTGCTACTCGACGACCCGCACGTGTTGATCTGCGGCAGCCGCGACTGGCCTTGGCCAGGTGCGGTGCACACTGTGTGTGATCGTTTGGAAAGCCGTTCCGGCAAGGATCTGGTGCTCATCGAGGGCGCCGCCCGCGGTGCCGACCGGGCCTGCCATGACTGGTGCGAGGCCCACGGCCTGGGCACGCGGCACCGCTGCTTCCGGGTCGACTGGGCAGCTGAGCGTGCCGCCCGTCCGGACAGCTGGCGGAAGGCCAGGCCGGAGCGCAACACCCGGATGCTCGCCGAGAACCCGAAATTGATCATCGCCTGCCACGAGGCGTTCCTCTTTCACCGCGGCGGAACGTCGGACATGTGCTTGCGCGCCCTGCTCGTCGGGGTGCCGGTGTGGTTCATCTCCGGCCCCAATCTCTCCGGCGGTCAGTGGCTGCGTTTGGAGATGTTCCCCCGCTGGCGGGCGATGCGGGCCGCCGACCTGCTGCGCCGCATGTACCCGGAGATGACGCCGAAGATCCTGCTCACTGCCTGACCCGCCGCATTCCGCACTGACGGCGGCGATGACCTCCCATCCTCATACGGCCCCCGGGACCCGCCCCCCCTTTCGGTGGACGGGCCCGGGGGTCGCCGTCATTTCACCGAAGGAGCGCACCATGATGGACGCACCCGGGACGCTGCCGTTGACCACCGCTCTGCAGCTGTCGGACCCCGATGTCGCCCTGTCCCTCGTCAAGCGGCTGTTCGGCAAGCAGCCGCACGACACCATGGTGGCCCTGGGATTCACCCGGCAGTGCCTGACCGCGGTGGTCAGCGCCCACCTGCCCACCCTCTCCCCGCCGCTTCCCGCCCTGATGCAGGACCTGACGGGGCTGCTGGTGCAGCACCGTGTCACCGAGACCATCACGGTCGGCTACGGCGCCGCCGCGTACATGACTTCGGCTCTGACCGGCCTGCAAGGCATGCTGGATCGCGTCGGCATCATCCAGATGGCCACCGTGCACTACCAGAACGGCCGCTACTGCCTGCCGCTGTGCCCGCAGCCGGGCCGGTGCTGCCCCGCCGAAAACATCCTGTGGAACCCTGATCAGGGCGACCCGGCCGCCATCGCGGCCCTGCAGGCTCACACCCCGGTCATCCACACGATCTACCCGTCCCGCCGCTCTCTGCGCAGCATCCGCCAGCCCTGCCCGACCGGCGGTGCCCGGCGATGAGCGTGACGATGGCGCTGCACGCCGATCCCGAGACCTCCCCCGACATCGATCTCGTCCGCATGTACCTCACCACCATCAGCAGCCGCGACCTGCTGAGCGCCGAAAAAGAGGTCGAACTCGCCAAGCGCATCGAGGCAGGCCTGTACGCCGAGGCCCAACTGAAGGCCGGGCCGAACCTGCCCACCGTCGACCGCGGCGAGTTGGAGGAGGTCGCCGCCGACGGACGCCACGCCAAAGACCACATGATCGAGGCGAACCTGCGGCTGGTGGTTTCCATCGCCAAGAAGTACACCGGCCGCGGCCTGACCCTGCTCGACCTCATCCAGGACGGAAACCTCGGCCTGATCCGCGCGGTGGAGAAGTTCGATTACACCAAAGGCTACAAACTCTCCACCTACGCCAGCTGGTGGATCCGCCAGGCCATCCAGCGCGGCCTGGCCGACTCAGCCCGTGCCATCCGTCTGCCTCTGCACGCCCTGGATGCCCTGTTCCGGTTGATCCGAACCGAACGGGATCTGCACCAGAAGCTGGGTCGCGAACCTGCGGTCGAAGAGCTCGCGGCCGCGCTGGAGATGACCCCGGCCAACGTCCGCGACCTGCTGAAGCTCCGGCAGGACCCGGTCAGCCTGGATGTCTCCACCGAAGACGGCTCAGCCGACTTCGGCGACCTCATCGTCGACACCAGCCAGATGGAAGCCCCCGAGGCGGTCGAGCGTCGACTGCTCGGCGAGCAGCTGCAGGAAATCCTCGCCACGCTCTCCCCGCGTGAGGCGCGGATCATGGCCCTGCGGTTCGGCTTCCACGACGGTACGCCCCGCACCCTCCACCAGATCGGCGGCGAGCTCGGCCTGACCCGCGAACGGATCCGGCAGATCGAAGAGCGCTGCCTGACCAAACTGCGCCATCCCAGCAGTCTGCTCCAGCTGCGGGACTGGACCTGACCCGCAGACGCGTCCGCCAGCTCATCAAGCAGCCTCGGGCCGCCCAGGCGGCTTCCGGTGCCGCCCTCGCCCGATGCTCCTGCTCCGCCCTCCCACTTCTTCTGATCCTCCTGCCGAAGGAGACATTCTCATGCTGTCCAGGGAGCCCTCGAAGCTGTACAGGAAGCTGCTGGACCTGTGGTCCGCGGTCTTGCCTCTGCTGGTCGCCATCGACAACGCCGTCGACGGTGACTGGCACATCGCCGCCCTCTGGATGGTCCTCACCTTCGTCAGCCTGGCCCTGCTGGCCTTCGCTCGCCCCGACCGCGTGCGCGCCTGGCTCGCTCCGGGCCTCGTGATGCTCACGCGGTTCACGAAGCGCCGCCACGACGACCTCAAGACCATCACGTTGTGGCACAACCAGCACCCCGAGCGCACGACGGGCTGGCAGTCGCACCATCCCATGAAGGCGGTCTTCGTCTTCACTCTCCCGGTCTACCTGTCACGCGGAGACAAAGACACCCACTATGACCTGGACCACCTGCGTGCCCGCTTCACCTTCACCGGTGACCCCGGAGACGACGAGCTGCTCCGCCTCTACCAGGTGCACGGCCTGCGACCGCTTGAGGACGGTGACGTGATCGAGATCAATGACCCTCGGAAGAAGACCCCATTCACCCGCTGGCAGATCAGACCGAACGGCTACACCCCCGCCATCGGCCCATGGACGAGAGACCACAGCAACTGATCGCCGTTCTGACTCCCGGCGAATGGACCTGGCTCCTCCGCCTAAGCGCGAAGGAGCCGGGACCCTGCCGCCACCGCGCTTGGGACGGCAGCAGGCGAAGACGCGCACCGCGATCCCCGCCGCCCGCCGGGCAGCCTGCCACGGGACCTCTGCGCTCTGGAAGGCCACAGCCGCGCTGCGCGCGGTCGCCCTGCGGGCGAGCCTTCCGGCGCTCCGAGAACCCGTAGCCGCCCAGCGGCCCGGCGGCGGGGATTGGGCCCCGCCCGGCCACTACGGGAGGTCATCATCATCACGTTCGGCAAGGACACTCCGTCCGCTGCCGGCCTAGGCATTCGTGAGATCCGCGGGTTGATCACCGACAACACCAGCTCGTTCGTACCGCATCTGATCATTGAATGACCTGACCAGCCGCTGACGGCCGACACCAGGACCTGGAGTTGCCCCGGTTCGGTAGACACATCAGGGCTTTCGGCTACGCGGCAGCATAGTCGTCTTCTTGAATGGGCTTGAGGGCTTGGCGTCGCTCATATTCGGCCGGGCTGAGCTGGCCGTTAGCGGAGTGACGGCGGCGTGGATTGTAGAAGCCCTCGATGTAGGCGAACACCGCGCGCCCGGCCTCTGACCTGGTGTGGAAAGTCCGCCGGTCGATCAGCTCGCACTCCAGCGAGGCGAAGAAGCTCTCGGTGATCGCGTTATCAAAGCACGTGCCGGTGCGGCCGGTGGAGGGGCGCACGCCGGCCTGCGCACACCGCTGGCCGAACGCAATCGACGTATATTGACCGCCCTTGTCGCTGTGATGGATCACCCCGGCGTCAGGGCGGCGCTGACCAACCGCCATCGCCAGGGCATCGGTGACCAGTTCGGTGCGCATGTGCTCGGCCATCGCCCAACCAACGATCCTGCGGGAGAAGACATCCAAGACGACCGCGAGGTAAAGGAAGCCCTGCCACGTCGGCACATACGTGATATCGGCGGTCCAGATCCGGTTCGGCTCGTCGGCTTCGAACGTCCGCCTCACCAGGTCTGAGGCGGCAGCCGCCTTCCTATCCGTAATCGTCGTGCGACAGCCCCGACGCCGAGACACTCCGGCCAGCCCGGCCGCGCGCATCAGCCGGGCCACCCGCTTGCGGCCCACGTTGTCCCCGTCGATCTGGCGCAGGTCGGCGTGGATGCGCGGCGCTCCGTAAATCTCATCGGAGGCCTGATAGTGAGCGTGGATCTTCTCGGTCAGCTCCGCATCGCGACGGGCGCGAGCCGACGGGCCGCGCCCGGCCCAGGCGTAGTAGCCCTGGCGCGACACACCCAGCACCCGGGCCAGCAGGGAGACGCCGTGGTGGTCTTTCTCCGCATGAATCAGCCGGAATCTCATCTCGGCCGATCCGTCTCCCGCGCGAAGAAAACCGCGGCCTTACGCAAGATCTCCTTCTCCTCGCGCAGCAGCTTGACCTCACGACGCAGCCGGGCCAGCTCGTCTTTTTCGGCGCTGGTCAGCCCGTCTTGGCGGCGGCCGTCATCCAGGTCGGCCTGGCGCACCCAGACACGGATCGACTGCGCGGAGGGCTCGAATTCCTTGGCGAGCTCCTCCGGCGACCGTCCCGCGCGCACCAGCTCCACCATCTGCCGGCGAAACTCCGGCGGATAGTTGTTCGGCACAGTGGACTCCTTCTTCCGGGAACCAGGGTTCCTCAGAAATCAGGTGTCCACCAAACCGGGTCAACTCCAGACCGTTGTGACTTCAGCTGCCGTCTGACGGCAATCGCAGCGATGACTCGCCTGCTGCCTTGCGGTCTTGCTCCGGCCACCCCGAAGGAGCGCGGCCGCCGACATCTCAATCTCGGCTAGGAGCCCACCATGACCTTTGCGTCATATCACCCTGCCCGCTCAGCGCCCGACTCCGAGGTGAGCCTCCTCATCACCGAGAAGTTGTTCGGTGCCGACCTTCACCCCAGCCTCGTCGCGATGGCATTGAAGCTGCAGGGGCTACCCGTCGCCGCGGTTCAGATCCACCTGCCCGACCGTTCCCCACAGTTGCTGCCACTGCTGTCTCGCCTGACCGACATCATCAAGGACGGCGACGCCTGCGGCGCGGTAGGCATCGGGTACGGCGCCGCCGCATACATCACCCCCGCCCTGAACGGACTGCAGGTCACGCTCGACGACGCCCAGCTCGACACATGGCGGCTGCTGCACTACGAGAACGGCCACTACTGCTCGCACTTGGATCGTAACGGCTGCCCAGATAAGCCTCTCCCCGTAAGGCGCTCCCTCGCCAGTAAGGCCGCAGCGGACATCTTGGCCGTCGCCGCACCGGCCATCTACACGATCTCCCCGTCCGGGCGCGTGTGCTCCCGGAAAGAGGGCCGAGTCATCACCTGCGGTTCGGCCTGAACGACGGCAATCTCCCACCCTCAACAGATCGGCCGGCGTCTGGGCGTGACCGGGGAACGTGTCCGCCGAGTCGGGAGTTGTCATCGACCCGCCTCACCCAAGGCAATCGCGACGCCGTCGCTTTGCGCGCGATCTTACGCAAACTCACCTGGTGCAACGGATGGCTGGACCTGCCGGGTCGTCCGCCCGGCTCCGCCCAGTCTGTGGCATCGGTGCCAGGCGGGTGGAGACCCCCTACCTTCACAAGATTTTTGCGCCTGCCGTCGCGCCTGCTCGGCCGGATGAGATCCCTGCCTAAAGCGCACTGCGCATCCGTTAAGGCGGCTGACACCTGCCTTCAGCACACGTTCGCACAGCGCACCGCCTCCTGCGGGCTCTATGCCAGCTCGGCCGGTCGCTCTGGCAGAGCGACCGGCGCCGAGATCGTGGGCGAGGAGGCGGTCCCGTACTCGCCCTCACTTACCGAGGTGTCAGTGAACTCGTTCTTCCATGCCAAATCCTCCGCCCACAGATGGGGCGGCATACCTGAGGACTACCTGCCGATCCACGAATTCATCGACTCCTCCAAGCAGGTCATCGGTGACGTACGGCATCGCTCCCTCTACCACCACACGCTCGGCGTGTGGCTCTGCCAGATGATCTTCGGCCGCACGATCACCGTGCGAGCAAGCAGATCCCCGTGAGGGAGATCGCCGAACGCCACATCATCGAGGACCTCGGCTGGCTCCCCAGCCCCGCCGACTACATCGGCGGCATGCCAATCCAGCGGTGGATGAGCGGCAGCAAGTCCACACAGCTTCCTTTATCCGCGCTCAGTCTCACCACTCTCGACGAGAGGAGATCATCTGATGACATCCCAGCCGACGACCCAATCTCCGGTTGAGCCGTCCTCCGAGGTCGCCACCTACAAGGAGGTCTTGCGCTTAATCGACCGCCGACAAGCCCAGCTTGATCACTACCGCCAGATCGCCGAAAGCTACCTCACGAACGCTTCAGGTGACACCGAGATCAGCACCGCTAATGGTGATCCGGCCTTGTCTTGCAATGGGCCGCTGACCTTCACCACGACCTTCCTCGGCATCCCCATCGAAGGCGAGATCATCCGGTCGAACAAGGACGAGCAGAAGCCGATCGAGGAATTCGCGCCTCTCATGCAGGCCGTCCTAGACGACCCCACCGTGCAGGCCTTCGGCTGGCAGCAGTGCACGCCATACTTCAACGACGGCGACGAATGCATCTTCAGCGCAGGAAGCCTGTGGATCCGTACCGATGCTGACCCGGCTCCTGAAGCCGGTGACGAATGGGACTGGCGCCGGAACCACTTGGTCGGCAATCACCATCCCACGCTCGGTGAGCGACCTCGCGTCTGGGACTCAGTCACCCGCGTCCACACACAGCTTTCCTACACCGGCCCGGACGAGGACCGCTACGACCGCTGTCTTGCTCTGTCGAACGCCATCTCCTCCGGCTACTCCGACAACGTGCTGCTGGACGCCTTCGGAGACCACGCCGAGATCACCATCACGCGCGACGGCATCACCGTCGACACCTACGACCATGAATGACCCAGCGGAAGGCACCGTCCACGGGCGACGGGCTGCACAACGAGATGATCCGCAGGCACGGCCCCTTCAGATAAGCGAAAGTGCGCGGCCTTGGCCTCTGCAGAGGCCAAGGCCGCGAGCGCATAAGGCAGGAGGCCGAGGCGAGGACACGGGCCCGCCCCGACTCCCCGCATTCTGCGGCCCCGGGCTCGGGTGGCAAGGCGGGCGAAACCCCTGCCCGCCTTGCCACCCGAGCCCGCCGGCACCGCTTGATGCGGTCGTTCGGGATCTGGATCCCGCGCCGCCACCCCGGCGGCTCACCTGGTGAGGAGTCCGCATGTTTCCCCCACAACGCCCCGTCGAGCAGTTGTTCATCACCGTGGCCATCTGGCACAACACCAATCACCTGTGCCTTCTGCGGGGTTGGCATCCCGCCGACCCGATGATGCGGGTCTACGCCTACGACATCCCGGCCGAGCATGCCCGCAATCCCGCCCAGGTTCTGGAAGAGGCATACGAGACCTTCAACGTCGGTGACGACGAGCGTGCCCAGGCCTACCGCGAGCGCAGCAACCGCTCGCTGAGCGTGGGCGATGTCGTCGTGATCGGCGAAGTCGCCTATGTGTGCGCGTCGGTCGGCTGGGAGCTGTTGAACGGCTCGATCACCGTGGCCAGCCACGGCCAGGACGAGTCTGCTCCAGGGCACCGATAGTGCCCATCACCTTCCTCATTCGGTGACTCAGGCGATCACTCGCTTGCGTCCGCAGGGCGGCATCCACCGCTGTCGACGCAGGTGACCTGAGCTCAGCACATCGCACGTGCTGAGCCTGGCAGCCCTGACCTCCGCTTCATCGTGCCAAGTCTCCGCTTTGCCGTACTGACTCACCATGCCGATCGGCAGGGCCGCCCCGGCCATCTGAATTGAAAGGAATCTCATGACCACAGTCGCTAGATCCGCCAAGCGCCGCCGCGCCGTTCACCGCCGGGCGAACCGGCGAGCACGCCCGAACAGGATGCGCTGGCAGGTCCCGACTACCCGCCGTACGCCGTCATCCCCCTGGACCGGCTCGAGGAGAACCCGCTCAACGTCCGCACCGACTACGGCATCACCGAGGAATACGTTCAGACCATCAAGGACGAGGGCGCCCCCGAAGTCGACCTGATCGTCTTTCCCTCCCCGAACAACCCCGGCATGTTCCGCGTGCACGACGGCCACCGCCGGCTTCGGGGCACCCGGGCGGCCGGCGGCAAGGAGCTGCTGTGCCGCATCAAGCCGCACCTGGCCAACAGTCAGGAGGCCATGCTGCTGGGGCAGCTGAAAACCAGCATGCACCATAAGAAGCTGACAGATGGGGAGGCCGCCCAGGCCTTGTTCGCCCTTGATCAGCTGGGCGTAAACGCTGAACGACTGCAGCAGGCCACCGGCAAGAGTCGCAAGCAGGTGGAGCTGGCCATCCAGGCGGGCAGTCTGTCACCGGAAACTCGCGCGGTCATGGCCGCTGCTGCCCCGCATCACCAGCTCACCCACGAAGAGGAGGCGCTGCTGGCGGCTCAGGAGCAGGACCCGGATGTGCCGCCGAATGCGCGGGAGGAGATCGTCGAGCGCATCAAGCAAGGCCAGGGCGTCATCTACGCCGTCAGGATCGTCAACACCAACCGGCGGGAAGCCGCCGAGATGGCCCGGCTAATCGACGAGCTGCAGGCCGCAGGGGTCACGGTCACCGAGGAGATGCCCGAGGGCGCGGTCAACCTGTGGCGCCTGGAAGACGCCGGCGGCAAGACGTTCACCCCGGAGACGCACGCCAACTGCCCCGGCCACGGCGCCTACTTTCCATCCCGGACCCGGCCCAGCTTCTACTGCACCTGCCCCGAAAGCCACGGCTATGAGCCGCCGCAGAAGCCCGAGGAGAAGTCGAAGCTGCCGACCCGGCAGGTGCGCGAAGGTAACACCGCCTGGCGTGAGTGCGGTGAGCTTCGACTCAAGTGGTGGAAGACGAAGCTGCCCACCCGCTCCGACCCCAACCAGCGGGTGCTGAAAATCGTCACCGAGCTGCTGACCGCCGATCCGCCCGAGCCTCTGCGCGACCTGTTCGGCATGATCGACTACAAGCCGTTCTACGACGAGCTGGTCGGTAAGGCGCCCAGCGCCAGCACGATCGCCAACGCCTCCACCGGGCGGCTGACCTGGACGCTGATGGCGCGGGTCATCGCTGCGATGGAGTACTGGATGACCCAGCCCAGCTACTCCGTCTACCTGTGGCGCACCGACGACATGGGCCGCCCGGAGAACCGGACCGTCGCCCAGCGGTGGCTGACGATCTGCCAGAGCCTCGGCCACCAGCTGCAGCCGATCGAACAGGCGGTCAGAGAAGGCCGCGAGTACCAAGGTGACCTGGTCGGCTCCGATGCTGACGACGGCCTCATCGAGGTAGTCGGCCCACAAGAGCAGCACACTTCCACCGGTGACCTAGCGGCCAGCCATGCGCCCGTTGACGACAGCGCATCCACCGTCGACGGCGTCATGTATCGAGGTGAGAACCCCGGCAGCGACGCCCTTGACGACCAGGAGAGCGACGACAGAATCGACACGCCCTTCGACCCGGATGAGACCACCGCTCCGGCTGAGACCGAGGTGGACCCCGCGCCCCTGGGCTATCCCGTAGACCTGGTGGAGGGGGAGAAGCACCACCCCGACGCACGGGTAGACCTCAACGACGTCTCGCTGAACGACAGCGGCCCCAGCTCGTCCCCGTGATCGCCGGTCCTGCGCTCGCTGGCGACGACATCATCTCGCAGCCGGTTGCGCAGGCGAGCTGACGGCATGCGTGCTCTGCCCTGGTGACGCATGCCCAAAGCCACTGCACCCGAGCGGTGGGGATAGACACCCGCGCGTCATCGGCGACAAACACCCCTGGTAACCCACAGCGCTTCCGGCTGCAGCGTCAACAGCAACGCGTTGATCTGTCACCGGGGCCACGAACCCGCCTCACTGACCCCTCAGCTCTAGCCGCTATCCCGCATGACCGGGCGGCGCCTGCCCCTGATCTCTTCCTCTTCCCGATGGGCCTCCTGCGGGCGTTTCCACACTGGCGCGAGGCCCATCGGCATTTCTACCGAAAGGAAACCGAAGCCCATGCCGATGAGCATGCTCGCCAACCCGCCCAACCGCGGAGTTTGTCTCGGATCGAGCTTCTCGTGCCGATGCTGCCCGCGCTCCCGCCGCGGTGGATGGCGCATGATCCGCCGTTGCCAGAAGCAGCGCCTGCGCAAGCAGATCTACCGCCATGCAGCCCCGGCCAGCCACGCACCCGACACCGCGCGCCAGGAGGACACCCGATGACCTCCCCGACGATTCCGCCTGCGGTTGAACTGCCCGCCGAGATCGCCCCCTACGTGGAGGTGCTGCGGGTCATCGAGGAGCGCCGACAGAAACTCAACGAGTACTGGGAGATCGCCGAAACCCACCTGAAGAACGCCCTCGGGAACGCCGAGATCGGCACCGTCCACGGCGTGGAGGCCGTGTACTGGCGGCACGTCAAAGGCAAAACCACCACGGACTACAAGCGCCTGCGCCTCGATCACCCCGAGGTCATACCGCTGCTGCAGTCCTACGCCAAGGTCGGCAACCCCAGCCGTCGCTTCACCTTGGCCAACGCGGCCGCGGCGACCAAACCCAAGTCCGCCAGTCCATGAGCGTTCTGGCCCTGCACGACCCGATGCCCGATGTCATCCAGCACCTGGACGCCGCTCTCAAGCACGCCATCACCCATCAGCCGCGTTCCTTGCAAAAACGGCTGGGACCGTCGGAGATCGGCTGCGAGTGCGACCGGCGGCTGGGCTTCCACCTGGCCGGCGTCGCCCCGTGCAACCCGCATGTGCCCTGGCTGGCCTACATCGGTACCGCCATGCACGCCCAGCTCGCCACTGACCTGAAGGGCGTGGTGCTGCCGAACGGCGCGTGGGTGCTGGTCGAGCAGAAGGTCGACGTCGGCCGGATCGGCGGCGAAGACATCGACGGCACCAGCGACGTGTACGTCGGTTTCCCCGACGGCGTCACCGGGATCGTCATCGACTGGAAGCTGGTCGGCAAGACCTCTCTGCAGCGCTACCGCTCCCGCGGCCCCGGCCAGCAATACCGGGTCCAGGTCCATGAATACGGTCTCGGCTTCCGGCGCCGCGGCCTGCCGGTGACCCATGTGGCCATCGCGTTCCTGCCTCGCAATCAAGAACTCGTGCACCGCCACTGGTGGTACGAGCCCTACGACGAACAGATCGCGCTGAATGCGAACAAACGCACCGACGCGATCGCCGCTGCCGTGGACACGGTCGGCCCGGCGGTGCTGCCGCTACTGCGCACCGCAGACGCCAACTGCCCGTACTGCCCATGGTTTCGCCCTGGCAGTGCGGATCTGACCCGCAGTTGCTCCGGCGCATTCGATCTTCTCACCCCTAGTTCACTCATTTGACAAGGAGTCACCTCGTGACAACCACTGCGAACGACCTGCTCATGGCCGGCGGTCTGAAGTCGGCGTCCTTCCTGGCGATGGGCACTACCGTCGGCGGCCGCGTCATCCGGCTTCCCGAACCGGTCCAGCAGACCGAGTTCGGCACCGGCAAGGTGAAGGTGTGGGACGACGGCACGCCTCGTATGCAGGTCGTCGTCCACTTGGCCACCAACGAGCGCCGCGGCGATATCCCCAACGACAACGGTCACCGTGCCCTGTACGTCAAGGGCCGCATGCGCCTCGCCGTGCGCGACGCGATCCGCCGGACCGGTGCCACCGGCCTGACCCTGGACGGATGGCTGTCGGTCACCTACGTCGGCGACGACGAGCCGACCATCGCCGGCGGTAAGCCGCCTAAGTTGTATGTCGCCGAGTACGCGCCTCCGGCCGGTGCCGCCAACGCTGTGTTGATGGCCGCTGAACCCGCTGATGCTGCCCGGGTCCCGGCCGCAGTGCCTGTCGGGGTCTCCGCGCCTATCAGCACCGCTCCTGCGATGGGGGTTTCCGCGCCTATCAGCACCGCACCTGCGATGAGCCCGCAGCAGCTGCTGCAGGCCCTGGCGGCCCAGAGCACGATGCCCACGATTCCCGCCCCGCCCGCGCCGACCTTCACTCCGCCGGCCGTCCCCCCGACACCTGCCCCGGCCGCGGCGGCCGCCCCTCAGCCGGACCCGGAACTGCTGGCCCACCTGGCGCAGCTCAGCCCTGAGGTGTTGGCGCAGCTCGGTCTGAGCACTCCGTCCTCCTGATCTTCCGCCTTCGCGTTACCGACCACGTCCTGCGGGCCCGGCCATCGGCCGGGCTCTTTTCTTTCCTGGAGGCACCTTGTGATCACAAAAGCACCGGACGCCGACACCTTGGCGGTCGGCTGGGAGCTGGAGCTGATCGACCCTAAGCGCAACCATCGCAAGTTCTACCGGTTGGTCGTCGCCGGCTCGACCGTGGTGACCAATTACGGCCGAATCGGCCAAAGCGGAAGTTTTCGGGTCGCGCAGTTCGACTCCGTCACTGAGGCCCGGGACAAGGTCGTCGACACCACCCGCGCCAAGGAGCTCAAGGGCTACACGGGATCGATCGAACCGGTGCGATTCACCGTGCCTGACCAGCTCATCACCCACTGTGTCCGGGGCGACTCCCTTGCCCGCGCCGAGCTCATCAACCAATTCCTGAACGCCTGCTGATCCTCCCCGACATGTCCCTGAGCAACGAAAAGAGCCGTTCATGAGCACTCCTACGGCCACTCAGGCCGCCCAGATACTGGCCGACCTCACCAGTGATGACGACTTTTATTCCGGTGTTCCCACCGGCATGACTTCCGCGGCCACGGCGGTGGCCCGACCGGTGGCGCTGGCGCCGGTAGGAGAACGCATGCGCCCCAACGGTCAGATCTACAAGCCGCGGCAGATCGGACCGCACGAGGACCTGGCACTGATGCGTGCTGCCCAGCTTCGCCGCGAGAGCGTCCTGCTGTACGGGCCGCCCGGCACCGGTAAGACCGCGATGATCGAAGCCGCCTATCACGATGCACCGGGCCTGGAGTCGGTCATCGGCTCAGCCGACCTGACCGAGGCCGACCTGGTCGGCACCTTCGTTCAGGACCCGGTCACCCGCGCCTTCACCTGGGCACCTGGACCGCTGCACCGCTCGGTGCTGAAAGACGTACCACTGCTGGTCGACGAGATCGCCCTCATCGACCCGAAGGTGCTGTCGATCCTGTACCCGCTCATGGACGGCCGCAGCGTTCTGCAGATCACCATGAACCCCCAGCTGCCGCCGCTGAAGCTGGGACCGCGCTGGATGGTGGTCGCCGCCTGCAACCCCGATGTGCCCGGCGCGCAGCTGTCGGAAGCGCTCAAGAGCCGCTTCGCTCACCACCTGCTCGTGGGCACCGACTGGCAGCTGGCGCGTGAGCTCGGCGTGCCCGACACGGTCGTCACCATCGCCGAGAACCTGGACCGGCGCCGCATCAAGGGAGAGATCACCTGGTCACCGCAGCTGCGTGAACTCCTCTCCTTCCGCGACCTCGCCCCGGCCTACGGACCGCAGTACGCAGCAGCCGCACTGGCCGCCAGCGCCCCGGAACACGACCGCGATGAACTGATCACCGCGCTGCGCAAGTTCTTCCCCAACGTCACCGCCGCTCGAGTGGAAGGCCGCTACGGCGCATGAGCACATTCCCCACCGCGCAGCGCCGCCGCACCGCCCTCGCCTCTCCCACCGATCCACACCTCGATCAGGCACGCCAGGAACTCACCGCCCGCCTGAACCACATCATCGGAGTCTTGACCGGCCGCACCGATGTCCTGCTGGACACGGTCTGGGACCAGCCCGAGGACGTCCCCGCAGCACTCTTCGACATCACGCGGGCCGAGATCGTCATCAACGGGGACCTCGCCCTGCCACCCGGCACCGATCCCGCCGATGTCGATCCCACCACCACCCACGGGCGGTTGGCGCACCCGGTGCTGATCGGATTGTGCTGCCATGAGGCCGGTCACGCCCGGGCCCACGGCTGGAACACCTCCGAACCGGCCGAACGCAGCCGCACCGCACCCCGTGCGGGCGAGCTGGCCGGTTGGCTGGAGGAGCTGTGGATCGAAGCGGGTCAGCTGCGTCACCGTCCCACCGACCGGCGATGGCTGCGCGCCGCCGCACGCCATCTGATCAAACCGCCGGACCTGCCCGACGAGCCGACCGAGCAGCAGCTGCGCCTAGCCGCCGGATTCAGTGCGATCTTGATTCTGGGCCGCGTCGACGCCGGCGTACTGGATGCCGCCGACGTCGACGCGATCGATCAGCAGGTACGAGACGTGCTCGGCGACCAGGTCCTGGCTGAGCTCACCGATCGGTGGTGTCAGGCCCTGGCCCTGAACGAAGGCGACGTCGACGGCCTGTTCACTCTCGCCGAGGAAATCCGTGATCTCCTTGGCCTCGACGACGACTTCCCCGACGCCCTCCCGTTCCCCCCTGGTATGGGCTGTGCGCTGGGCGCGCCTGCCGCAGGCGGCTCGGCCTCCGACTCCGACGGCGCGAGCGCAAGTGGAGCCTCCGCGAGCAGCGCGCACCCACTGGCGGACGCGGTGGCCGACCTGGCCGGGGAAGTGTCCGAGGCCAGCATCACCCAGGCGGCTGCCGACCTGGCCGACCTCGAAGCGGCCCACGCTCCGGACGCCGACGCCATGGCCGGCCGCGCCCACGAGGCCACCGAACGCGCCGCCGCTGCCGCCCAAGCCGCCTCCACATTCACTCCCGGCGGCGGCCACGGCACCACTCCGGACGGACCGGTAACCGGACAGCGCTCGCCTGCAACAGTCGAGCGGGTGGCCGCCAACACCTTGGCCATTCAGCTGCGCCGGGTCCGCTACCGCGGTCGTGCCACCACCGTCACCTCCAGCGCGCTGCCACCCGGACGGCTGTCGGGCCGGACCGCCGTGCTCGCCGCGGCCCAGCACGCCATGGGCCTGCCGGTCACCGCACAGCCTTTCCGTCAGCTGCGCCGCCGTCACGTCGACCAGCCGCCGCTGACGGTCGGTATCGCCGTCGACGTCTCCGGCTCCATGGAGGACACCGCTCGCGCGATGGCCAGCCTGTCGTGGGTGATGGCCCACGCCGTCGCGCAGGTGCAGGGCCGTTCGGCCACGCTGGCCTGGGGGAGTGCCCTGACTCCGTTGACATGGCCCGGCCAGGTACCCGGCCAGGTACCCATCCTCAACACCAACGAGGGCACCAGCGTCCTGCCCGAAGCGATTCGGGCACTGGACGGGGCGCTGGGGCTGGCCACCGGGCGAGGAGCCCGCCTGCTGGTCATCGCCTCCGACGGCGAATTGGATGGGACGGTTCAGATGCGCACTACCCAAGCACTGATCGAACGGCTGACTCGATACGGCTGCGGAGTGCTGCAGCTGTGCCTGGACGGCACCGCCCACGTACTGCCCGGCGCAGTCCCCGTATCGGCGACACGTCCACAGGAGGCTGCTCGCGCTATCGGCCAGACCGCGATCGACGCCCTCCGCCGGGCTAACGCCTGACCAGCACACCGCGACGCTCCCCTGCCGCCGATCGGGCCCGGACGTCATCACCGGCGGCAGGCCCGCTACGGCTACTCCCTCAACTGACCATTCCCGAAGGAATCCGATGGACGACCTGTTTGAGCACGACATCCAGTACGCCACCCGCGCACCCGACGGCACCATCACCGAATATGACCTCTACGACTACCCTTCGCACTGGAACCTGCCGTGCACTCCCGGTGAGACGCTTTTCCGTATCGTCCGGACCGACCATTACGCCCATAACCGCGTCGCCGATGTCGTCTCCGACTGGCACGACTTGCCCCGCGGCCACACCATCCAGTACGGCACCCGCAACGCCGACGGCCAGACCGCGCCCGTGCCCGTCTACAACATGAACACCCGCCGCATGCACCTGCAGGCACATGGTCTCCACAGCATGGCAGGTGAGGGCAGCGACATCGTCGTCCGCGTCGCCGCCCTTGACCAGCACGGCCGCCTCACCGCTCCCTACACCGAGTGGATCACTATCCCCTCCTGACTCCAGTGGATATCAGCCCTGCAGATCATCATCTGTGGTCATCTTGGCCCCCGCTGCCCGGCCCGCCGCGAGCCGGGTCAGCCACGCCGTTCACGACCCGAGCAGATCAGCTGGCGGCCGCAGGAGCCCTGGACGACACCCCTGATCCGCTCCTGATCCACGGAGGACGCCCAGAGCCAGGGCATGAACTACACCAGTCGCCTCCACGTGCCTGACCGCGCCCTGCCCGCGGCCGACATGGCAGCTCAGGTGCTCCGCCCCCAGCATTCGCCTATTGACCGGCCCATCCCGCTCCACCGACGGGCCGGTCAACAGCCGCTGCCATCCCGACCGCCGCTACTGACCAGCCCTTCAACCACAGGAACCCTCCTCGCCATGCACGCCGCTGCCCACTCGCCCCCCGATCCGCCGGGCCGAATCCCCATCACCGACCAAGCCGCCATGGACACCATCCACGCGGTCCTCACACGTCTCGGTGCAACCCCTGATGCCTTACCCGGCATCGCTGACATCGTCCGAGCCACCGGCCGCCTGTTCCCGCAGACCACACCGGTAGACGTTGAAGTCCTGGAAAGCCAAGATGGCCAGCAGATCGCCTACGTGCAGGCCGGAGACGTGGAGATCTTCGTCTCCCCTGAACCCGGCGCAGGCGTGCACTGCGACTTTCACACCCGCAATGACCGTTCCCGCGAGCTACTGCAACTCGCCATCGATGGCCGGCCCGTATCCGAGACGCACCAGACATTCGCCTCCCCCGCAGCATGCACCGACTCGCCAAGGGAGAGCAGCCGTACCGGTCGATGACCCTGCTGTCGAGTCGGTGTGGTTCTCCCTTGGATTACATCCCAGAGCTGCTCCCTACCCGGCGGCACACCTTCCATTGGAAGGGGGCCGTCAGACGCGAGATCCGCGGGCCCGGCCTTGACAGGGCCGGGCCCGCGGCCATGCAAGGAGAGCAGCACAAGAGGCCGACAGCGGGATTCCGTCCCCGACTCCCTGCATCGTGCGGCCCCGGCGTCGGGTGGCAAGGTGGGCGGAAACCCCCGCCCTTACAAGATCTTTTGCGCCCTTCGCCTGCATAGCCACCCTCCGGGGTCGAAGGGCGCAAAACATCTTGACGGGCGGCCGCCCGCCTTGCCACCCAAGCTCGCCGGCACCGCTGCCTGCAGTCGTTCGGGACGGAAACCCCACCGCCACCCCGGCGGTACCACCCGAGAACGTGACCAGGCGAAAGGTGCGCGTCATGGCTATTGGAGACACGTCAATCACCATCGTCGGTAACCTCGTCGACGAGGTCGAGCTGCGCTTCACCCCGACCGGGCAGGCGGTCGCCCGCTTCCGGATCGCCTCCACCCCCCGCTTCCTGGACAAGACCACCAACGAGTGGAAGGACGGCGAAGGCCTGTTCCTGACCTGCCAGATCTGGCGGCAGGCCGCCGAGAACGTCGCCGAGACCATGGGCAAGGGCATGCGCGTCATCGTCCAGGGCCGGCTGCGCCAGCGGACGTACGAGACCAAGGAGGGGGAGAAGCGCACCGTCTACGAGGTCGAGGTCGACGAGGTCGGCCCCTCCCTGAAGAACGCGACCGCCAAGGTCAACAAGGTTGCCCGTCAAAACGGCGGCGGAGGCGGCTTCGGCGGCCCGGCCAACGACCCGTGGGCTTCGGCGACACCGGCCGGGCCCCAGAACGGCGGCTACGGCGCGGAGCGGCCCCAGGGTAACGGTAACGACTTCAGCGACGAGCCGCCGTTCTAGGCCTCCTCCAGCCGCCCTCTGCGGCGAAACACCGTTTTAGATCTACTTCGATCAGCCCTGGCCTGTGCTCTCGCAGGCCAGGGCTTTCCCATCGTCCGGTCTGCGTGCTGGACGCGGCCGTGCCGAGCTCGGGGGTCCCGGCACGGCCACCGGCTCCTTTCCTCGCCCCCGTTCCGCACAAGGAGGCTGCACATGGTCAGGTCCCTATCGCGCGAGTCCGCCATCGACGAGTTGGAAGGGCTCGTGCGATTCCTGAGAGATCATCCAGAGCTTCCTGTCTCGACCCACGTCGTCGCCATCGTTTCCGCTGAAGGCCTGGACACGGTTGCTGAGGTGCTGCGCCACTACGGCTGCGACGAGGACCGCACCACCTTTCGCCGCATGGTCACCCTGGAAGAAATGGTCACCAGGGGAGAAGACGTCGACCTCTACCCGCTCTGGCCGATGCACTGGCAGACACTCCCTCCCGGAGGATTCCTGACCCCAGCCGTCATATCCGGCCTGGACGCTTCCCGCGAACTGGACAACTGCCCGCCCGCTCCGCCCCAAGACGGAATGGGTCTGTTCTGGGATCACTGCGGAAACTTCTCCGTGACCAGCCAGGTGGAGCCGGACGGCAGTGGTCGCGCGGACAAGGCGCTGCACACCTGCAGCCGGTTCGGCGACTACACCGGCGTCAGTGTCCTGATCGCCGTCTCCAAGGACGGCCGCTGGCAGTGGCGCTGCTTCGGCTGCCCTGGTACGGCCCCGCGGTTCGGGCTGTGCCCGCCGTGCGCGGAGCGAGAGCTCCAGCAAGGTGACCCTCCGTTCTGACCCCGCCCCGCTGTCACCCGGCAAGGGCATGCCGCTGCCGGGTGCACCGCGCGCCAGAGCAGAACACTTCACCGGCCGCTGATCGTCCTGCGGCCGCGAGCGTGCCTTCGAGCTGGCGAGCATTCATGCTCAATCGCGATGCGTCTCCGACGGCCAGGAGAAACCTGCCTCTGCCGGCGGTCGCGCACCCTGGCGGTCTCCCTCGAGCGCAGGGTCCAGCTCCAGCCCGGTATCCGCCGCAGCTGAGTCCTTTCGAACTGTCCTCGGCCTGCGCTGCTTGCCGCGGACCGTACGGGGACGGCCACGTGACCGCCCCGGCTCGCTCTCGAAACCCAGGTCCCCTAAGTTCTCCGGTCTCCAGCCTTCCCGCACCGCCTGCTCATACAGCTGCTTGAGGGTCTTTGCTATAGCCGCGCGATCCTTGCCGAGGTTGGCGATCTTGTCATCGATGTCCTCGAGCTGAGCTGTTGCCGCAGCCAGCTCGCGAATGACTGGCATGCGGTCTTCGAAGATCTTCTGGGCTCTCTGCTCAACGTCGCTGACTCTGTCCCTGACTTCCATAACTGATCAAAGTAACGATCACTTCGTCTTTCGGAAAGAGCCTGCCCGGAAGTAACCACCGCCTCCTGTCCGCACCGCTGTCTGCCCAGGGAGTAAGGCACTCCAGTGCGTCATCTCCGCTACAGAACCGGTGCGGCAGCGAACCCATCCGCCGCGAAGACCATACGCCCGCCCTGGCCGATCATCCCTTTCACGTTCCTCAACGGAAGAACCCATAGCCCTCACCGACCCAAGCTCGGCGACTTCGCCGCACAGGTCGCCGCTACCGCGGCCGCCCGGCGTGGAGATTACCGCTACGACGATCGACGGTGTGTACGAGAATCCCGTCAGCGTCGAGCGGGCAGCCCACACGGTTGCGGGCCTCCGCCAGGAGGACGACTTCGACCCCAGCGACTACCCCGAGTGTTGCCCGGCGCTGAAAATGCCGATGAATCAGGCGTTCAGGATGCCGACGGTCTGGAACGAGAACACCCCGCCGGTGGCGGGTCCGGCGGGGTGTCCATCGGCGAGGTGTCGTCGTTCGTCGGCATGGTGCCGGTCGGTCAATCGACCACCTCGCTGACCGCGGAGCGGGCTGCGGCCTCGTCGACGAGGTTCTTGCCCGAGGCGAACGCGGCGACCAGGGACTGCAGCGACAGGTTATTGACCGCCCGGGGATAGCCCCGCGAGGTGGTGTGGATCAAGGACATCGCGTCCTCGGTGAATAGCTGATCAGGGCGCCCGACCAGGTTGAGGTGGTGTTTGACATAGCTGGCGGTCTCGGCCGAAGTCATCCCCGGCATCGTGTAACGAAGGGCAGTGCGTTGTTCGAGAGCGGCCAGGACCGCCAATTTCATGGTCCGGCGCAAAGTGGGCTGGCCGACCAGCAGGCAGGCCAGCGGCGAGTCCTGATCCATGCCCTGGTTGGTGAGCATGCGCACCGTCTCCAACTGCTCGTAGTTGAGCAGGTGGGCCTCGTCCAGGACCAGGACGGGGGTGCGTCCCGTTCTTCGCGTTCGGCCACCAGGGCCTTGCCGACCTGGACGGCCAGGCGGGAACCGAGGTGGGCGGGGTGCTGGCCGAAGGTGTTGACGATCTCCTCGTGGATGCCGCGGACGCCGATCATCGGGTTGGGCAGGTAGATGACGGTGTGCTTAGAGGGGTCCAGGCCGGCCAGGGCGGTGCGGACCGAGACGGTCTTGCCGGCGCCGACCTCACCGGTGACCACGCCGATGGAGCGTTCGCTGATGCACCAGCTGATGCGGGCGACGGCCTCGTTGTGGGAGCCGTGGCGGTGTAGCATGCCGGGCGCCAGGTCCCGGCCGAAGGGCATGCGGGAAAAGCCGTAGTGGGCCTGCAGTTTCTCAATCACGCTGATCCTCGATGGAGTTGGCCGGCCCGATCACAGGTCGGTGAGGTCGACGGCCGGGGGTTCCCAGCCCAGGGCGGAGTAGTTGACCTTGTCGGCGAGTTCGGCGCTGTGCTGAGCGTCGATCAGGCCCAGATAGTCGATGCCGGTCGTGGGTTTGGGTTCCTCGGCCGGGACCTCGGGGCGGGCCTTGGGGTGGCTGTTGCGGCTGATCTGGAACGGCAGCGCGGTGCCCGCGTCCAGGCCGTCGTTGCGCACCCGCAGGAAGGTCAGGTCGAACGGGTCGAAGACCAGCTCGACGCGGTAGCCGACCAGCGTCGGGTCGACCTGGTAGCGGTTGCCGTGCAAGGAGACCAGACCGGTCTTGGAGACGGTGCGGTGCTCCGACCAGCGGAAGGCCTCGGCCAGGTCGGCCCGAGCCGGGACGGGGAACGGGGCGCCGTTCATCCAGCGAGCCAGCGGGGCCATGGCGGTCTCGGAGTGGGTGCGGCGGTGATAGACGCCCTCGACCCAGGCGGTGAACAGCCGGTTCATCTCCGCCAGGTTCCCGATCTGCCGTCCTGCCTCGCCCTCGCCGGAGGCGATCTCGACGGTGAATTCGCCGTTCACTGTCCGAAAGAACCGCTCGATCTTGCCTCGGCCCTGGGGCGGCCCGGCGCCGAGTGGACCAGCTTGATGCCGAGCTTGGCGCAAGCCCGCAGCAGCCAGGAGTCCACGAACGCCGAGCCGTTGTCGACGTAGACGTATTCGGGGACGCCTCGGGCGGCCAGCGCCGGACGCAGCGCCGCGGCCAGGCGGACGGTGTCTTCGGCAAAGCCCCAGCGATGGCCGACCACCGCCCGCGAATGGTCGTCGATGAAGGCGAACAGGTAGGTCTTGCGGCCGTCGATGCGGGGGCCGTGCAACGCGTCGCCGGTCCAGATCTCGTTGGGCCGATCGGCCTCAAACCGGCCGAACACCGCCGGTTCGGCCGGGGCCTTGAGCGCGTTCAGGCCGGTGCGCACGAACATCCGCTGCAAGGTCCGCTCGTCCGGCGCCCAGCCGTGCTGGGCCGACAGGATGCGGCGGATCTGCGCGGCCGACCGCGACGGGTTCTCCTTTTTCAACGCGGTGGCCAGCTCGAACACCTCCGGCGGGGTGCGGGGCTGGGACTGGCGGGGGGAGGGGACCAGGGCGTCAAAGCCGCCCCGGCGCCATTCAGAGATCCACCGATCCAGCGTCCAGCGGGTGATCCAGACGGTGCGGCCGTCGGGGTCGGTGTGCGGGACGCCGGCCAGCGCGCGCACCAATGCGCCGCGCTGGCGCCCGGTGAGCGTCGGGTCGGCCGCCTCCCTGATCAGCATGTAGCGAAACAGGCCGATCTGCCGGGCTCGCTCCAGGCGTGCGGCCTGGTCATCGTCCTTCTTCGTTGTCAACGCGACCTTCCTGGGGGGTTGTCATGTGACAGGACCCGCGAAGGCTCGCAGACACTCGCCGCCCGGGGTCAGGGGCGGCTGGTGTTGATCGACGATCAAGGCCAGGAGGGGGCCAGCAGATGGCCCCGGCTCACCGCGCAAGCCAGCCGCCAGGGCGACACCTCACCGATATCCGGCCAGCGTGAGGCCGCCGCCACCGACGCGCCGACCACCGCGGCGACCGCGTCAGCGAACGGCGTCGCGGCCGGTGCGGGTGGCACTGGATCGACGCCGGTGTCCACCAGCAGCACCGTGAAGCGGATCCGCACCTGTTCGGCCCGGCCGGCGAAGCGCCGCAGCCAGCCGCGGACCGTCTCCACCGGCCGGCCAAGTGCTGCTGCGATCGCCCGGGCCCCTGCCCCGGCCGCCTTCGCCGCCAGCGCAGCCCCTATCACCTCCGCTAGATCCGCTCGCCTGACCAGGGCGAACACCGGGAGAAGGACATGCGAGACACCACATCCCGCGCAGCGGGCTCGCCGGGGACGAACCGTCACCGGCATCGAGCCGCTTCGCAGCACCCGTTCCCGAGCCCATCCCCACGGGCCCAGCGAATCACCGCAATCCGGGCATGCCAACTCCCCGTTGGACAACTGGCACTCGACCTTCGCCGCGTTCGCCCCTACCGTGAGCACAGCGCCTCCGTGCGCTACACGGCCCTCCCGGGCACTCGGCCAAAAGAGACACCGGGAGGGCCTTCGCATGCCCTTGGTCGGCAAGGTGCCGCCGCCGATGAACTCATGGGTCCCAGGGACATGCATCCGAATTTGTCGGCAGACAGGATGCCCCCAATTCGCCGCGTTCGTAGGCATCTTCAGCGACGTTCAACACCCCGAGCTGTTCACCATCTATGAAGCCGACGAGCCGGTGATCACGGCCATCGAGGAGCCTGACCCGGACGCCGACCGGCGCATCGCCGCAGAGATCGTCCACATGCTCACCGAAAAGTTCGACCTGTGATGGACTTCCGGAGCCTCATGGCAGGCCCGCCCGCCAGCCCGCCACGCGCCGGCTGCCGCACACGTCCCCACTCGCGGACCAGTACGTGACCGCACTACACCAGGGCGGCGCCATCAATGCCTACCAGCTCCACCTGCTGACCGGCCACGGCACCCACCGCCACGGATGCGCCTTCCTCATACCGCGCGACCAGGGGTACCGCATCTGCCGCGCCAGCAGCGCCGTGTGACAACACCGCACCCACAACGCGGCCACGAGACATTCACCACGCCACACGACCTGCATACACCAGCGAAAGGACAAGTCGTGGACACGGACTCGAACCTCACCCGCGACCCCCGGTACGCGGACGTCATCGTCATGTACGCCGTCATGTACGAGGACAAGAGCGACAGCGTGGAGGTGATCGCCGAGACCCCCGAACTCGCCGAAAAGTACATTGCGGGCCAGTGGTCCACCGAGGGCTACTCGATCGAGCAGGTCAAGGTGATCAGGGCACTGCCTGAGCCGCGGCCGCTGTACATCATCACCGGTCGGCTTCCTTACAACCCGGCCAAAGAGGCCACTCGGCAACTGGACGACGACCCCGTGTTCCCTGGGCTCGGCAACGGCACAATCGTGCCGCTCGATCACGTTGTCGGCAAACTGTCCGAATACACCCCGTACGGGTGGGACGTGCAGGCTACTGGCTGGAACCTGAAGCAGACCGAGACGACGTTTAAGCAGCGCATGAACGAGGCCCGACAACTGCGGGCCACCCGCATCGAGGAGTTCAGCGGGTTCACCCACGGGTGCGTCGTGCGCACTCCCGGCGGCGAGACGATGCTACGCGTCGTCCGCCCGGACGGTGTTCCCTGCTGGAAGTCCCCCACCAGAGTGCTGTACGACGCAGACATCGACCCGAGCACGCTGACGGTTATCGCACCCGGCGACAACCCAGACCACCCGACGGTATCGCCGCCTACCAGCCGGGGAGACGCGTAACCACCTCACGGCCTACCCAGGCGAACCCGCGCCCTATCCGAAGGACACCGGTAGCGCCGCGCCGAGGGCGGAAGACGCCCTGACGGAGAACCCGCCACCACGGCCGGGTGCAATGCCACGCCCTGTTCCACGACAGCGCCGTCGGCCAGGAACGCCTAGCCAGCCGACCCGAACCTCTCTCCTCAGGATCTTCCACCAAACCCACCCATGCCTTCCGCACGACCAACAATGACGGAGGCGGCCGCGCACTACTCGGGCGGCCGCCTGCCGACTCCGTCCGGTTACTGAGGCGCCCCTGCAGATGTCTGACGTCATCTGTGCTCAACTCGCCGATCTGCTGGACGATTCGGGCATCCTGTCGCTCATCGACGTCGAACTGGCCATCGGCCAGGCCCGCTTGGCCCACCCGGAGAGCAGCCGCGCAATCAGATCGCCGGGCTGTTGCTCAACCAGTACATGCCGCCCGCGCCGGACCGGTGATAGCTGGACCTGCGCGGCGGCGGCATGCTCGTCGGCCTCTGCCACTGTGACGCCCCCGCTGACCTGCCCGACTCCATCTACGAAGAAGGGAACACGATGACCCGGAGAATCCGCCCCGCCGCCAACCCGAACACCAGCCGCAGCGTGATCGTCACGAAGGCGGGCCTGAGCGGGTGGGCCATCACCACCGGGGCGACCGACGCGGAGGGCGTCACCAAGTTGACCCTGACCCGCGACAACTGGACTGTCATCGTCACCTGCCAGGGGCAGACGGCGTCCTTGGCCGCGATCCAGTACCCCGGCCAGTCCTACCTGGCGGGCGTGCTGTCGCTCAGCATGATGTTTCGCTACCTGTGCGGCGACCGGGCGTCCATGTCGGCCTTCGCCCGCGGCCAGCGGGTCGTCGTCGGAGGCCGGGCCGGGGTGGTGGAGGACATCATCCCCAACGAGGCGAAGGTCCGGCTCGTCGTCCGCTACGACAACGGCAGCCTGGGGGAGCCGTACACCACGCACGTCCGCGCCGAGAAAGAGGTGACGGCGTGAGGCCGGTTCGCCGACCGATCGCGCTGCTCAACCACCCGGTCTACCAGGACCCGGACGGCGAGCACACCTACACGCTAGCCCCGGGCGTCTGCGGCAAGGACTTCCACGTCCCCGGCTGCCCCAAGCTCAAGGACATCGAAGGGGTCACCGAGGTGACCGGCACCTACGACGGCATCTTCACCTCCCGAACCATGCCATGCAAGCACTGCCAGCCGCACGGGCGGCACAAAGTGACCCTGCCGGACGGCACCGACCGCTACCGGCCGATGGGCCCGATCGCTGTCGGCAATCACGGTGACCGTGACGCGGAGTACGGCGAGTACGCCCTGTGCGAGCAGCGCAAGGGAACGTGGCGGGTCCGCGAGTGGGCCGCAGACGGGCCGGCCGCGCTCGCCCGCGCCGCCGAGCTCGGGGTGAAGGTGATCCTCGGCCCGCACGACGCCCGCCACGGACTTCCGATCGGACCCACGGAAGGCCAGCTATGACCACGGACACCGCCCGGTCAAGGCGACGACGTGACCAAGGCCCTGGACAGCGTGTACGTCGTCCTGCGCGTCCGCGAGCGGACGCCTGGCCAAGGCCCGCCACTCAGTGACCAACACCGTCTGACATCTGGTCCCGCGCACCGGGCCCTGGGTCAGGCTCTAACCACCGCATCGGCCCCCCTCTGGTGACGGGACCGATAGCGGTACCGCAACCAACGGAGGAACTCGTGACCGACGGCATCCCCCCGGCCCGCATGAAGTGCCCAACGTGCGGTGAGACATCACGCATCATCACCCGCGGCGATTCGCGGGGAACGATCGTCTCGGCGTGCTGCGAGGCAGTGATCCCCGAAAAGAACGACGAGCCGGCCGTGCTCGTCGAAGACGGCAAGCTCGTCTGCCCCTACGGCGACTGCGGCGCCACCAACCAGATCTTCGAGCTGGACGTGGCGACCCGCAGCAACCACCTGGTCATCGACGACGAGGAGACCAGCGCGATCAAGGCATGCACCGGTGACTCGTCGTTCGAGACGGACGGCTACGAGTGCGATGGGTGCGCACGCGCTGTGGCCCTGCCGGACGGCTACGAGGTCATCCAGTCCTGACCGCTGATACCGGAAAGGATCACCGCGATGATCGACCAAGCCCGCGACCTGCTTACCGAACACGAACCTGGCAACCCACGCCCACAGGGAATAGAGCCCCGATGAGCCGCCAGTTGGCCCTGCGGCTGTCACCTATGGTCGCGTTCTACCAAGTGGATGTGGCCGAGGCCGAGGAACACCTGATCGCCTGGCGCCACCCCCTGCACCTGCCCGATGCCGAACATCCCACCGGCAGGCCCTACACCCGTCCATTCGGCAGCCTGGCCTTCGTGATGGAGGACCGCGGCCGGCGAGCAGCCACCGTCGTGCTGGCCAGCACAATCAACCCAAGCGTGTGCAAACCGCAAGGCTGGCACAGGTATAACACTGTGGATCTTGCCAGAATCGCACGGAGCCCGGACCGCCGTGACCAGCAGTGCCTGCGGGCTGTGCTGCGCATCACGCGCGAGTACCTTGTTCCACTCTGGCTGGGAACGTACCCCCGCTGGGATGCGCGCAGCGCCGAGTTGTGCGGGCAGTCACAGATCGAGGCACTGGCGAGCACAAGTCTGCCCGGCACGCCCGGAAATTTGTACAAGTTCGACGGATTCAAGCGCATCCGGGTCTCCAAGGGCCCAAAGGGTGGAGGCCACCAGCGCCCCAGCGCCGCGAACGCAATCGCCGACGGCGCGCGAGGCCTGTGGGTGTACCCCTACCCGCAACCGGTAACGCTCGCCAGTGTTTCGAGAAAGTCCCAGGTGGGCTGACGGATCGGTAGATCGCGCGAACGGCAGCCGCGCTGGACGTGACCCGCCGGCCAGGAAACTCACCTCCGGTGCCGGGGGATCCACCAGCAGACCTCCGGCGCCACCATCTGGTCGTCCGCCTCCTCCGCGGCACCAGCTCGCCCTCCAGCGCCGACAACCGGCACTGCGGCCTGTCACCCTCACCGCGAAGCTCCCGGCCGCCCAAACATCGCTGTGGTTTCCCCGGCACAGGGCCCGCAAGCAAGCCGAGCCCCACCCTCAGGAAGGAAGGCCGTGAGATGGCCGATTCCGGCGCGAGCGCATCCGCCCGCACCTCCCGGTCCATGGTGAATCATGTTCCCGCAGATGACGCAGTGGCCTCGGTGACTTCCGCTGCTCATGAACTCGCCCTGCCCGACTTGTCCGGCTGGCGGTTCCTCAGATGCGGCTGCACGGTGTGTTACCAGGGGCACCCTGGCCGGTTCTCTCTGCACTTCTCCGTGGCCACACGGTGCCCGCAGGCTGAGGAACTCCACGACGCCCACATGGCGCAGGCTCTCGCCGAACTTGATCCCGACCGGCCACCCCGCATCCACGCTGACTGGATGGCCGCCCATGCTGCTCGCCGGGACCTGTACGTGGCGACCACGCTGCACTACGAACCCGATCCCGCGATCGACCCGCAGGGGTTTCAGCAGTGGAAGAGCGCCGCTGAAAACGAGATTCCCCGCTATGGGTACACTCCCGGCGGCCGCGCCATCCACACCACGAACGACCCTGACTACGGCCGCACCCGGTGTGCGTGCGGGCTGGCCTGGGCGGCCAATCACAGCCCCGGTGACGGCACCGGATGCCCCGAGCACCTCAAGCCCCGGCACATCCGGCACCCCAATCTCGACACTCCCGCCGATCAGGAGTTCCGAGCCCGCTACGAGATGTGGGCCGCCGAATTCGCCGAGCGCCGCGCTCAGCGTGCGCGCCGCACCTTCCGCTGTGTCTCCTGAAGCGCACTGGCCGGTGCGGCGATCGCATGACCCCGGCCAGGGCTCGGGCGCCCAGCTGACAACAAGGAGGTGTTGATGAAGCTCATCCAGCTTCGCCTCGCGCTGCTGGGACTCCTCCCGCTGCTCATCGCCGAGTTCAAGAACACGACGTTCGAGGAACGCCGGGACCCGGCGGCCGCCGACGCGCAGACCATCGCCTCCCGTGCCGACCAGCTCATGTTCCCCGACCCCAAAGCGAAACTCTCTGGAGTCCTGACGAGTATCGCCCGGGGTCTAGCCATCGGCGCCTATCAGCCCGGCGGCATCACCGTGCTGGGCATCCACGCCTGCGTCTACGCCCACCCGCACTGCCCGGCAACCCCCGGTGAACGCCCCTCGTGCTGCACCTGCGACCCCGGCCAATGCGCCACCGGCACCGGCCGCGCATGCCCCCAGGAGTGCAGTTGGTGCGCCAACGGCTGCTCCACCGACGGCGCCTGCTGCCCGCCCCCTTGCCCGCTGGGGCGCATCTTCATCGTTGAGAAGTGAAGCCTGCCTTCGCGCCCCCTGCAGTTTCCCTTCTACCTGCGGCCCTGCTGGTCACGCTCCTCTTCCGATGTCCCGCTGCGGCCAGCGAATCCTCACCCTGTGCCCGTCGTTCGGGCGCTGACATCCTCCACCCGGCGGGGCACAGCACACGTTGCCGAGCCCGCCCTGTCTGAAAGAAGGTGATCCGGCGATGACCGATTCCGATCTGCTGTCCCGTCTTACACTCATGCGCCTGGCCGAGCCCGGCAGCCTGCTCATCAGCCAACTGGTCCAGAACCTAGGAGCCGTCGCAACTGTCGAGGCGATCCGGTCCGGCACGCTGAAGGAACTGCATGCGGCAGCCGAGGACGACGACGCCGGCGAGCTGACACGGCAGCTGCCCGACTGGCAGAAGCGCCTCGAAAAGGCCGATCCGGTAGCCGACCTGGAGGCCGGGCAGAAGAGCGGAGCCCGTTTCCTCACCCCTGCCGCCGCCGAGTGGCCTACCTGCCTAGACGATCTTGGTACGGTGCAACCCCTAGGATTGGCGCAACCCCTAGGATTGTGGGCACGTGGGCCCGTCGACCTGCGAGCCGCCTGCCAGCGGGCGGTGACGATCGCCGGATCCCAGGCCGGCACCCCTTACGGCGTCCACGTGGCGACCCGTCTCGCGTCAGGTGTCGGAGAAGCTGGCTACACGGTCGTCTCCGAACTCACCCCCGAAATCGGTGCAGCCGCACACCGTGGAGCGCTGGGCGAGCTGGGGGCCACCGTCGCGGTGCTGCCCTCGGGCATCGACATGCGTTACCCGCAAGGACACCACTATCTGTTCGATGTCATCGCCGACCAGGGGGTCCTGATCAGTGAGTGTCCTCCCGGCACCATCTCCACGTGGTGGCGGACGTGGGCCCGTCACCGCATCACCGCCGCCCTGGGGCAGGCTACCGTGATCGTCGAGGCAACCTGGGACGGCGGCACGATGGCCATCGCCAACCGCGCCGAGATGCTGCGCCGGCCGCTGGGCGCGGTACCGGGGCCGATCGCGTCCGGGAGGTCCCAACCCTGCAACTGGCTTATTCGCGACCGCAGGGCGGTACTCATCCACAATCCGGAGCACGTGATCGCGTTGGCGGCGCTGGATGCCGATCCGCAGGAGCACGCATGACCCTCCCGACCTGCGCGGCTTTCCGTACGGAGGTGGACCTTCAGCCCGCGGCGGTGGAGGGTCTCGACGACGACCTCGGCTACGGCCTGGTCCTGCGCGACAATCATAGCCACCAACGGTGCGTCGTCGCCGGCACCCCCGACGAGCTGATGATGGTCATCCGCTGTATCACCGAGCGGGCCAAAGCCGTCTTCGGGCTCGACCGCCGCCACATCCCCGACCAGGAGCCGGCGCCGATCCGGCCGGTTGTGTTCGGCCCTCATCAGGCCGTCGATGTGGCGGTGCTCGCACCGGGCTGCGTTGTGCGCCGCTGGACGGAGTCCGACGACCCGGACGCCTGGGACGAGGACGGCTGGACCTACACCGGCAGCGCGGTGCGCACCACCGCGCCGTGCTGCAGCCGCACGATTCGGGTGGCCCTGGAGCACGCCGAGCAGGACGGGCCGCTGATGTGCCCGTGGTGCCGCGTGCTGTATCAGGCAGCGCTGATACAGGAAGACGATGGCGGTTACCTCGCCTGCTTCACCGTCCAGGCCGTCGATGTGCCTATGGTTCCGCGCCGAACTCGGAAGCGGTGCCAGTGCGGAGACTCGATTTACTCACGAAAAGGCACATGCCCCGAGCCGGGAGAACGGGACCACCTCTCGTGCCCCCGGCGCGCCGGCTACCTGGGCCGCGACCGCACGACACGTCCTGAACCGCCATCGTGACCGAAGGCGCTGGTCAGGGCAGCCTGTGGGACGACACCGAGGTCACCACCGACGACCTCCCCGGGGATGCCGCGCAGCACCGAGTGAAGCGCTCACGGCCATCCACTCACCTGCCGCATGCCCGCCGCAGCAAGGAGGCCCAGGCTCAGGCGTGCCGGCCCGTCTGCCGCATCTGCCGTCGCCCTGAAGGCCGCGGCCGCTGCAGTCCTCGGTGCGCCATTGTCTGCACGCACACCGCTGAACCGTGCCAGGTCGGGCTGTGCCTGGTCACCACCCGTGTGCAGGCACGGCTCGTCGACCGCGCCGGACGCCGGCTCGCCGTCGTCGATGACTGTCCTTTCTGTGGGCGTACCCACTGGCACGCCGCCCACTACGGCCACCACTACCGGACGGCCTCCTGCGGTCAGCCCTACCTCGTCACTCTCGCCCGGCCGCGGCCCATGTGGATGGGATCAGCCCGGCCGTAGACCGACATCTCGGCGGGGCCGCGCAGCAGACGCTGCGCGGCCCCGCCTTCGTTTCCCCGCTGAGCCGAAAGGTCCACCTGATGGTGAACTTCCAGCGCAATGATCGCGTTGAACTCGTCCGGACCACGGACGAACACACTCGTCTTCAGCCCGGCGACCGCGGTACGGTCACCCGCGTCGACCACAGCATGAAGGTTGTCGGCATGCGCTGGGATGACGGTTCCAGTCTCAGCATGCTGCTCGACGAGGGCGACGAGATCCGGCTCCTCGAAAGGCCCACCTCGTGATGACGCGTTTTTCTGTAGACACCCGCATTGAGGTGTTTCCCGCCCTGCCTGAAGACGTCGAGCACGGCCACCTCCTCCACCTGAAAACCGAGGGCGCCGCCACTGTCATCGCCCCGGTTGATGTGGCTGTGGGCTTCCTCGCCTACGCCCGGCAGGTGGCTGACCTCGTGACCGCCACAGCTGACGGCGACTACACGTTCAGCGTCCGGTATCTCAACGTCGACACCGCCGCCCTGTTGCACGAGAGTGACCTGGACCCCGGCGCGGACGCTTACACGGACGTCACCTTGACCGGCACCTCCGGGTCGCGGATCAACGTGCACCGCGCTGCCCGGCAGATCGGCCACCTGTGGTGGAACGCCACGTCGGAAATGTGGCACGCCGTCGCCGTGGACGATACGCCGATCGGCGAGCATCAGCTGCGTGTCAGGGCTGTTGCCCTGGTCGTGAACTATGCCCAGCAGGCGGTGGGCACCCCGTGGGGGTGGCTCATCACCCGAAAGCATGCCGCCAACGATGACGCGCTGGTTTTCGGTCCGCACAACATACAGCTGCAGATTCTCAGCAGGCTGGAGCGCGGAGAAGGCACGCAGTTCCGCTTGCGGGATGCTGACGGAAACCTCGGCTACGAAGGTCGCATCATCGCAGAAGACGGCGGTCCCGCGTTGCTGTTCATGCTGCTGGAGCGGGCCAAGAGCAGCACCGGCTGCACGTCGATCGAGTACCTGAACGAAAGGACCAACGGATGGGTGGAGCTGTAACCATCGCGCACCTCGTCTTCAAAACCCATCCGGACCTCGACCGCTACATCATGGTCTACAGGCTGGGCCGCCCCGCTAGGTAGCGGCAACCGCGCCGCGATCGAGAACCTGTGCCGCCGCAGCTGGCTCGGCCGTCCCAGAGCGATTCGATCGCGCTGATACCACCGGCACCAGCGCCATGAGCGGGACAGGCGGTTGGAACGACGGCGTCCTGGTCTTGCGAGAGTTCCCCACCCTGCTGCTGATTCTTGTACTCAGGCTTCAACCCCGAGCTCGCCGTCCGGGGCGCGAAAGGAACGTCTGGTTCGTTTCCCGGGAAGGTCCCGATCCGGGTTGTCATCTCGGCGCCTTTTCTGGGTCTATCGCGGAACCCTTCCGCTCCGGAAGGCCGAAGCCGCTTCGCGGTCGCCTTCGGCGAGCCTTCCTGCGCTGCAGGAACCCGCGATCGAGACGACCCAGGCGCCAAGACAACAACCCGAACCACTGGCCACAGCGAGAGGACACTGATGAAGATCCGCCTCATGGCCGATCACTCCTGGACCGAGCTGCCCGAGGATGCGGCGTACACCGACGAGGTGTTTGAGATGTCCCGCGCCCTCTGGGACAGCACGTCCGCGACGGAGCGCGAGAACTGGGCCGCCGGGGCGGCCCTCGTGCTCGCCGAACGCCGCAGCAAGGAGACGTTCCAAAGCTACGAGATCGAGCAGCATCCCGAGCGGCTCGTCGGCCGGACCGTCACCATGGTGGGCAAGCGCCCCATCCGGTGGGAGGACACCACCATCACCGCTGTGGAGGGCATTCACCTGATTCTGTCCGGCGGCGAGCAGATCACCCAGCTCCTCGACGACTCCCCGGTGCGGACTCCTATCGGCGGCCCGAACAGCCGCGTCCCGGCCTGGGAAATCGCCCGCGGGATCATCCACTCATGGGCGGATCCCTCCCCGGCCGCAAAGCGCGAGCAGCCATGACGGGCCCTGCACGCACCACAGAGCCTGAGCGTGCCCCAGGGCGCCTCGAGGTTGCCCAGCGGACAGGTGAGCCGCCGGTGGATGCGGCCCTCTGCTGGCGGAAGCGCGCCGAACGAGCCGAAGCTGAACTCGTCCAGCAGGCCGAGCCGCACGAGGATCTGCTCGCCTCGATCTGGCTGTACATCGACTGGCGGGACGTCACCAGACAGCTGACCACCGAGCAGAAGAACCTGTTCGCCGACGCCGTTGAGGCATTCTCACTCCGGCGAGACGACGAGCCCCCCGACGCGCCCCTGACCGTGGACCGCTGGTGGCACTCCGATCAGGAGAAGCTGCGAGCCAACACTTCCTGAACACCAACCTGAGACCACCGAGCGACCTCGCTGTCTCCAGCGCCAGCGCTCCCGGGTTGGTGCACATCCGAGAGTGCGGTCATCGTCGACCGCTCCGCTAGGCAATTCCTGCGCGGCCGCTGAGCACGGCCGCGAGGACACCGTCCGGCCGCATCATAAGCACCTGCTCGCTGGGATGCCTCGGAGGTCAAGACGCTGAGCGAGGCGGCCGAGGCCGCCGGGTGCACCGCCGCCCGCGACACCAGGAACCTGATTCGCGTGACGTGCCGGATCACCGCACGGCGCGACCTGCGTGGCGCCGAGCTCGCAATGCAGCAGGCGGGGGACATGATTGGCGCGCTGCTGAGGCAGGCAGGGATCACCGCTGAGGCCTATGTCCGCGACATCTACGCCCACCCTCCCAAGCGCCGGGACCACCCCGCCGCCAGCACCCCGGTGCACATGGGAGGTAGACGATGACGTACCCCGACGCGCAGCTGTCCGACGACATCGAGGACTTCAGCTTCACCGACGACCCGGCCCGGTTCGACCTCACGCGCCCCGGCGACCTGCTTCTCGCGGTCGGCCGCATCCTCGCCGCCATCCACCTTAAGAGGCCGATCGAGATCGCTCAGGTTGATCGCAACCGTACCTGGCCGACCAGCCCAGCCTACGTACCTCGGGCGGTCGGGATCAGCTGGAATGCCCTCAACCACCTGTGGCTGCTGATGGGCATCCGGGACAGCGACGGCATGACCATCACCTATGGGCCAGTCGTAGAAATCACGCACGCATAGCCGACCGACGCAACGCACCGACTGGCCGATGCAGCCAGCGGTAACAAGCCCACCTGGAGACGGCGAGGAGCACCAGGCCCGCCTTCTCCAGGTGGGCCACAGCGTTGGCTCTAGCGGAGCAGCGGCCAGCCTCCGCCATCGCTTGACCTAAGCCCTTTGTCCGCGTCTTGCACGTGCGCATTGGGAGGTGGTCAAGCCTGATCATCCACCCACTCACACACGAAAAGGAGAGTCCCCATGCTGCCTGAGGTGAAGGCATACTTCAACGCCATCAGGGACAGGAACCACGACAGAGAGCTCGACCGCGTCTACCGGGAGCACCCCATCCCGGCGTGGGACCACACCATGCCTCCGGACCAGATCGAGGCGTACTTCGAGGCTGAGGACAAGCAGAAAGCCGCCTTGTACGCGCTGGAGTCGGCGCACAAGAAGAAGCAGGCCGACGCGTACCAGGACCTGATGAAGTCCGAGAGTGCACTGGTGCGCTTTCTGCTCACCGATCCGGAGGTTCGGAGCTACCCCCGCCACGCGGAGGACGTGCTGAAGGCCCTGCCGATGACTCGTGAGGAGATGGAGGACTTCGGCAACCAGCAGGGCTGGTGCAGCGAGTTCGGGCGCTTGCTCGAGCGCGCGGAGAAGGCCGGCGTCCTGCCGGAGCCGGTCCCGGACCTGGCGGACATCGACGCGCTCGTGAACGATCTCCAGGCCATATACGGCACGAGTGCCCGCCGCCTCCGCTCCGTCATTAACAAGCACCTTGGGGCCATCATCGTCAGCGCCACGGCTAGAGCCGCTCAGGAGGCGACGACGTAGCTAACGAGCGAGCGCGGGTGGTGGACGGTCGACCGTCCACCACCCGCGGCACCTGCCGAAGAAGCACGCATGCGCCTGATGTTCGACAACGCGCAGCCTGGCCAGTTCGGCCGGTGTGTAGGGGGCGGTGCGCTCGCTGGGGGCGCTGAGTGCGACCGGGGTGCTTTCCCCACGCTGTGCCCAGGCGAGCGCGGCGCGTACCTGCCGCAGCCAGGACCGGTAGGTCTGTGCGGTGCGCGGGGCCAGGTCGGCGTATCCGGCCAGCACGAACGCGTCGATCGTCTCGTGCCGCAGCCACACCTCCGGGTCAGCGGCCAGCCCGCGCCCGTGGCACCAGATCGCCAGTCGGCCGACCACATGCAGCAGCCGCTCGATGCGGTAGCTGACCCACGGCGCGGACGCGGCGACGGTGGCGCGGACCTGGTCGGCCACCGCCTCCCAGCCGGGCGGGGCATTGCGTGGCCGATAGCTCGTGATCTTCGCCCGCGACGGGCGCATGATCGTCTCCTTCGAGCCCAACTGGCCTGATCGGAGGTTCGGCGATGATCCACATGCGCTCGACCATCTGATGGAGGGGCTGCGCTTCCAGATAGCCGATGACGACGTCGACCCCGTGGAGGCGGACGAGAGCGTCAGCTCCGCCTTGGCGCTGATCGGACGGATCACCGAAACCGACATCACCACCGATTGGCTCCAGGCGCGGCACTCGCGCATCAGCGACCCCTCCTGGCACCCACCCATGCCTTGAATGCAGGGCCGGCTGGGAAACGATCATCTTCATCCTGGGAAGCGATCAACGATTCCCTGACTCGTCCGCAGGTCAGGGCCACTCGTGAACACCCCGAGTTCTGCATTCTCGGCCAGCTCTTCGGAAAGTTTGAGGAGGGCCTGGGGCACCTGGAAATGGACTACGAGACGGCCGAGGAAAACGGCTTCTATGTGGCTTACGAGGACGACGAGGGCGAGCCCGTCCCGGATCTGGTCCAGCAGCACGTGGTCCTCGCCCGGCACTGGGAGTTCGAGATCAAGAAGCGCCTGGCCACCTGACCCTCAGCCCAGAATTCGCGGGCCCGGTGATTGTCACCGGGCCCTTTTCCTTGCACGGATACGAAAGGTTCGAGATGAACGAGCAGGAGCTGTCCGAGCGGATCGAGCAGGGGGCCGAGCTGCTGGACCAGGAGTACCCGGAGTGGTTCAGCGAGATCGATGAGGGCCGGCTCGACCTCCGCAGTCACTGCAGCGACGTCCTCGCCCAGCTTTTCGGGTCGTACAAGGACGGCCTGCGCTTCCTGGAGATGGAGTACAAGGAGGCCCAGGATCACGGGCTCACGATCCTCAACGAGGACGGCGACGTCCCTGACATCGACGAGCAGTACATCGCCCTCACTCGCCTGTGGCGTGAGGCGATCAATAAGCGCCTGACCGCCTGACCACGTCCCATCGAACAGAGAGGTACGAGATGAGCGAGATGACCTTCAAGACGGTCGAGCCGATCGAGGACTTTGCGGTCTACGAGGAGCGGGCCAGGTCTGGGGCCTGGGTGATGGACGACTTCGCCGGCAATTGGCAGTGGGTCGTCAATCCGAACGATTTGGACCTGGAGTATGGGCACCGGTGCGTGCTCGGTCAGTACCTCGGTGACTGGGAGCTGGCTCCGGCCACGATGGCGATGGACGAGGACGAGTTCGTAGCCAACGGGTTCATGTTGATCGACGGCACGCGAGCCCAGTTCGAGGCGCTGAACGTGGCCTGGCGACGAGAGATCAACTTCCGTCGCGAGCGCGATCTGAAGAAGACCTTCCGGACGCAGCACATTGGCGAGGTCAAGGTGGCCGAGGCGATGGCCCAGCCGTGGGGCTTCATCATCCCCAACGACTACGTCCAGCTCCTTAGCGTCGAACAGCGGTGCCTGCACTGGATGGGTAAGTGCTGGCAGCAGGTCGCATGCGGCATGCCGTGGATGGAGTGGTGCGGCGCTTCCAAGAGCGACGCCTGCGAGTACGGCAAATGCGCCGACTGCCATCAGGCCCAGCTCGACAACTACCCCGGCAGTAAGAGCGCCTAACAGAATGATCTCTGTTGTGCTTTGATCTCTCGCTGTAACGACAGCGGGAGGGGTGAGCCGGTTGGCGCGGTTGAAGCTATGGGAGCTCAGCGACGAGCTATGGGCGGTCATCGAGCCGCTGTTGCCCAAATATCAGCGGCGGGTGCGCCGGCGTCTGGCAGCGCCTGCACAAGGTGCTGCTAAATCGGCTGCGGGCCGTAGACGCCCTAAACCTCTCCCGGGCCGTGGTGGACTCCGACAAGAGCGGCGGATCAGGTGGCTGGCTCCTATCCCGGTCAACGTCACCGGTGACATTCCGCGCTCCCACGTCGTGCCGATCAACTGACCACTGGGACGGCAGCCTGCACACGAGCCTGCACCCGGCTCCGCTGGAAGACAGCTGCTCAAACGGTCGGCGAAACGCTGAGTGCCCGCACCGGCGAGCAGGCCACCGCCTGCCGGACACACGCCAACGCCCCTCGTCGCCCATGCTGCAGGCGTCGGCCTCATGCGCGCTGGCCACGCTCCGGGCCTGCCCGTCCTGATCGATCCGGCCGCCAGCCCGGCCTTCTCACCTCTTTTCCGGAACGGAAGGAAGCACATGCATAAGGCCACCCTGCCCGCGACCAAATGGCTCATGACGCTGCTTCAGACACGCGAAGATGCCCGCCACACGGCAAACCGCAGCGAGGACAACGACCTTCAGGAGAAGCTCCGCGACGCCAACACCAACGTCGTCAACGAGGTCATTGCTTTACTCGGCTTCCGCTCGAAGCAGGACCAGTTGCGGGCCGCAGACCAATGCCCTGCGGTGCTGGACGCGGACAAGTGCGTCGATCCGAGCTGCTGCGGCATCTCGACGTACTGCGGCCAACCTAAGAGCGACGAATGCGGAGCGGGCTGCTGCCCTTCTCACCACAACGGCGACGACGGGGACGGCTGTCTGATCTGCTGACCACGATAACCACGGGCCCTGAGATTCCATCTGGTCCTCGACATGCATTCCGGCGAGCACACCCCCATCTCGTGGACGTGATCAACCAGGCAATCCACGCCCCGAAGACCTTCAACGCCCTGATGGAGCTCTTCTGCCGCGGCACCCATCAGATGATCAGATGCTGCTCGGTTGCCTGACAATCACGATGACGACCACCACCATCCGCAGCGGACGAGCACGGACCAGCGGGCCCGAAGCGTCGCGGCCGCCAGCCGACCGGTCTTTCCCGCTCTGCCCGGTGACATGAGCACTGCCTGCTGTGACGGCGAGAGGTGAGCGTGTTCCTCCCAGGGCCGGGCCCAGTGCCTTTCCTGGGTCTATCCCGGAACCTCTGCACTCCGGAAGGCCAAGCCGCGCTGCGCGCGGTCGGCCTGCGGCCGAGCCTTCCTGCGTTCCGAGAACCCGAGATGTCGGCGAACCAGGCACCGGGACCCCCCTCGGAGCTGCGGCATCGACGTCGCTGTGTGCGGCGGGTCCGACCCCTCAACAAGCCACCCTGGCCATCTCCGGGTCGTTCCCGCACCCACCGGAGGGATGTTCATGCCCATCAAGTGCGGCAACTGCAGCAACCGCCACTTCAGCGTCACCTCCGTCCGTATGTGCTACCAGTACGGCGGGGTCCTGCCGTGCGACTGGCTAATCGACACCCGCCGGTACACCGAGGACGGAGAACCGATCATCGTCGCGTGCGGTGCTGACGCGTGGACTACCGACCGGGGATGGCGGTGCGCCGCCGGTCACGAGCACGTGTCCGCAGAGGTCCGAGACCGTGAGGGATGGGACTACGTGACTGAAGACGAGGCGGAGGGCTTCGCCCGCAACACAGGGCGGGTGCCCGTCCTGATGAACGGCCATCCCTGGGTGCCGTAACCATCTCGGCGCATCCCCGCGCAGCCGCAGATGCCCGCACGTCTACCGGCGTGCGGGCATCTGCGTCTGCCCCTTGGCCCGGTCCAGGCGTCGGCAATCACCCCGGCGCCGCGGAGAAACGAAAGCGTTGTCAGCCCCTGGACGGGAGCCGAACCATTCGCCGTGAGTGAGCCCACTCGAAGGAGAACACCGTGAACGACATTGCTGCCGGCGGCATCCAGGCCATCGAGGCCCTGCTGGCCTTCTTCGACGCTTTTCAGAAGTCGGCGGGCGACTTCGAAGACGAGCAGATGAGCCGCGCCTCGGACGAGCAGGCGATGGTGCCGGACGAGACATTCGCACTCGTGAAGGACTTCATCATCAAGCAGGGACTGGAGCCCATTGGGGAGGGGGACACGATGGAGTTCGACCCGGCGATACATGACGCCACGGACGCGCTGGCTCCTGGCGCGCCCGTGGAAACCATCGCTCAGGGGTGGCGTTGGCGGGCGCCCGACGGAGACATCGTCCTTCGCAAGGCGAGCGTTCGCCGAGCCAAGGATCCGTCCCGAGCTTTCGAGGCCGAACTCGAGGCCAGCCGCGAGTATCGCCTGGGTCCTCAGCGGGTCGGTGGCCGATACCGCTGCGGTTACTGGGGGATGGAATACACCGTGATCGCCATCAATGAGGATCCGAGCACCGGATGTTGGAGCATCACGGTCCAAGATGACGTCGGCACCCGGACCCACTGCACCCCGTGGGCCTACGGCCGGGGCAACAGGGTGATCAGCCAGCCCGAATAACCGACCCGAACGGCGCTGCGCTGGTGAGCTTCACTCCGGCACAGCGCCGTTCCTTCGTGAGATGAACCGCAGACCCAGGAGGCCGTCAGCGTGCTCTTGATCAGTCGCAGTGTGAGGCCGGGGCGATTGCGCTACCGCAAGCCTTCTTGCTCCTGCTCGTGCGGCCGCTCGTGTCCGGTCTCATCGGGCCAGGGCCGCTTCATATCGGCCTGAGCTGGCCAGGGACTGCCGCAAGGCCGAGGCGGTGGGGACTGCGACGGCCAGGGCGACCTGCTGGCGGGGGAGGCGGAGTGGCTGGCTACTCGGTGGGCGGGGGAGCGGGTTGGCCCTTCTTGAACGCCGGAATGCCGTGCTCGTCTCGGATGCGCCGGATGTATGGGCCTTTGAACGGACCATCGGTCTCAACCTCGGCTGGCCGAACGCCGCCACGCAGGGCGTCGACGATCGCAGCGGTTACCTCTTTGCGAGCCTCTTCGTGGGCTTTCTCGGTGCGCTGGTATTTGCGGGTGGCTGCTCGCAGCGTCTCGCGTAGCCGCTCTCTTTCCGTCTCACTCATGCGCTTTACGGTAGCGCAAACCTGTTGCGCTACACCATTGATAGCGCTACAGTGAAGCGCAGAAGGAAAGCGCAATATTATACCGTAAATCCAAGGGAGAATGACATGGCCGCTACCACTCAGACCATCCCTGCCGAGCGCATCAAGCCAGGCGTCGCCCGCCAGATCGTCAACCTCTTCGACCAGGCCGGCGCGTTCATCCGCCAGGTGGACTACCGGGGCACCGAGGAGCAGGCACGCGCCTACGCGCAGCTTCAGATCACGCATGACACCGACCCCGCTTCGCCGTCCTGCGGGCCATCGTCCGTTGCTGACCTCCCGGCCCGGGGGAGACCCCGGGCGCCCACCCCCTCAACCACAGGAGTCCACAATGACCGCCGACCAGTCCTTTCCAGCCGAGCTCGCCCACCTGCTGAACCACGACTCCCTGCCTGACCTGCAGCACAAATACCCCTTCACCGCCGTCATGGGCCGCGATCGGTTCGGGGCCGGCCAATTCGGGATCGAAGAAGTCACGGCGATGACGGGCCCGACTGACCCGGAGTCGGCGTTCGCCGGCGCCGTCATCACCATCACCCGAGTCAATGCCCTAGACATCAAGCAGGGCATGCAGCTCGCCGCCATGTCCGCCTGGCACGACAACGGCACCCCGCGGCCCGCCAACGCGGCATGCGCCCGCGAAGTCAAAGGCGTTCACGTCAAGGAGAAGTTCGGGCGTCGCAGCCGCAGCCTCACCTGGGGGTTGGTCAGCGCCGTCATCACCGTCACCTACACCGATGGCATGGAGCGGATCTTCCTCCATGAGCAGGACCGGCCAGAGTACGCCTGGATCGTCAGCGTCTGATCCGGTGTTGCGCCAGCCGCTCCAGGGCCCGGAGCGGCTGGCAGAACACCCGACCAGTCGAACCATCCCGAACGGAGAACCACGATGACCGAGAAGATCGCGACCATCACCGCTCAGCCTGGAATGCGTCCCGGCACCGTCATACACCTCATCACCTACACCGAGGACGGCCAGGACGTAGGCCGCAGTTATGCCCGCCCCGAGGACCTGGACGAGTGGAAGGCCGACCTGACCGTGCAGGGGTGGACGGTCCAGGACGCCCACTGATCCCCTGCCTCGGCTCTCTCCTTCCGGCGTCTGGCCGGACAGCACTCGGACTGCGGAGAGAGCGCCAACGCCACCTCCAACGATCTTGAACGGAGCGAAATGGCCAAGCGCCGCCTCACCAAAACCCTCGTCGAGCAGACCGTCCAGGAGACCAAAACCCGCGAGTTCATCGAGCACGTCGGCCTCACCTACACAAAGGCCGACGGCCGTCGGGAGCTCGACATCCGCCTCTTCGACGCCTTCGACGACCCGCGCCAGACCCCTGCCGGTAAGGCACTGATCGAGCGCCTGGAGGCCAGTGGATGGTCTGTGGCACACCGTCACGGCCGCCTCTACTCCCGCCTGACCGTGTCCGAGCCGATCGCCGCCCCCGAGGAGCGCTGACCCGTGCCTGACTCTCCGCTCCCTGAGGGAGCCCCGAAGCGCATCCAGCGCAAGCGAGAGCGCGGATGGCGCATGCCCGAGGGTGCCGTGTACGTCGGCCGCCCGAGCGTATGGGGCAACCCGATCCGCATCACCCTGCGGAAGTTCGACGACGAGCGCCGCCCAATGTGGCACGTCACTGGCAGCCCGCGCTACCTGGATGGCCCGGCGTTCAACGTTCTCAAGAACGCGCGGGTGGAGGCGACACTGCAGTTCAAGGCCGACCTCTTGCGGTGGGGCGATATCGACTACCCGTCCATGGAGGAGGTCCGCGCGCAACTCGCAGGCAAGGATCTTGCGTGCTGGTGCCCGCTCCCTGAGCCGGGAGAGATCGACTGGTGCCACGCGCGGATTGTGCTGGAGATCGCGAACGGAGACGCCGATGCCTGACATCCCTGAGGGAGCCGTACAAGCCGCCGCTGAGGCTCTCGCCTTACACGACTGGACGTCGCATCCGCGTTCAGCTCACCGGCTCCACAAGTACGACTCCGGGTGCGCGGTCTGCCGGGGTGACGTGACGGCGATCGTGAGTGTCGTCGCCCCGTTCATCGCCGAGACGATCGCTCAGCGGATCTGGGATGACCCGTTCAACGACTCGACGATGCCGCGCTCCTGGGCCGCTCAGATCGCCCGTGAGGCGTTCCCGAAGGGAGACGCAGTGACCGACTCACATGCCAACCGTCTTGCTAGCTCACATGTAGGGACCATCACCGCAGAAGAGCGCCGTGAACTCCTCGACGAGCTCACTGCCGACTCCATCGACGCAGGCACCTACACCCAGCCCGCCCCGCTTGGCGACATCGAAACCGGCGGCGCCAGCCTCCTGGAAGACACTCGTGACTGAACCGGATGGTCGCTGTCATGCACCGGGGGCCCGGTACTCCACTTCCTGCCGAGTAGCCTCGTCGATCTCTTCAGGCGTCAGGAGAACAACCGTCCGCGTTCGCGCTCCGCCAGCTGCCGACGCTGTGAGGCCCACAGCAGCCGAGGCCACGTTGTTCGGCATATCAGCGATGATGTAGACGTCGTTCTCGCCGAACGCGAAATACATCTGCTCGACCCGGCCGCTCACGCTTTCCACCATGCGCTCCACCACCTCACGCCGTGCGGTTCCTCCATCTCGGAGCACCCCCTTGAGGCCATCCATGGTGTAGCTCGCCTGAATGAGGTACTTGGGCATGATCGGCCCCTTCCCGTACCGCCGCCTCACATTGAAGCGGCCATTGCGGTTACGAGGTGAGCCGTTCTCAGCTTCGGGCGACGGTAATCCCACCCGCTGCACTGATTTCCCTTGGAGGGTTAATGGATGACTTGGTTGTAACTCCCGCTGCCCTGATCACCTCTGCCGAGGTAGAGCGTCTCTCCCGAGACCTGGAGACCGTCCGAGCCACCATTGCCCGGGTCCGCGAGGTCCACCGCGTCCACTCCTGCGAGCGAGACAGCCACGTCCACGCCAGCACGCCGACCCCGTGCGTCAACGACGGCTACTGCTCGTGCGGATGCTTTGCCCCGTGCGCGACCCTCACCGCTCTCACCACCTTGGAGGAGCCATGACCGCCTGGATCATCGCCGCCATCTACGCCGCCGGCGTCATCGTCACCGTCCGCCGCATTGCCCCGGAAGCGATCGCCGAGCAGGGCGGCGATGTGGTCCTGGGCCACACCATCGGCGTCCTGTCCGCCGTCCTCTGGCCAGCCGTCGCCATCGTCGCCTTCATCACCCGCGCCTGGGCAGCAATCAACAGGAGGAACCAGCGTCGTGATTCGAGAAGGTCTCCCCGGGTAGCAGTATCGCTGCTGGTAGACCGCCGCCCGCGACACATGGAGGACCCATGGCACGGCCGTTGACCTCCGCCGTCCGCTCCGGGCTGGCCGCCGCCTTTGGAACAGCGGCACGCTTACGACATGGACGCCCACTCCACCCTGTCGGGCTGTCCTTCCACGCCAACCTGACCCTGCACGGAGCACCCCACCCGTGGGGAGCCGAATTCCTAGACCAGCAAGCCGACCTCCAGGGAGTGGCTCGACTGTCCCGATCCATGGGGCTACCGCATCCACTGCCGGACATCCTTGGCCTGGCCATACGCTGGCGGCCCCCAGGCACCGATGACGTAGCGGATCTACTGCTGGCCACAACCGGGCACACCGCGCTCGGCCGCCGCATGCTGATGCCCACCACCACATGGGCGGGCATGTACAGCTCGCTCTTCCCCTACGAAACCAGCAGGGGCCGGCTGCTGCTCGGCGCGGTTACCCGGCCGCCGTGGGCAGTGGAAGCCAACCTCGACGCGCTAGCCTACGCAGTCGCGGTGCAGCCACTGCTGTTCGATTTGGCGGTGGCGTCCCCGGGCGGCGCATGGCAGAAGTTCGGCCGGCTGACCCTAACCGGCCCAGCGCGGCCGGACTTCGCCGAGCCGATGCGGTTCGACCCGGTCCGGCATCCGATCCCAGGACTGCAGCCCGCGGGCTGGCTCCACCAGGTGCGCGGACCTGCATATGCTGCCGCCCAGCGGGTGCCTCAGTACACCGACAAGGACTAACGCTCGCTGAGAACGCGAAAGGCGGCCCCCACGCCACATGGGAGCCGCCTCACCTTCACAGCACCAGACCCAACCCTCACGTTGGTCTCCCGTAAGCGTACGACCTCGGGGAGGACCACATGTTCGACCGTTCGATCTCGCCCGAAGGGGCCTGCGTCTCCATCTGTAACCACCGCAGCCGACAGGCGTGGATTGCCTACCACAAGGCCCGCGAAGCGCACGCTGACGCGGTGGACGCCTGGGTCAACGCCGGCCAGCAGGGGGAGCCGCCCGCGGAGCCTGAAATGCCCGAGGCGCGCTTCTACGCTGGCGACCCGCTCATCTGCGCCCGGGACAAAGCGACCGTCCGCGCGACCCTGCTGGACGTAGATGAACTCATGACGCTTCGGCTCCTGCACGGCGACGGCTACGAGTCGCGTGATCAGAACGAGCGGGTCTCCCGTTCCCCTGAACCGTCGTCCCCTTCGCCTGCGCACGATGACCTGAACGAGCTGCTGTGCTGGCTCCGCGCCCAGGAGGACGCCTACCGCACCTCGCAGCGCTGGCCCACCGTCCCCTATCGGGGAGAGTCGGCGCCAGCGTTGACCTCATCAGTCGCCTGGCTCGCCACGCACCTGGACAGCATCCTGACTCACCCCGATCATGCTGCGGAGTTCGCCGTCGGCGTGCTCGCCTGGCACCGCCGTATCGACGTGGCCGCCAAATCCAAACCGCGTCGTCGTACCAAGAGCAGACTCTGCCCCCAATGCAACCTGGCTACCCTGTCGCAGATGGACGGTGAAGACCGTATCGAGTGCCGCAATCGTGACTGTGGAGCATCCCGCGGAGGCCCCGTGGTGATGACCGTTGAGGAATACGACGCTCTCGACACCATGGCTGCGGCGTCGTGACCGCCGCGTGCCAGGACAATGGAGGGGCCATGCTCTTGGACTCTCCTCCCAGCCCCGTAGACATCGTGCGCTGCCCGAACGGCGATGTACTGCTGCTGCCTGCCATGTGGCCGGTACGGCTCACGCCGGAAGAGCGGCGAGCGTTCGCCGCCGACCTGCTGGCGGAGGATCAGGCATGAGCGAGCAGTGCCCGAACTGCCGGGGCCGTGGAACAGTCCCTGAGCTGAAGATATGCGCCTTGCCGGGGTGTGGCCGTCAGTTCCGCTGGCAGGATGACGGCAGGGGGAGAACGCGCTCGAGGGTGGACGCGCTGTACTGCTCCGCTTCATGCCGGAACGTCGCCTCACAGCGCGCACACCGCAGCAGGAACGCGGCGTAAGGTCATCGCCCGCGACGATCCCATGACATTTCATGACCTGCCCGATATTCGGGTGTGACGCGTCACGCCAGTCTGTACCGTGGATCTCAGTTCGCCGGGCCTGAAGTGGATGCGGGTCGAAGGGCGTCGGTTATCTTGCCAATGATCCGCCGGTGCTCATCCCCATATCCGTATCCCCTTCAGGCCCGACGCGCTGGTCAGGTCTGGTGCTGGCACGGGTCGAAGCTCGTCGGTTATCGCCTATTAAGCCGGTGGTCGCGGGTTCGAATCCCGTCACGGACTTCGGGTTCGTGTAGCTCAGCGGTAGAGCACCGTAACGGCCGGTGGGTCCTCCCACATCCGCGCCAGCTCCAGACCTGATCGTTCGTCAGTCCTGCCGGTGGTACGGGTCGAATCTCGATCGGTTATCGCTCTCTCAAAGCGGAGACCCGGGTTCGAATCCCGGCACCGCCTTCGGGTGGTGTGGTGTAGCGGCCTAGCACGTCTAACAGCCGGTCGGTCACCCCATATCCGTGCCACCGGCAGGGCTGACGAGCAGGGGAGCGGGTCGAAGTCATATCGGTTATCGGGAACAGGTTGTCGCGGGTTCGAATCCCGCCACCCGGCACTCGCGGGGTGTAGCTCAGTTGGCAGAGCGCCTGTAAAAACACCGGTGGACGTCACCACATCCGCTCCCCTTTTTGCATATCCGCCCCAAGGGCGGGTCGAATCGAAGGAGCAACGATGACGCGTGATCCCCTCGCCGCGGTCTCGACGATCGCGACGCCGCAGTCCCAGCCGATCCCCGGCCGCGCCGACCAGGTACAGAACGCAGCCGGCGGCTACGTGTTCGCCAAGGACCTGTGGACACGCCTGGAGGACTTCCTGATCCTCGGTACCACGGGCGGCACCTACTACGTGGGCGAGGACAAGCTGACTGCGGAGAACGCCGGCGTGCTGTTCCAGGCGATTACCGAGGACGGCCCGCGCGTTGTCGCGCTGCTCACCGACATCTCCACCGCCCGTCCGCCACGCGCCCCCAAGCAGCGGCCCGCGCTGTTTGCGCTGGCTGCCTGCTACGCCAAGGGCGACGCTGACACCCGGCAGGCGGCAAAGGCTGCTCTGTCGAAGGTGGCGCGCACGACCGACCACCTCGCGCAGTTCTTCGGCTACTACAAGAACCTCGGCGGTAAGGCGACCGGGCGCGGTTCGGCGCCCGTCGTCGGCCGTAGCCTGCGGACCGCGCTCGGCTCCTGGTTCCTCGCCGGCAGCGCCGACGACATCGCGTTCAAGGCGTGCAAGGCCGCCCAGCGGAAGACGCCTCAGGGTGAGGCGTTCTCGCTGCGTGACGTGCTGCGCATCGCCCACCCGGTGGCCGACTCGGAGCAGCGCAAGATGCTGTTCGGGTGGATCGCGGGGAACGTCTCCGACGATGAGGCCCGTGACGGGCTGCCCGCCATCGACCGGTTCCTCACCGCCAAGGCCGTCACGACCACGGCGCAGGCGGTCCAGGTCGTCAGTGAGGCGCGGGTGCCGTGGGAGTTCCTGCCCGACGCCATGCTGCGCGAGCCCGCGGTGTGGGACGCGCTGGTGGACACGGTCGGGATGACCGCGCTCATCCGCAACCTGGGCCGGATGACGCGCATCGGCACGCTCAAGCCGATGGCCGATGCCACCGGGCGTGCGGTCGCCCGGCTCACTGACCGGGACGCGCTGCTGAAGGCCCGCATCCACCCGATGGACGCGTTCCTCGCCCTGCGCATCTACGCGTCCGGCCGCAGCCAGCCCAACCCGCGGGCAGACGCCCACACCTGGGCGCCCGTTCCGGCGATCCTGGACGCGCTGGAGGAGGCCTACGAGCTGTCCTTCGGCAATGTCGAGCCCTCAGGCAAGCGGCTGCTGGTCGCTGTGGACTCGTCCGGGTCGATGAACTGGGGCGGCGGCGTCATGGTGGGCGGGTCGCCGGTCGGCAGCCCGTACGAGGTCGGCTGCGCGATGGCGGTCATGCTGGCCCGGATGGAGAAGGGCAACGTGCACGTGATCGACGTCGACACTGCGGTGCACGCGTCGAGGGTGACGCCGCGCACTAACCTGCGCGAGATCGCCTCCTGGCAGCCCTCAGGCGGCGGCACCGACCTGTCGCTGCCGTTCATCTGGGCAACGCGCGAGCAGTTCGCCGCGGACGGCATCGTCGTCTTCACCGACAACGAGACCTGGGCCGGCCGCTCCCACCCGACACGGGCGCTCAACGCCTACCGCCGGGCGGTCAACCCCGACACGCGCGTCGTCGTCGCTGCGATGACCGCAGCTGGGTATTCGATCGGCGACCCCAATGATGCTGGCGTGCTCAATGTCGCAGGGTTGGACGCGTCGCTGCCACTGATCGTGAACGGGTTCATTCGCGGCTGACGAGGTGCCCTCGCTCGATAGGATGAGGGCACCTCTTCCGGTGCGGAGACTGCGAGTTGAGCGGTCACCATCAGGGATCTCGGAAGGTGGCGCGCGGTCGCATGCCGATCGTGCGCCTCTCCTTTCGAGAGGGCAGCCTTGCGCACCGTCGAAGACCGCTTCTGGTCGAAAGTCTCCACCGCTGGGCCTGATGATTGCTGGCCGTGGATGGCACGTCGCGCTCACCAGCGCGGCGAGTCGTTCCGCTCTATCGGGCGGAGGCTCGGCGTCGCGCACACGACGATCTCCAGACTCGTCAATGGTGTCCACTGGCGAAACCACAGCGCGTAGCAGCCGAAATGCGCGGCAGTGGCATAGACCTGCGTGTCGAGGCCCGCAAGTTCATCGACCGCCACCCCAGGCTCATCCAGGGGACCAGCATGGTCGCCGTGCTGCTCGCGGTCGCCGACGAGATCGAGGAAGACGGCCATGTCTGAGATCCTCCGTGACACACTCGCGAACGCCATCCGCCACCGGGTGCGGCTCTGCCTCGAACCGAACGCGCTCGCTCACGCCGGACAAGGGAAGCCGATCGCGTTGAGCGGCACCGAAGCTGACGCCGTCATCGACGCCGCCCTGGCTGCCCTTGCTGCACAGGGCTACGTCATCGTCTCCGCCAAGGACCTCCGCGTCATGCTGGAGGAGTATTGGTCGGGGGTCTGTAACCCGGCGCTGACGGCGCGGCCCGCTTCCCGTCTCACTCGCGCTCTCTCGGGTACGGCTCCGCAGCCGAACCCCGCCCCCTTGCTGGCTACCACTCGCAAGGCGCCAGCAACGAGCAGGCCGTCCTCGACGACCTCGCTGGCCGAATCACTGGCGGCATGTCCCCCCTCGCCGCCGCCCAAGACCGTTTCGGAGGACCTCATGCCCGACTCCTCCCTGCCGGCGGAAGCGCCGAAGAGGATCCAACGCCACCGCACGAAGGGCTGGCGCAAGCCTGACAACTGCGTGATCGTCACTTGCCCGTCCCGCTTCGGGAACCCCTTCACGATCGCGAAAGCGATCAATATCGGATTCGCCAACACCCCCGACGAGGCCCGCAAGATATGTGCCACCGCGTTCCGGTCTTGGGTGGGCGGCAGCGACACCTGGTGGAGAGGCCCCGAGTCCGAGGCTGCTCTGAAACGGCTGCTCGCCGAACTGCCGGAGCTGCGAGGCAAGGACTTGGCCTGCTACTGCCCGCTGCCTGCCGAGGGGGAGCCGGACCACTGCCACGCGCGAATCCTGCTGGACATTGCGAACGGAGAGTGGCCCGCCAATGCCTGATCGCACCCTCCCGGCGGAAGCCGTACAAACCGCAGCCGCGACGATCATGCAGACGATGACGCAGGCCGCGGACCCCGATCAGCTACTGGAAGCTGGGACCTGCCGAAGTCGGCTACTGCTACTGCGCTCCCGGCGCCCGTGTCTGCGATGAGGGCGGCCCGGCCCAGCCGGTCGCCCTGGCCGGGCCTGTCACCTGCTCAAACCGCTCTACCCGCCCACAACCCGAGGGGAAATCCCATGTCCAGAGTCATCGCGAACGGCACACCAGGATGTGGTTGCACCGAGTGCATGACCGGCGAATACGTGCCCTTGCCGTTCGTGAGTGACGGCCAAGTCGCGGCGATCTCCGCAACAACGTCGGCCGCCAGTTCGACGTCGCCATCCGCTATGTCATCACCCAGGACCAGCCGCTGCGGAGCGGCACCGCGGAGGAGGTCGTCGTCACCTGCGGTGACCGCACCTAGACGCTGGACCCCTACTTGCTGATCGGCGTGCTCCCGTAGCCAGCCACACCTATCATCCGCCGATCAGAAGGGAGCTCATATTGCCCATCTACCTGCCCGCCCCCACCCACAACCCGGGCGGCCCCGACGGCAATGGCTGGAACCGGTTCAGCCTCAACGCCGGAGCCTTGTACCCCGGCCAGTGCGCCTTGCAGCCCACTTCGTACGCGACCCTGTGGGAGTCGCACGACACGCGGCGCGCCCGCTGGGGCGGCTTCGACCCGTGCGTCCGCAACGGCGACTGCACCAGCTGCCCAGCACTGACCCCCGCCCAGCCGCGGCGGCTGCTGTCCTTCACACCCGATGTCCTGGTCCGCATCCTGGCCCGGGAAGGCGCCGCCGACCAGCCGCACATCATGAACCGGCCCGAAGACGGCTGGGCATCCTTCTCTGAACGGTGGACCTGGGCTCAGCTGGCCCACCTGGAAGGGTGGCGGCTCGGAGACCAGCACCGCGACGAGCACAGCGCCGGCTTCTGGCTCCACGCGACCACCATCTCCGGCGGCGTCTACGGCCGGAGCGAGGCCCGCCCATGCAGCTGACCCTCAACCTCCCCGAACTCGAACGCCGCCGCCCCCGGCCCGTCCTGAACCTGCTCGCCTACGACCTGATCGTCATCTGCAGCTCAGCCGGCAAAGACAGCATGGCGATGCTCGCCTACGTGGCCAAGCAGATCCGCGAACAGGGCTACCGCGGCCGCGTCGTCGTCCTGCACAACTACCTCGGCGTCACCCGGTCAGGCGAGCCCGTCGAGTGGCCGGGCGTGCAAGAGCTGGCCCGCGAGCTTCTCTGCACCAACTCCGGAAGGTACTGAGCATCAGCGGTTCGCCACGCGGCCGCGTCCGGTCAGGTCGCGTCAAGCGTGGCCGAGGAGTTCCTCGCGCCGGGCCAGCGCCCACGCGCGCTCCTCCTCGATGTCCGGGATGAAGTTCTGCCGCAGGAATGCCGCCCAGGGGTCCGCGCCGAGCGGGCCCAGGCGCGCTATTCGCTCGGTCTCGTCGCATTGCAACCGCGCCAGCGCGTCCAGCACGTCAGCCGGGTCCGCGCCGTAGGCGTCGCACAGCAGCCGCAGCCGTCGCGCCAACGGCGCGCCAGCTGCGCCGTAGCCGACCCTGCGCTGACGGTCGGGAAGCCGCAAAGGCACGCTGTACCAGGCCAGTTGTGCGAGGTCGTCCAACGCCTCGCCGGGGATGGCCAGGTCCCAGTCAATGACGCCCACCAGGCGGTCGTCCGCCCAGACCGAGTTCCAGCTTGTGAGGTCGCCGTGGCGCATGATCAGCCCGGGGCGCCAGCGGGCGTCCGGGTCGCACCAGACGGCCTGCGACGAGGGCCGGAAGTCGCGTACGGCCTCGTGGTAGTCGCGCAGCCACCGCCCGAGCGCGATGACGCCCTCGTCCGCGAGGAGCGCCCGTGGCCACGGGTACAGCCCGACTTCGCCGCGCAGCAGCGACACCGCCTCGTGGCCGTCCACGGGACCGTCCCCCAGGGCGCGCGGCACGCCAGCGAATCCCACCTGCTCCAGGTGGCGCAGTAGTTCCCGCACTGCGGGGGTCCACACGCGCCAGGGCCTGAGGATGGTCTCGCCCTTACGGCGCACCGTCGACAGGCCGCCGCGCATCGATTCACCGTCCTGGATCATGGTGGAATCCTAGTGAGCGGCGGAATCCTGGGCCCGGGCGCGGTACCAGTTCCGGCAGGCTCCAAGCGCGGGAACTGGGCCGGGTCGGGCGTGCACGGTGCTCGGGGCGGGTGGCTGGTTGGAGCGCGGGCGAGCCGGGCGCTCATGTGGCGCGGCCCCGTGAGGGCGCGTGCGCGACCGGCCGTTGACGGCCGAGGTTCGCGCTGCTGATCACTCGGTTGTGAGGCGCCTGCGAGTGACGGAGGGAAGGCCCAGGTCCACGGGGGCACAGCACCCGAAACCAGCGCAGCAGGTCATACCCATAACTGCGGCCCGTCAGAGCACTCGTGTCGCCGAGCGCCAGATCCCGCAGGTACCGGCTCACCGGCTCGATCTCCCGGTCCGCCGCATCGACCATGAACCACGGCAGCGAGGGTCTCGACTCCTTCACCACCGCACCGACCGACGGTCACTCCCGAATAGGCATGTGTCCTGAACCGAGACATCGCGAGTGCTTCTTCTGCCCTCGGCGTTCCGGCTACCTGAACCGCGACCGCACGACGGTCCTGAACCGCCACCGTGACCGGAGGCGCTGACCAGATCAGCCTGTGGGACGACACCAGGGTCACCACTGATGACCTCCCCGCTGCCACAACGCAGTCCCGCATGCAGTGCTCACGGCCATCCACCCACCCGCCGCGTGCCCGCCGAATCCAGGTGTGTCTGGCCATCACCCACGTGCAGGCACGACTCGTCGTCGGCGTCGACTGCGCCGGACGCAGACTCGCCGTCGTCGGCGGCTGCCTCTTCTGCGGACGCACTCACTGCACGCCGCCTGGTACGGCCACCACTACCGGACGACGCTCTGCAGCCGTCCTTACATCGTCACCCTTGCCCGGCCGACCCGGATGAACGCGGGGCCAGCTTGGCTACCGATCCGACCTGGTGAGGGCCGGACAGCAGAGGCTGCACGGTCTCCGCCTTCGGTCCCCATTGAACACGCCAGGCCTGGTCCGCCAGCATCCCGCCGATCGCCACTCGCCTCACCATCCGTGCCCTCCTGCGATCAGGTGGCCGGCGCCCGTCACTTGGTGCCTTCATCCCAGAAAGCCTTCCACCTTTGTTCCCCTACGATTTCGCTTGCCCCGCGCTGCCCGACCTGACCGACGCGACCGAGGAGGAACTACGCCAGCTCGCCGGTCCGTGGCCGGTGGAGTCGTTCTGCACGGCTCCCGGGAAGCGGCCATTCACTGTCTGGCCATCGAGGTCCGCGAACGGTGGGCGGGCCGCAGTGACCCGGGCCTGCCCGCGACTCCGCCGGACGACGACCAAGACGCGGTCGACGCGTTCTTCCGCGTGGTCAAAGACGAGTGGTACTGGCTGCACGCAGTGACGATCCCTGCGGCGGCCGCGGCCGTGCTCGCCAACATGACCGTGTGGGTGCTGCACCACGACACTGACGCCCGCACCACCGGTGAGGTCACCGTGCACGCCTCCCGGCAGGAAGCCGTCGCCCACCTGGCGGGGAAGATCCGCGACACCTGGGACTGGGTCACCGACGAGGAGGACGCCGAGGTGCCGGACACGCCGCCAGGCGACGACGAGGAGGCCGTCGAGCTGTACTTCACGATCCGGCGTCGTCAGGAAGGCGACGAGTCCTACACCCTCCACGACGTGGAACTCCCCGGCCCCTTCACGGCCGCCTCAGCCGCACCCGCAGCCCCCCACCCCGCCCCCTGACCTGGAGGTCACCATGTCCCTTTCGGAACGCCCGATCCATAACCTCGCCGACCAGGTGCCGGAGGAGATCGGCAACGAGCTGATCGACCTGGTGAGCGAGTACCGGCAGACGCCGCTCGGAGTCAACCGCATGGTCCTCGCCCACCAGGTCGCGGACCTGGCCGACCGGTACCTGGTCGACCCGCCGGCGTGCTGCTTCGCCATCGTCAGCGTCGCCGGGGAGGCCGTCGACGGGACCGGCGCCCGCATGCACTTCGCGCGGGCGGAGGGCGCTCGCCGGCGTCTCGCCTCGGTGATCGAGGCCCGGCCGCAGGACGCGCCATACCGGATCGTCCGCCGGGACCGCCCCTGCTACGTCGCCGACTGCGCCGGCTGTGGCGAGATCGACGCCAGCGCCGACGACGGCGGCATGTGGGTCGGCCACCACGACACCCAGGCCGCAGCTGACGAGGCTGCGAGCCGGCATTGGGTCCGCACCTGGGACGGGCGGCTGCTGTGCCGGGGGTGCGCGGCCGCCGAGTTCGCGCCGGATGCGCGGCGCCCAGCCTCACCCGACGGTCACCGCATCCCGCCCTGCCACTCATCACCCTTCTACTGGAGGAGGCTCATGGCGTTTTTTCATCGGCACTCCTGGACGCCGACCGCTGGAATGCACACCCGCCGCGCTGCAGGAAATAACAGCGACGTCACCGCGATCCTGCGACGCAAGCGACGTCGAGCTCGTCAACGGGCACTGGCCGTTGCACCACTTCCTGCCTGATGAAGCTCCTCGCACGAACCAGGACCACTGACCGATCGAGCGCCCGCGCGCTGCCATCTCCCGCCGCGGGCCTTACGGCTGATCACCTCTGCCCCCTCGACGAAAGGCGCCCATGCCGGCCACGACGACCGCAAGCCTGCTGCCGACCCTCGCCACCCGACGAGCCGCAGCGCTGATCCTCGTTGCTCTCGCTCTCCCAGGATGCGACACCACCACCACTCCGGCTACATCCTCCGCCGCGGTAGGCGTCGTGATCGACACGGACTACGACCCTCCGCAGTCCACCCCGAAGCGGCAGTGCCGCAAGGTCAACGGCCGGAACGTCTGCAGCTGGAAGCTCGTGACCGAGCCCGCGGACTGGGACCTCACCATCCAATACGGCACGGCCGAGCCGCAGGAGATCGACGTCACGAAGGACGTCTTCGGCCGGTGCCCGAAAAACGCTTCGTATCCCACCTGCGCGACCGTGCGCCGGTAGCGACGTCACTTTCACCCGAGCCCTTCGGCCAACCCCAAGGCCGAAGGGCTCGCGCTATCTCACGCCTTCCCGTCTCTGGAGACCTATGTCGTCACTCGCCAACCCCTCCGACCTGACATTGGAGGCCCTCGTCGACGCGGCAGCAGCCGACGTCTTCCCCACCAGCGAGCAATGGGGCTGGGCGGAGGACGAGATTCAGCAGGCCATGAAACGGCACCCGTGGGCAGCCGACACGATCTGGCACAGCTTCGCACTACTGAGAGCCACCCAGCCGCTCATGCGCTACGAGCGGCCCTACCGTGCGCACTGCCGTGAACTCCTCGATCGAGTCGCTGCCAGCCTGGACACCCGTCCCGGCACCGCCGCAGAGATGTGCTGCGTAGCCAGCGCCATCAGCAAAATCACCCCGATGAACTCCTCCGGCTTCGGCACCTACATGCGAGCCCTAACCCAGGCGTTCCCCGATTTGGTTGCCGACTTGGACGTGACCAGCGACCGGCTGAGCCATCATGAGGCACTTAACGGCGAACGCATCGACGATCTGGAAGGCCAACTGCGTCGCAGGCTCACTGTCGACGACCGGACGCTTGGCACCATCGCGTGCCAGGGCCGGCATCACGGCGAGTCAGTTCTCTGCCGTTACGCGACCTCCGTCTCGACTTTCCCCTCACTGGTAACGGCACTGCCCTCAGCTGAGGACGCCATTGCCCTGCCGCCCGCGCCCGCCTGCGTGCCGCCGTCGGCCGATCCGCTGCCCACCCCCTCGTGGTCTTCACCGCTTGGCGCTTCGCCCGCAACAGAGGGCTGATGCCCGTGCTGATGAACGGTCATCTCTGGACGTCGTAACCTTCTGGGAGGCCACCGCTGAGTCGAGCGTCCGAGAATGCAGTCTTGAAAGTATCTGACCCCAGCCCAGAGGAGTATCAGTGAGCCCTCCGCACGCCCGAGCCTTCGATCTGCCTGGCTGGCCTTAGACCATGTCCTATATGGTGAGTTTGAGATGTCGCTTATGGCAGGTCATGGCTGCAGCGAGGGTGAGAAAGGCCAGGTAGGCGTAGGGGTGACGCTCGTAACGGGGTGACAGGCGCCGGTAGCCGAACAGCCAGGAGATAGTTCGTTCGATCACCCAGCGATGGCGGCCCAGTCGCTGGCTGGACTCGACGCCCTTGCGGGCGATACGCACTCCGATGCGCTTGCCGCGCAGCCATCGCCGCAGCTCAGGATGGTCATAGGCCTTGTCGGCGTGGAGCTTGCCGATCTTGCGATACCGGCCCTGCACAGGGCTGTGTCTCAATTGGAGGGCGAGCACCATCGGCTTCAACCAGCGGCTGTCGTGGACGTTGGCCGTGGACAGGCCGACGACCAGAGGCAGTCCGGCCGCGTCCGACAGGACGTGCAGCTTGGAACCGGGCTTACCCCGGTCCACGGGCGAAGGACCTGTGTGTTCGCCCCCTTTTTGGCGCGCACATGCGCCGAGTCGAGCACCACGCGCGACACATCCAGCAGGCCATCGCCGGCCAACTGGTCCAGGACGGCCTGGTGTAACCGCTCCCACACCCCGGCACACGACCAGATCAAAAACCGGCGATGCACAGTGGACTTGGAGGCTCCGAAACACGGCGGCAGCGCCCGCCAGGAGCATCCGCTGACCAGCACGTAGACGATCGCGGCGAACACCGCCTCATCAGCGACACCGACGATCCCGCCGCCCTGCGGGCGCACCCGAGGCGCCGGCAGCAACGGCCGTGCGATCTCCCACAACCCCGCCGGGACGATCCAGTCCCATTGCCCGCCGTCCATGGTGAGTTCAACGACTCACCCACCATGTAGGACACGCTGTTAGCCGCCGCGTGTCCGCGACATCCCCCACCACGAAGAGTCGTGGGGATGGGTCGTGATAGGCGAGGTGCCGAATTATTCGGGTGTCGCCATGGATGACCTCGGATACCTGTGGGCCGACGGCAACAGGTGTCCTCGCTTCATGCTTCCTCATGAGAATGACGCAAATCCCGGAGCCATTCTGTTCTGGACGCCGGATGGGCTGGGCGTCTGGATTCATTCCAAGTCGCTCCGCAACCTTTCCAGCATGAGCCGCCTGGACATGGATCGTGATCAGTGGCTGCCCATCGCTGTTGCGGCAGCTGAGTTGCCGGCCTTCGTCAGCAAGGCTGGGGCGTAGTGACGGTGACTTCCCGAGGCTCTGAGGCCGCCGCCGATGAGAACGAGAAACGCGGCCTGCGGTAGCGGTCCGGCAGCTCCCACCACGGAGCATCCATCACGGAGGGTCGGTTGCGTCGGCACCCGGCCAAGGGGTGTGCAACGGTGGCCGATGAGACTTGGCTGCGGGGCCGTGGGGCCGACATCCCGAGCGCATAATCACTGACAATAACCGGGTGCGCGATACACCTCCTGAATGTCAACTTTAGTTGACATTCAGGAGGTGTATTTTATGGTCGAAATGTCCGTTTCTTGTAGCAAGTTAGTGGATAAACCGGAGTTAACAAGCGAATCCTGAGGCATGCTGGTTAAATCCGACGAATGAGCCCGATCAGGCGTGACCGGGATGAGGGTGGCGGAGAGGGAAAAGGGGAGACATCAGGGGTGGTGGGACGGCGGGGACGAGCACGGCAACCACGTGACAAGCGGGTCGGTCCGCTGCTGTTCGATGAGCCCGAGTTCGCTGCCTTAGTACTTGCCGCAGAGCGCGAAGGGCTCAGTGTCGGAGCGTTCATCGCGGATACGGCCGTGGCAGCGGCCCGCCAGCAATTGCATCCCATCCCGCTGAACTACCGCGAGCAGATGACGGAGTTCGTGCGAGCACGAGTGGTCCTCAACCAGCTCGGCAACGCTCTCACCGAGCTGGCGCGGTCTGAGCAGCCGGACGCGCCTGCGCTAAAGGCCGTGGCGCAGCGGATCGACCGGACGATCCAGCGGATAGAAGACGTGGCCGATGCATTCGATGTGCCGGGACCAGCCTGGTGATCGCCAAGGTGCTATACGGCAAACAGACCGTGGGCCTACTGAACTACCTGTACGGGCCTGGTGCACACGAAGAACACGTCAATCCGCACCTGGTGGCCAGCTGGGACGGGCGGGAACCGGACCCTGCCCGCGCCCCGTCCGGCTCACCGCAGCGTGAGGACGCACTGTGGCGGCTGGCGCGCAAACTGGACCGGCCATTGGGCGGATACCCTGGCACCATCTCTCACCACGTCTGGCATCTTCCGGTGCGATGCGCACCAGGGGATGGCACGCTGACCGACGCTCAATGGAACCGGATCGCACGACGTTTGGTGGCCGCGGCCGGGATCGCTCCGTTCGGCGACGACTATGGGTGCCGGTGGGTGGCAGTGCGCCACGCCGACGACCACATTCACATCGTGGCCACGCTGGCACGTCAAGACGGCCGCCGTCTCCCAGATCTGCGTGGTGACTGGTTTCGGCTGCGGAACGAATGCCGTGCGATCGAAGAAGAACATGGACTACAGGTGACTGCGGCCATCGATCGCAGCGCCGCCTGCCGGCCGACGCGCGGCGAGCAGGACAAGGCTCACCGCATCTTCACCCCGCAGACGCCCGCACCGCTCGCCCCGACCGCCCGCGAGCATCTTGCGGTCATGGTGCGCCAGGTTGCGCTGACGGCCATCAGCGAGGCCGACTTCTTCGTCCGTCTACAGCAGGGTGAGCTGAACGTCTACAAGCGGACGCTGCCATCGGGACAACTGGTGGGTTATGCGGTGAACTACCCCGGTGACCTCGCCCGCGACGGTAAGCCGGTGTGGTTTTCCGGCTCCCGGCTGGCACCGGATCTATCACTGCCACGGGTTCGGCAACGCTGGGCCGACGCGGATGAGCCGAAGCCTGCGATGAGCCCCCGGGCAGCAGCCGTAGCGACGCGCCAGGGGATGCGGCCGACCCAGCCGCAACTGCGTGCGATGGCCTGGCAGCATGCCGCAGGTGCGATATCGCGGGCCCGCGAGGTACTCGATGCTGCCGGGGATGAGCATGGCGCGGCCGTGACCGCTGCCCTGGCCGACCTGCTGACGGCCGCCGCCAGTCAGGCCCCGAAGGAGATCCGTCGGGAACTGGTTATTGCTGCGCGTGCCTTCGAGCGTTGCGGCCGGGTGCCGTGGCGCGCCCAGCACGAGGCATCGCGGCGGATGCGTGGTGCGGCCCGGGTACTCATCGATGCCGGGCAGGCGCTGGCTTCTGGTGATGAGGCAGCAGCCGTGCTGGCCACGGTTGTCGTCATGGTGGCTGCGGCGCGCGCGGTCGCGGCACGCTACCGCCTCCAGAAGATGCATGCCCATGCTCAAGCGGCACGGCTGGCGGCGGCCCATCTGCAAGACGCCGGCGAGCGCCTAGGGGCGCGGCCACGCGCTCACGCCGACCACCGGGCGGCGGCCCGCAGCGACCTGCATGCGGCACTGCGGCGGGCGGTGACCGGCCAGGCCGACCCAGAGGCGATCCTGGTCGATCCCGCGTGGCCGGTGCTGGCCGGGCTGATGGCGCGCGTCGAGTACGGCGGGGCGGACTCGGGCGCTGTCCTGCGCGCGGTGACCATGCAGCGACGGCTGCGCACGGATCCGTCGAGCCCGTCGCGCAGCGAGACACAGGTCTTGGCATGGCGGTTGCAGAACTGGCTCACCGACCGGGAGTCGACCCCGCAATCCGAGCACGAGCGCACGACGATTCACCCTGCGACGATTCACCCTGCGACGATTCACCCTGCGAGGAATCACCCGCCGACCGGGTTGGTGCTGCGGTCCAATGATCCCCCGGTGCTCCAGCGAGCGGTGCGGGAAGTGGTGGCCGCTCAGGCCTGTACGTCGAGCATGTTGCAGCGCCGTTTGGGTGTCGATCGCGTCGAAGCCGCGCGACTGATGCAGGTGTTGCGTGAGCGTGGCGTGCTCGGCGGTGATGGCGGGCTGCCGCGCGTTCTGCTGCGGCCAGCTGATGTGTCGCGTCTTCAGGCGGCGGAGGGGCGCATGGACGCGGTGCTGGTCCAGCGGGCAGCTAAACATGTGATCGCGGCGCAGTGCTGCACTCCTGAGATTCTCCAGCGGAACTTGGAAGTGAGCGCATCCGATGCACATGTTCTGATGGGCGCATTGGAGCGGCAGGGGGTGATCGGTCCCGGCGATGTTCGTCGGCGTGAGGTTCTCATCACGCCCGCGGGTCGTGCCGCCACACTGGCACCGCCTTCGGGTGCGGATGACATGCGGAGACCGATGCGGCCGCAGAAGAACGTCCTCGGTGGTGTCGGGGCGGGGGAGGACCTGTTTTTCCGACGGGCGGTCACCGCGGTAGTGCAGGTGCAGGAATGCTCGGTACCGATGCTGGGCAAGGCATTGTGGGTCACCGAGGCCAAGGCCTTCGAGCTGATCGGCCAGCTGCAGGAACGCGGGGTCGTCGGTGCGCGAGAAGCCGGTGGGCGGTATCCCGTTTTGATCTCAAGAGAAGATTTGGCGCGATTCGAGCAGGTCGTGACACCGTCACGGCACGACGCGGCCCGGCTGGCATCGCCGACATCGTCGACGCCGCCGGCACAACCGAAGACTCTCCCGCCGGTCTCGCCTCCGGGGCCGGGACGGCACCCGCGCCGGCGTCGATGACACCAGCGATGACTCTCCATCAAGTAGGAAATCTACTTTGTAAAGGCGTCGGGGCCGTACGGCTTCGTTTCTTAACAACAGAATGGATCTTCGCCGCCATCTGAAGAGCCAAGGTGCGTCCGGGAGTCCCGCCGGCTTCGGCGACGTCACATCACGGCACCTTTCTTTCTAAGGTGGTAACAATCAGTCAAAGCGGTCGTAAGATTGCCTGCGGTCGTGATCACAAGCGTCGCCGTACACCGGCCGGCGAGGAAACAGTGGGCCAAGGCGCAGACGGGCGGGCACGTGACTTCCGCCTCGACGCCCCGGCGACATGAGAGGCACCGTGACGAGCAGCGTTGATGATCGTGCGATCGGATTGCGGATCAAGACAAGACGGGAGCAGCAGGGGCTGACCCAGGGGGAGCTGGCGCACCCGGAGCTGTCGGACAGTTACCTCTCCCTGCTGGAGGCGGGCAAGCGCCGTGCCTCCCCCGCGACGCTGGAACTGCTCGCCGTCAAGCTCGACTGCTCACTGCTGGAGCTCACTCAAGGGATCGCGCCCGAGCAGGTGCGGGAGGTCGAATCCGCTCTGGCCGCCGCGCGGCTGATGCTGGAGGAGGGCAAGGCCTCCGCGGCCCGGAGCGGCTACGCCCAGGTGCTGGAGAACTCGGTCCTGGTCGCTCTGCCCGCCCAGCACCGGGCCGCCGAATTCGGGTTTGCTCTGGCCGCCGAGGCTGAGGGGGATCTGGAGGCTGCGATCGTCACCTTGGTCCGGATGGTGCCGTCGGCCCCCTGGGGGCAGTTGGGCGAGCGTGACGTCGACGCCGCGGTGGCGCTGGCCCGTTGCTACATGCAAAACGGTGACTCCCGCCAGGCCGTACAGCTGGCTGAGAGCATCGTGGACGGGCCTGAGCCGCCACTGTGGAGCGAGCGGTTCATCGCGCTCGGAGCCATGTTGCTGACGGTCTATGTCGGCCGGGGAGATCTGCTGCGGGCCCGGCAGTGGGCCGGCGAGCTGCACCGAACCGCGGCTGAGGTGGGTACGCCGCAGGCGATGATGACGGCCTGCTGGGCTCAGGCGGTCGTCGCGGTTGAAGCCGGCCGTGACGACGAGGCGGTGGCCATGGTCGACCGGGCGCTGGGACTGTGCCCGGAAGGGGCTGAGGTGCCGGTGCGGGCCCGCGCCGTCTTGACTCACGCCGAGGTGTTGCTGGCCGTGCGGCCGTCACGAGCGGAGCAGTGCCGTACCCAGCTGCTGATCATGCAGGAGGAGCTGCGCTGGTTCGACGCTCCGGTCGAGCAGGCTGAGCTCACGTACCTGTTGGCCCACGCCGAGCTGTTGTGCGGCCGGCCGGAGGAGGCGGCAGAGCAGCTGCGCACCGTCTCAGCCCGGATCGAGGTTTTGCCGCGACCCCTGCAGTTGCGCCATCATCTGTTGGCCGGGCAGGTGCTGGCCGCGCTGGACCGGCCGCAGGAGGCCGGGCTCGCGGTCGAGAAGGCGCGGGAGCGGTTGCTGGGCGAGCCTGCCAGTCGGCACAGCGCTCACGGCTGGACGGTTGTCGCTCAGGTGCTGGAGCGGATGGGTCGTCAGTCTGACAGCGCTGATGCCTATCGGCGGGCGTTGAGCTGTGCGAGGCTTGTGTAGGCATGATCGCCGGGAGAATCCGGGACGAACGCCTTCACCGTCTGGCGCGATCAGAAAAGCACTGTTCCAGCTGCTGCCTACGAGTAGGTGGGTCATCTGTGCTGTGTTGCCATGCCTCGGCCGCGCCCGGGTCATCCATCCCGGGGCGCGGAGGGCTGGCAGATTCCCCGGCCGAGACGCCACGGAGACGTCTCGGCCGGGGGATGACGGTGGGGATCTGCCAGCGGGTGGTCGGCGACGCCGGCCACGAGATGAAAGGTCGTTGGGGCCGGGCCTGCGTCGAGGTCGGCGTCACCGGGTCTAGGCGAGCGTGGCGATGACCAGATTCAGACCAGCCAGCGGCTTGATCCGCTTCGGCAGGAGCCCGGCGCGGAGCAGCAGACCGGAGTACTCCTCGACGGTGCGTTCACGCCCGTGCGGGAAGAGGCTCATCATCCGCAGATCCAGAGCGGTGCCGGCGTCGGGTCCGTGCCCGTTGGCCAGCAGCTTGTCGACGCACCACAGCTGGGTGGTCCAGCCGGTGGCGACCATGGCGGCGCGCACCTCGGCGAGGAGCTGTAGCGCCTGCTCATCGCCCCAGTTGTGCAGGACGCTGCACAGGGTGTAGACCGCCGGGCCTGGGGGGGCTTTCACGGTCGGCACCTCGGTGAAGAAGTCCCCTTCGGTGACGGTGCAGCGGTCGTTCAGGCCGAGCTGCGTCATGCGATCCCGGGCCCGTGCGGCGGTCTGCGGGCCGTCGACCAGGACGCCGCTCAGGTGGGGGTGTGCGCGCAGGAGTTCAGCCAGGATGGTGCCGGTCCCGCCGCCCACGTCCACGATCGTTCGCACGCCGGCCAGCTCTTCCTCATCGGCGAGGTCCACCGCGATGGGATAGGAGCGGGCGGCCATGAACGCCTCGAAGTCGGTGGCTTCGCTCGGGTAGTTGGCCAGGTAGCCATACAGCGAGTCCTCATCGCCGGGCAGGACCGGCCGGCCCGTGTAGACGATCTCGGCCAGGCGTGGGACCGCGTTCAGCCAGGCCGGTTTGCCGGCGGTGAGCACGGCGGGGCGCATGGAGTCGGGAATGTCGGAGCGCAGGGTCGCGCCGATCTCGGTCAGGGTGAACGCGCCGGGTTGTGTGTCGGCGCGCACGATGTGCGCGGTGGTCAGGTCCCGCAGGATTCGGTACAGCAGGTCGGGGCGGACGTCGCACTGCTCCGCCAGGTCTTCTGCTGTCAGGGTGCGGTTTTGGGCGGCGTGCAGCAGGTCGGCCAGACGCAAATGCGCGAAGGTGTACAGGGCGCCGAAGTGCAAAACGGCGTCGAGCATGCTCTGGACGGTAGCGCGGCGGCGGGGGACCAAGAATTCGCTGCTGCCCGGCAGGGATTTGCGCGTCCGTTTAGGTAGGCCGGCGTCGGTCATCTCAGTCACGAATGTCCTCCGGTGGTGGTCGGGGTCAGCGCGGGCGCCAGGAGGGGGCGCACGTCGAACTTCTTCGTCAGGTAGCCGTGCTCGAGCATCGCGTTGGCGACGCGTTGAATGCGGTCCGCGTCCAGGCTGGTGGGGAAGGTGCCCAGGGTGATGATCCCCGCGGTCTGCGGAGGGATCTTCGTGTAGGTCGGGATGACTTGCGTGACCGCGTTACGGTCGTCGGCGGCGTCGTGCTGCGCGCGGATGATCGCCCGCTGGAACGCCGCGACGAGGCGAGGGTTCTTGGCCGCCCACGTCGCGGAAACGGCCCACCCGGCAATGGGGAAGTCCTCCATCGGGCCGTCCTTGATCATGTCCTGAAGTCGCTCCAGGCCGTGATCGGCTTCGCCTTGCGTGATGAACGGCTCGGTCAGCCAGGCGGCGGCGATGATCCCCTTCTGGAGGGCGGCGACCATCTCGGGAAGCCGGAACTCGACAAGGTCGACGTCGCTCTCCTTCAGGCCGTGAACACCGAGCGCGGAGGCGACTGTCAGCGATCCGATGCTCTTGCGGGTCGCGACCCCGACCTTGAGGCCCTTGAGGTCTGCCATGGACTTGATGGGGGAGTCCTTGCGTACCATGAGCACGAAGCATCCGGGCGCGGCCTGGTAGTTGTCGGCGATGACGAGCAGTTTTTGCCCTGAGGCCGCGGCTTGGATCACCGTGACGTAGTTGGCCTGGATCACCTGGAGGCTTCCGCCCAGGAGTGCGGGCAGGGCCGGTCCGGCGCCCTGGATGGGTTCGATCGTGACGTTCAGGCCCTCGGCGCGAAAGTAGCCGTTTTGGCGTGCGATGTAGGCGGGGGCTGCGTCTGGGACTTCCAGTGCGCCGACGGTGATCGGGGTCAGCGGGTGTCCGGTGGTGGCCGAGGGGTGGTCAAGGAGGCCGCACCCCACCATTGAAATAACACAGAGCGATAATAATGATGCGGAAAGTAATCGTTTCATGGAATGCTCCAGTGCATCGTGACGGCTCAAGGAAACTGGTCAGTCGGTCAATAAGGGGCCATCGGCTGGGCTGTGCCCGCACCCACCCTGCGAAGTCCCGGCCATGTGCGGTTGGACGGGCGCGACGGTTGTCACCGTCGCGCTCAGCTCATCACGGAGTTCACCGCGGTTGCCTGGTGGAGACCGACTCCAGCCGGGCCATTTCGGTCCTGCTCAGCTGCGCGGAGATCCGGCGCGCGGCGCTTTGCTCATCGGCCACCTCGGCATAGGTCAGGACCTCGTCATCCGGGCGATCTTTGCGGGCACTCGCGCGGCCGGTCGACCAGTAATACACGTGAACGTTCCGGTCGGTCCGTACGATCAGCCCGTTGACCGTGAGGATCGGTCCGCCGTCGGTGTGGATGATCTTCGGGGTGAGAAGGTAGCCCTGCAGCGCTCTGCGCAGCTTCTTCAAGGCGGTGAGGCTCGGTGGCAGGGGCCTGACCGCTATCAACCGCTCGAAGGCGGCTGTGCCGGGCGGGATCATGCGCCGCTCCTGGTGAACGCGACGCCGCCGAGGAGTACCGGCGGGTAGCCGCGATCCAGCGTGTCGTTCACCGGCCAGTCCCGCACGGCTACCACGCCAGGCGCAAGCGGCTTCAGCCTGGAAAGCAGAGCGCGGATCTGCGTACCCGAGCGCGGGTAGATCGGCATGCCGTACGCCTTGACCGCCACGGCGACCGTTTCGGCGCTGAGCTTGTCGGTCGTGGCGTGGGAGAAGACCAGAGCGCTGCCGGGGGCCAGCGCGGCGAGGTAGGAGCCGAGCACGCCGGGCAGGACATCGTCCGGCCAAAAGTGCGTGAGCGCGCCCATGACGAGCGCGACCGGTCGGCTGAAGTCGATCAGCTCTGTGACCTCAGCCGCGGCCATGATCTGCGCAGGACGCAGGGCGTCGCCGTGGACCACCGCCGTTCCTGCGTGGTTGAGCCGGGCCCGCCAGTGCACGACGACCATGGGATCGTGATCGACGTAGACGATCCGGGCGTGCGGTGCGTGCTCATGGGCGACGTCGTGCAGGTTCATCTCTGCGTCGGGCAGGCCGGCGCCCAGGTCGAGCACCTGGGTGATGCCGTGGTCTCGGGTGAGCGTGGCCACGGCTTCACGCAAGAAGACGCAGTTGGCGCGGACCGCATGCCCAATCCCAGGGATGACGGCGCGGACCGCTTCGACGATTTTCCGATCTGTCGCGAACAGGTCTTTCCCATCTGCGAGACCGGCGTAGACACGGGACGTGGCGGGCCGGCTCACATCCAGGTGCGGTAGCTCGCTCATCGATACCTTCAGGTGCTGGAGGGGCAAGGGTCTGGGGATCCACGAGATCTGCCGGTGCGGCCGCACCGGCGCATCGTTCTTGGAGTCCCGAGGGCGCTGGGGCAAAACCGGTAACCGCTCGTACCCGAAGGAAAAGCGGTCGCGGGGCCGCAGCGCCTGTTGCCAATGAAACCGGTGATGAGCGCGATGGGTAATGGCCAAAACATGGCCATTTGCGATTGGCCGGGGGCCAGAAACCTGCTGACCAGGGATAAAGCGGGCGGTCGAGGTTTTACGGCTCGCCGGGAAGGCCGTTTAAAGCCTCGAAGATTTCCGCGAGGGAAGGGTGATCGTCTTTGAAGTCGGCCAGGAGGTCGAATATCGCGGCAGCATGAACGGCCAGCTCCGCGGGAAGCCCCGCGCTACGCAGTTCCTCGGCCGCGTCGCGCAGTTCGCCGCCCCATCGCCAGCTTCGGCTGGCCACGCTGGAGAATCGATCAGGGTCTGAGGCGGGGTGATGCCACCGCGTCGCCTCGGCGGCCAAGGTCGCCGACAGCCCATGCTGGGCGGCCAGGGCATGCCCAAGGAGGGCCAACGCCCGGCTGGCCTTCTGCGTGATGCTCTGAGCCAGCTTCAGCGCCGATGCCTGCCCGACGTCCTCGCCCAGCACGCTCACCTCGAGCTCGGGAGCCGACGCGAATAACGCCGCGGTGGCGTCAGCAGCAGGAGTGGGCCCGGACAGATACAGGCGGGTGGGCTGGGGCAGAGTCGGCGATGGGGGCGGCCCGGTGATGCTGGCGTCGAGGAGTTGCCCGCCTGCGGCATGGACGCGGTCGGCGATGGCGCGCAGCATCGTGGGCCGGATCGCGTTGGCCTCGATCAGCAGCCCACGAAACCCGGCCGCCAGGAGGTGGTCGGCCACCTGCCAGGCGGCGGCGGGGGCGACGACGGACACGGCGATGTCGGCTTCTGCGGCCAGTTGCCGCATCGGTACCGAGGTCAGGCCCGCCTCACGCGCTCGGCGCCGCGTCGCTTCCGAGCGCCCGTCCACGCAGCACAGCAGCCGGTGCCCGGAGGCGGCGAGCACCTGGGCCAATGCCGTGCCCATCGCGCCCGGGTGCAGCACCGCGACCGTCTGGGGCATGCTCACCCCTCCAGCGGCAGCGGCGCGACGTCGCCGGGTAGCGCTGGCGGGCTGATCGCGTTGGCTGCGGAGATCCGGGAGAGCACCCGTGTGGCCAGGCGGCTGTTGCCGTGGCTCTCCTGGAGTTGGCCGGCGAAGCGGTCCATGCGGCGCACGACGCTTTCCACATACCGCATACCGCATCTGGAGGGTTTCGACGACGGCTTTGATCTCCTGCTCAGCGCCTTCGGGGTGTCCCTGTTCCCATCGGGCGGCGGCCAGGTCCAGGCGGGCGTGGCACAGCTCGCCGGTCCGTTGCCGGTCAACGGGGTCTTGCAGGTACAGGCGAACCGACTCCTGCGCGGCCGTCTCCGCATCGGCCAGCCGGTCCGCCCGCTCGAGCAGCAGGTAGGTGTTGGCTCGCCAGTACAGTTCTTTGGCGGACGGGAAATCGATCATGCCGCCGGGGTCGTCGAGCGGGTCATCAGTGTGGACGACCTGATCACGTGCCTGTTGCACGCGGGCCAGCGCGTGATGGGCCTCGCGCTCTCGTCCCGCCATGGCGAGCGCTCTGGCGTATATCGCGGTGGTGCGCACCGATGCCGTCCCGGCGTTTACCGGCCAGCCCAGCACCGGCTCGGCGATCGCTATCGCCTCATCCGGGCGGCCGTCCCAGAAGGCGATCAGGGACTGCAGCCCGTGGGTCCAGACTTGGACGCCGCGGTGATCGCACAGGTCTCCGAAATGCAGCGCCGTGCGTGCATGGACCATGGCGGGCTCGGCGGCGCCCAGGTCGAAGGAGGCGTTGGCCAAGATCGCGCAGCTCCATGCGGTGACCAGATACAGATCCCGCGTATAGGCCGGGCGGCGTGACTGCTCGGCCAGCGCGTAAGCGCGATCACGCAGTTGCCTGGCCGCCAGGAGGGAGTCTCCGGGCGGGCTGTAGGGGTAGACGGCGGCCAGTCGACGCAGCTCATCGACTATCTCTGTCATGGTGAAGCTTCCAAAAGGGGTTTTATCCACTTGCTCACCCAGCCGAGCCGATTCTCTCGCTGACAGAGCCACCATAGCCGCCACATCTGCGGGAAGAACACGTGGGGCTGAATTGGTCATATCCGGCCTGGCTTTGGATATGGCTGCGGCTCTTGCCAAATCCACCATGGGTATGCCCAGGAGGTTAGACAGGAAGCGTCGCCAGTAATGGCCGGCGACGCGGTGCTCTCGTTCCCACCGTGAGACTTGGTCTTGCGTCGCACCGACATTGCCAGACAACGCGCGTAACCGTTCGGCGAGGTCTTCCTGGCTCCAGCCGCGTTCCTGCCGGCGTCGAGCGATCAGGCTTCCAAAGGGTTCACGGCCTGAGCGGGCAAGCTGACCGGATGCCACTGAGCGGGCGCTGGAAGGGGTTTTGTCCACAGCTGGGTCTTTCTGTGGGGGTGAAAGCCTGCAACCATCATGATCTAGTTGATCACAGAATTCACGGATACGGCCACCGAACGCTTGATCATTTCGGACGGATTAGAACGCCATTCTATATGGCCAATCCATGGCCAATGCGAGGAAACGCTTGACCATGATGCCCGATCAGGCATGCAATGCCCGTGTCGTTATCGCTACATGCGATCGAGAGGCATTCTCGATATGGCACAAGGGTCACAGACTGACGTGGTGCTCAGCGTTATCGCGCAGCGCCTGCACGGACTCGCCAACGAGGGAAGGCCTACCGCCGGAGCGCAGCACCATCCCGCCCTGGGGGATGCGGCCGGCCATAGCGCACCCCCGCTACCTGGACGCGGTCGAATGGTGAGCCGAAGGGTATGCCCCGTGCGCATCATGACAGGTAGGACGCCTGGTGCGCATGCTCGACGGCCGCGAAAACCTCGGCAAACTGGTGTGGGCATACTGTCGAAGGCACTATGGAGTGTGAAGAAGGTCGCCATGTGGACCGCAGTTAAGCGCGACGACGGCGCCCTTCTGGTGCCTGTGCACATCACCACCCCCGACGGCTGGCACGCCGACGGTGCCATCGCCCTGGCTCCGGGCGCCCCCGACTACAGCACCCACGCCGCGAACGCCATCACGCCCACCGAACTGGTAGGCAACCCCCACGAAGACGCGGACCTACTCGCCCGCTGGGAAGCACGCGCCGTCCAGACAGAACGCCGCAGCGCATAACCTCATCACGAGGCCACAGCGACGTTTCCGATAGCGCACCGAAGATCTCAGAAGGCGACGCCGGACGACGAGGCAGACCCGCCGGCACGGCGAAGATCTCGCCGTCGAGCCGGCGAAGGCGCGCCTTAAGCTGATCGACCGTGAATGAGCCCACCCTTGAGACCGTCCGCGACTATCTCCTGACGAAAGCCAACGATGCCCTCCGGCGGCCCGGCATGTACGGAGGCGAGACCTCCATTCACCTCTACCTCGACGCGGTGGCCTTCGCCCACGGCGCCGCTCAGACATGGACTGCCGACGTAGAAGACCTCCACCAACGCGGCGGCTCGAACGGCCTCGGGGTCACCGGCGCACTGGCACAGATTCTCGGACGCGGCACCGATGACGCCGTGGCCTCCGTCTACGCCGACCTGGCCCACCGCCGTAACTGGCTGCGCCTGTACCGCCTTCTGTCCGCCACGGACTACGACGAGATGCGCGAGCGCATCGACCTCCTCTGCCGCACCGACATCACATGGAGCCAGATCCGCGAGCGGTTCGGCGAGCCGTCCGTCCTGTTCGGCGGCACCAACCCCCGCTTTCCAAAGACGTTGGGTTATGCCAGCGAGCGCCCGCAGGACCCGCTCATCTGCTTGCACCTATGGAACGATCATTTCCACTTGTGGAGCGACCAGGAGGCCCCTGAGGAGCCGGTACTGCTGGCCGTGCGGCGAACCGACACCGCCGCTGCCTTCCGCGACGGCTTCACGCTCACCCCCGCCGGCCACCTCCACACGGCCACCCGGCCGGCCCCCGACACGGTCGACGATCAAAGCAGCGACAACAGCGGCCCGTGACCAAAGATCCGGCCGCCCGGCACATCCGCATTTCTCGAGCTCCTCACAACGGCGCCCACATGTAACCGTACGCTCACCCCACTTAGGGGAGGCACCTGACAGCGCGGCTGCGTAATCAAGGCCGGGACTCCTTCGCCGGATCAGTAATTGTCGCCCTTGACGGCTAAGGTCGCCACACACAGGTAACGATCATGACAAGGGGCGCAATGGCCGAGCTGATCCGCAGCATCGACGATGAGATACCGATCTCCTATGGACGCTTCGGCCTCATAGACGGATCCGGTCTCGGCAAAGAGGCCGAGCCGGAAGCCGCAGTCGGTGCGCTGCTGGCCGAGCCCGGCCAGATCGCCCTGGGCCAGATCGGCGTGGCAAGCCAGTCCCCGGCGCGGACGGCCCACCTGCGGATGGAGGCCTGGGACGCCGAACCCGCCGCACCTGGCGAGCCTTGGACTGAGGCCGGGCAGATCACCTACCTGAGCCCAGGCGGCACCGTGCAGCTCTGGAACCTCGACATCGGTCCCTCCGAACAGAGGCTGCTGCTGGGCCCGCCGTTCTTCGCCTACGGCCTTCGCGCCTATGCCGGACCCGTCCGCACCCAGCCGGCCGACTACGACAAGACCGTGACCGAAACCGTCGAGGAGGCATGGCTACTGAGGTTTTGGCCGCTGGCCGATGCCGCCGGCCCGGCTCTGCGCACGCAATCAGAGGCGGACGGGTACACGGCGGCCAAGATGCGCGAGATCCTTCCGCTCGAGCCCGGCTCCGTTCCACCACAGGTGGGGGAGTGGCCCGCCCTACACCCGCTGTCTACCCCCGAGCCCGCGCCCGCGGTAATGCTCCTAACCTCCTTCCCATACGCGGACCGTTCACCGAGCCACCGGACCGCGCGCCGCAGGCTCACCCCCGCCCAGATGCTGGGCGACCTGCGCATCGATATGCTCGGCAACCTCCCCGCAGGCATAGAGTCCTGGCCACACTCGGAAGTCGAGCGATACGCCACGCGGCTGCGTGTGAGCATGCGCATCGGCAAGGAGTTGAACCCACACGGCGCATCCACCTTGCGGTTGGAGGCCTCCAGCGTGCGTACCGGCCTGATCGGACCCGACCCCGGGTTCAGCGGCCGCGCCTGGGTATGGGCCAACGACGAGAACGCGCATGCCGCCGTCCTGTCGGTCGACCGACAGCGCGTCGCCCGTGACCGCATCCGCCAGAACACACTGCTCACCGGGATCGTCACCATCCTGCGCAACGAAAACGGTTTCGTCGAAGTCCGCGCAGCGACCGAGGCGGAGGCCGCCCGGGTGATCACCGTCGAGCAGACGCGGGGCTGAAGGCACTTCTCGAGCTCCTTGATCCAGGCTGAAAACACGACCCGCAGTGAATCGGCTAGCTCGGCATCGTCCTGCGGTGGGAGGTCTCATCCGACTTGATCTATTTGCCTGAGCTTGTAGCGCCAGGCACGAACTCCGGAAAAACGCGGTCCCATCCGGCTGACCCCCACCCGGATGGGCGGGCCCTGCCGCCGCGTGGGTTTACGAGGCCACCGGCTTGAGGAAGCCGTCGAGGACTACCATGCCCTTGCCGTACGTGGCGTCGACCTGGCGCTGCAGCTCCGGTGTGACCACCCAGACCCCGATCTGGACGCGGCCCGCCCGCTCGTCCGCCGCGGCGCAATACACACCTTTGATCTCCTGCTGAGCTCTTTCCTGGAGCGCTCGCAGCTCAGCTACGGTGCGCTGGGCGGGGCTCAGGCACAGCGCACCGTAGCTGACCTCGCGAATCAAGGGTTCGTGGGCGGCCGCGTCGCCGGTGAATCGCAGGTTCAGCACGAGCCGCTTCGGGTCGTTGGCGTGCCGTTCCACCGATCGAGGGTCGTCAGCGTCGAAGTCGTCGATCTCTTCGAGGTAGCTCTGGTCCAGCCAGCTGCCTGCATACCCAGGAAGCTCCTGAGCCCTGGTGATGGCGGCCGCCATCGTCTCCTGGGTGCTCTTGCCCTGGTCGACCGGACGCCAGCCGCCCGCGGGCTTTGGGCACGGGGTGGTGAGGTCAGGTCGGGCACGCGGGGCATCACGGCGCTCGGCGGGGTGCGGAGGTTCCGTCAGGGTGAGCCGTGCACCGTCCCAGGTACCGACCACGTGGTATTCACCCCAGCGCACGCCGCCCCGAGCGGAATGCTCGACCGTGTTCCAGTCCCACCCGATGACGTCGGGTCCGCCACACTGGGGTGGTAGGGAGGCGGCGACGATAGCGCAGAGCTGAGGGCCGTGTTTCGCGTCGGCGAGTACGGTCCCGTCGGCCTGATACCGCGTCGCGGGAGTGGTCGCCGCTGGTGCCGTCCCGCAGGCGGTGAGCGTCACGAGCACGGCCACGAACCAGATGCCTCTCATGCTCCTCCAGACGGGCCGAAGTGCCCAGGGGTTCACGATGCCTCTGCCAAGAGGCGGCCCCGGCGAGCACTGACGCCTTCTTCGCGCTCAGCACTTCGTGAATGAGATCCGTGAGAGTCAATCAGGTGCGCTGAGATGCGCTGAGAACTGACAGCTGACTGTTCCGCCTCATGCAAAGTAGCCACGCAAGGAGCCCTTTAACCAGACAGAATTGAATTACTGTCCGGTATATTTTCTAAATTCGACTCGCGGCACCTAATGTGCTGGCGCACGTATCGTGCCTTTCGAGGCCGAGCACCACTTTACAGCAAGCTTGCTCCCGGAAACCAACGCCATGCCCGCCTGGTCGGCTCCGAAAGTGAGCTGAGGACGCTCTATGGCAAGTGGACCAAAAACGGGGAGACGTTACCCGGATATGGGCCAAAGGTTCCGGAGCGGTCCAAGCTGGCAGATGGCACGGTGATCCAATGGCGCACGGCGTCGAAATCTGTAGGCGCTACGATCGATATCGTTCTCCCCAATGGCAGGCAACTTAAGGTGCATATCAAGGATGGATGAAAAAGTCCGCACTCTAATGGCAGAGGTCCTGGATGAAGGTTTAGATGACTGGATAACTCTAGGTCACATTCTCTATCGGGCATCAACCATGATCGGGGCAGAGACGAGCAACGCAAGAAGTGCGGCGCTAGCTGCCGTAAAGATTCTTCTTACTGAGAATCTCGCCGTTGCCGGAAATATCGGAGACTCTGGATTTGAAGCCTGGGACTTGAATGTAGAACAGGCCCTTGACCGGATCCTGCTGGAATGCGAGAGCCGCAATTGGGTGCTCGGCTTAACGGATGTGTGGATAGCCACCACCGAAAAAGGCGACGACTTGGCGCGGTCAATGAAAGTTGAAGGCGAAATCGTGCTTGATCAACTGGTTGATCAGTAAAAACCGCTTCGGTGACTGTGGCACAGGAGTGTCATCGACGACATCGCCCTGTGATCGACAGCATCTGTTAAGGCGGACAGATGCGAAAACCTTCGGCGTATCTGCGGCGCAGAACTACGGCTCCGCAGATACGCCGAAGCCGCCTGGTACGAGACGGTAAGACGCGTACGGGAGAGTTCGGCGCGGTTGCAATCGGCCGAGCGGTGCCGGTCGTGATCGGTAGCGTCGCCTCAGCCGCCATCGAAGCGCGCCGTTGACGCGTGGGCCGCGCTGAATGATCGTCAGCACGTGTACATGCGGGTGACCTACACCCAGGACCAAAACGCCGAGTGGGTTCTGGAAGGGCGTCTGGTTGCGGGGCGAGCAGGCACACCCTCCGCTACCTCCTGCGCGCCACCGGCCGCGCCACCCCGTTCGGCCTGTTCGCCGGCGTCGCCCCGGTACGGCTCGGCGCCACCGCCGCCCTGGAGTGGGGAAGCCGTCACCGCGCCACCGCCCGCCCGGACGCCGCCTGGCTCACCATGCTCATCACCCACCTGGAAGCCCGCCCCGACCTGCGGCCCCACCTGCACGTGGTGGCCACCACGCTCGCGCATCAGCGCGGCGACCGGCTCGTCATCCCGTGCCGCCTGCAGCCCGGCCACACCACACCGGCCGACACGACGATCCGCAACACCCCGGCAGTCCAGAGGGTGATGCGGGCCGCCCGAGCGCCCATCACGATCGCCGAGCTGACGCGGTCACTCGCCCAGGAGCTGCCCGGCCACCCCGCGGCCGACGTCGAGACGATGCTGGCCACCCTGGTCGAGCACGGCGTCCTCATCAGCAGCCTGCACCCGCCGATGACCATCACCGACCCGCTCACCCACCTCATCGGCCACCTAGCCGACCTCGGCCCCGCCGCCCCCGTGGACGTGCTGGGCCAGCTCCAGACAATCCGGGACGAGCTGGTCCAGCACACCCACGCAGGCTCACCCGAGGAGCGGCGCGCCCTGCGCACCTCGGCGACCAAACGGATGGCCGACCTGCACAGCCCGGCGATGTTGGCCGTTGATCTGCGGCTCGACTGCCGGACGGTACTGCCTGCCACCGTGGCCTGCGAGGCGGAGGCCGCCGCCACCGCCCTGATCCGGCTGGCCCCGCACCCGTACGGCACCCCGTCCTGGCAGGCCTGGCACACCGCGTTCCTGGCCCGGTGGGGGATCGGCGCCGTCGTCCCGCTCGCCGACGTCGTCAACGCCGACACCGGGCTCGGCTACCCCGCCGGCTACCGCAACGCCCACGCCACCGCCCCCGCGCAGCCGCTCACCAACCGCGACCGGGTGTTGCTGCGGCTCGCCCAGCAGGCCGCATTCGACGGCGGCGACGTGGTGCTCGACGAGAAGCTCCTGGACGAGCTGGCCGCGGGCGTCGACGAGCAGCGGCCACCGCACCCGGTGCCACACACCGAGCTGCGCTTCGCCGTGCACGCCCCCAGCATCGACGCCATCACCCGCGGCGACTTCACGCTCGTCGTCGTCTCCGCCGCTCGGCAGGCCGGAACCACCGCAGGCCGATTCCTGCACCTGCTTGCGCCCGCCGACCGTGACCGCATGATCCACGGGTTGGCCGGATTGCCCACCTTCAACCCCGGCGCCGTGCTCGCCCAGGTCTCCTGCCCGCCGCTGTCGCCGCGCGCGGCCAACCTCACCCGCAGCCCCGCCATCGCGCTTGCGATCTCGCTCGGGGAACACCAGCCCCCCGACGCGGAGCACCTGCCGGTGGAGGATCTGGCGGTCAGCGGCGACGCCCACCGTCTGTTCCTGCTGTCGCTGTCCCGAGGGGAGATCGTGGAGCCGCTGGCCGTCAACGCGCTCGACTTCCGCCGGGCCACCCACCCCCTCGCCCGGTTCCTATGCGAGATCGCCACCGCCCGAGCCGCTTCCTGCGTCCCGTTCTTGTGGGGCGCAGGAAGCGGCTTGCCGTTCCTGCCGCGCGTCCGCTACGGCCGTACCGTCCTGCACCCGGCTACTTGGAACCTTTCCGCCACCGACCTGCCCGCCCCCACCACCGGATGGCCAGCGTGGGAGCAGGCGTGGACGACCCTGCGCGGCTGGCACCGCATCCCCCGCCTGGTGTTTCTCGGCGACCGCGACGTCCGCCTACGCCTGGACCTGGACGAGCTCGCCCACCTGGCCGTGCTCCGCTCCCACCTGGACCGCGACCAGGCCGCCACCCTGGCTGAGGCGCCCGATCGTGAGGCGTACGGCTGGGCGGGAGGTCGCGCCCACGAGATCGTCCTCCCGCTCGTCGCACAGCTCCCGCCCCCCGACTGTCCCGTCGTGCTCACCGCCGTGGCCGGTGCCCTGCGGCCGATCCACCACCCCGGGCACCCGCCCGGCGCATCCGCGTGGCTTTACGCTCGCCTGCACGCCCACCCCGACCTCCAAAGCGAGATCCTCACCGGCCATCTCCCTGGCCTGCTCACCGCCTGGCAAGAAGGCCCCACCGACGGCTGGTGGTTCCTGCGACATCACACCCCCGACCACCACCTGCGACTCCGGCTCCCGCTCCACGACCCGGGCCGGTACGGCGACGCCGCCCACCGCGTCGGAGCCTGGGCCGATCAGCTACGGGAGCGCGGGCTACTGCGCCGCCTGGTGCTCGACACCTACTACCCCGAGCCCGGCCGCTACGGCACGGGCGCCGCCCTCTCAGCCGCGGAGACCGTCTTCGCCGCCGACTCCGCCGCCGCTCTCGCCCAACTCGCCGTCCTCGCCCCCGGCCACCCCAGTTTGGTTGCCATCACCGCGGCGAGCATCCTCAACCTGGCCGCCGCCTTCACCGGCAGCCCGGAGGCCGGGACGGCCTGGCTCACCACGCGCGTCCACCGCCACCCCGCCCCACCCATCGACCGCGCCCTCCACGACGAGACGATGCGCCTGGCCAACCCGGACGGGGACTGGGCCGCACTCCAAGCGCTGCCCGGCGGCGACCAGATCATCCACACCTGGCAGGACCGCCAGCAGACGCTGGCCTCCTACCGCGCCCACCTGGCCACTCAGCGGCCGACCCCGGACGCGGTTCTGGCCGCCCTGCTGCACCTGCATCACGCCCGCATGGCCGGGCTCGACCCCGGCAGCGAACGGCTGTGCTTGCGGTTGGCCCGTGCCGCCGCCCTCGCCTGCCGGCACCGGATGAAGGGATAGACCGCCATCAACATCACCCCGAACGTCCCCGACCTGGTCACACATCTCAACGACCCCAGCCAGACGCCGGACCCGGACGGGCACCCCCAGTCGCTGTCCCGGGGCGCCACCGGCATCGCCCTGCTGCACATCGAACGCGCCGCTGCGGGGCTCAGTAGTTGGGACGCCGCCCACACCTGGCTCACCACCGCCACCAGTGGCCCTCTCACCATGGGCCCACAAGCCAACCTGCTGTTCGGCGCGCCCGCCCTCGCCTACGCCCTGCACGGCGCCACCGGCCCCGGCCGGTACACCCGCGCCCTGGATGCGATGGACGCCCAGGTCGCCCGCCTGACCCGGCAACGCCTGGAACAAGCCCACGCCCGCATCGACCGCGGCGACCGCCCGACCCTCGGCGAGTTCGACCTGTTCAAGGGTATGACCGGGTTCGGCGCCCACCTGCTGCGCCGCCACCCCGGCGGCGAGCTGCTCACCTATGTACTCGACTACCTCGTCCGGCTCAGCGAGCCTGTCGGCCGTGACGGGTTGCCCGGCTGGTGGACCGACGAGGCCCCTACCGGGCGTCGGGCGACCGGCGCCCGGGGCGGACACGGCAACCTCAGCATGGCGCACGGCATCTCCGGTCCCCTGGCCCTGCTGTCCCTGGCCGCCATCCGGGGGATCATCGTGGACGGCCAGCTCGGCGCGATCCGCCGCACCTGCGACTGGACCGACACCTGGCGGCAAGTCCACCCCTCCGGCCCGTGGTGGCCCGAAATCGTCACCCTCGCCGAGACTCACACCGGACAGACCCGGCAGAGCGAACCGGCCCGACCGTCTTGGTGCTACGGCACCCCGGGGCACGCGCGCGCACAGCAGCTCGCCGGGATCGCGCTCGGCGACATCGACCGAAAGCGCCTGGCCGAGCACGCGCTACACGGCTGCCTGGTCGACCCCGGCCAACTCGCCAAGATCACCGAGCCGGGCCTGTGTCACGGGTGGGCGGGCCTGCTCCACACCTCTCGCCGTATCGCGGCCACGGCGAACAACCCCGCCCTGACCCGCCGCGTGAACGCCCTCACCAACGAGGCCGCCCCGCTGCCGCCCGTGCTGGAGCCCGGCTTCCTGAACGGGATGGCCGGGCTGGCGCTGGCGCTGATCAACCTGCCCAGCGGGCAAGCCACCACAGGCTGGGACACCTGCCTCCTGCTCACCCCACCCGACGAGAGGCGACCGTGATGGACCGGCAACCCTCCGCTTGGCCGCAAATCTCCGTGACGTTCGCTCACCGGCACACCGCCGAGCAGGACGCCCTCACCCACCTCGCGCCCGCCCTGAAGCGCCTCGACGCGGCCGGCCTCGTGACCTCGTAGTCCTTCATCCGCAAGCAGGCCTGGCGCATCCGGTATCTGCCGGCTGACGACGACCGCGCCAGCCGAGCGCGCACGCTCCTGCACGAGGCCGTCACCCCTCTACGACAGGCACGTCAGGTCTCGCGCTGCACGGAGACGATCTACGAACCCGAGACCGAAGCGTTCGGCGGTGACCAGGGAATGGCCGCCGCCCACGACCTGTTCCACGGCGACAGCCGCCATATCTTCACCCACCTTGCCTACCTCGACGCAGGCCCGGTCCGGCGGCGGGAGCTGTCGGTTCTGCTGTGTACGGCGCTTATGCGGACGGCCGGGCTGGACTGGTTCGAGCGGGGAGACGTCTGGGCGAAGGTCGTCGCGCTGCGCCCGGCCAAGCAGGATGCCCTCGCCGAGCAGTGGGAGCCCTTCCAGGCTGCCGTCGAACGCCTCCTGGTCAGTGACATCAGCCTCGGCGGCGACCTGCGCTCGGGGCCGATCGCCTTCGCCGCCGGCTGGGTATCCGGCTTCGAGGCGGCAGGGCGGAGGCTGCGGGCCCTGGCCGAGGAGGGGCTGCTGGCCCGAGGACTTCGCGCGGTGATCGCCCATCATGTGATCTTCCACTGGAACCGGGTCGGCCTGCCTGCCCTCGTGCAGGCGAACCTTGCGCTGGCCGCGCAGAAGGTCGTGTTCGACTCCCCGGGGCTTACCCGGACTGGGGAGTGAGCACGAGGTCAATCCGCCGAAGGTGAGGGTCCCGCTCATGCGGCCCGGCTGGGTCAGCATGTCACCTTCGCGGATGGCGAACCGGCCGACGTGTTCACCGGGCGGTCCACACTCGCCGCCCCTACCCTCGAGTGGATGGAGACCACCATCGCCCAGGCCGTCGATCCCGCCGAACTGCGCAAGGCCATGGTGGCCACGCTCACCGACTCCGGCCATCTCCGCGCCCCCGCGATCATCGACGCCTTCCGCGACATCGAGCGCCACCATTTCGCCCCGGACGCCGCCGTCCGGGACGCCTACGTCGACGACGCCGTATCGGTCAAGCACGACCAGGGCGGAGAGATGATCTCCTGCATCTCCGCGCCGTCCATCGTCGCCACCCAGTTGGAGCAGCTCGGTGCGCGGCCCGGTCACAAGGTCCTGGAGGCCGGGCCGCCACCGGCTACAACGCCGCGCTCCTGGCGCGCTTGGTCGCTCCCGGCGGCCACGTGTGGACCGTGGACGTCGACTCCGACCTCGTCAGTGGAGCCAGAGACCGCCTGACGGCGGCCGGCGCCTCGAATGTGACTGTGGTGCTGGGAGACGGCGCGGCCGGGCTCCCCGAGCACGCCCCCTTCGACCGGATCCAGTTCACCGTGGGCGCCGGCGACGTCCCCGTCGCGGTCCTGGAGCAGCTGGCTCCCGGCGGGCGGCTGGTCATCCCGATGCGGATCCGCGGCAGCATCTCCCGCTCCTTCGCCTTCGAGCGCGACGGCGACACCTGGCAGACCGTCTCCTGCGAGATGGCCACGTTCGTCCCGCTGCGCAAGGGCATCTGCGACGACATCCGCACGCTCGTCCCGATGACCGGGGAAGGCAACGTGAGGCTGGAGACCTACAGTGAGCAGCTCGTCGATCGCGAGGCGATGCCGACCGTCCTGGACGAGCCCGCCCACAAGATCTACACCGCGGTGAAGTTCCGGCAGGGCTCATCCTGGCAGTGGGTGTATCTGTGGCTGGCGTGCGTCCTGCCCAACGGTCTGGCCCGGATGCCCGGCCAGCGGCCCGGCTTCACCCCGCACTTCGCGTGGGGTTCCATGGCCGCGCTCGACGGCGACACCCTGGCCTACCTGACCGTCCGCGAGGGCGAGGACAGCGAGAGCCGATTCTGGGAGATCGGCGTCATCGGCCACGGCCCGAACGCCGCCGCCCTCGCCGAGCAGGTCGCCACCGCGATCGGCGAGTGGGACCGCGACTACGGCAACGACGCCCCCGCCCCCGGCTTCCGCATGGCCACCGGCACCGCCCGCGACCTGCTGAAGACCGCCGACCCCCGCTTCATCATCGACAAACCCAACAGCCGACTCGTCATCGACTGGCCGTGAAAGGACCAGCGTGATGAACCCCGCGTGTGGCTGTGCGATAGATGGCGGATGAGAGCGGCAGTTGACGGAGACGGAGCCACCCGGAGTCGATCAAGTGGGCGGAAGTACGCCGGGTGTCACCGGCTTCGGCGCCACACCGCGCACTGAGCCGGTCGAGGAGTTGCGCCGCCGCCCGCTCCCCCATTGGCCATTTTCGTCGTAGTCTCCGCTCATGCCGATCCGGTACGCCCTCCCGCCCGACGCGGAGGTCATGGCCGAGGTCACTTGTGCCGCGTTCGCCGGGTTCGAGGACTTCGACGTCACCCGCGAGCAATCCACCGCCAACTGGCGCCGGAATCTCCTCAGGGAGACGGCCGAACGACCTCGGCCACACCACACCAGGGTCGCCGAACTGCCGGACAGGGCGGTCATCGGTCTGGTCATGGGCGGTCCGGCAGATCCAGCGCTCGGCCATGACGCCGAGATCTACGCCCTCGCTGTCCGTCCCGGACATCAGGGCCATGGCCATGGCCGCGCCCTGCTGCGGGCGGCGGCGGCCGACCTGTCCGCCGACGGGTTCGGCTCGCTGGCGATCCGGGTACTGGCCGTCAACGAACGCGCCCGCCGCTTCTACACCTCGCTCGGCGGAGTCCTCGCGGGTGAGGTACCACCCGACGAGGTCTGCTACTCCTGGCCGGAGATCGCGGCGCTCCTCTGATCCGGGCTACCCGACCCCGGCCGCGCCCCTGCCGAGGATCTTGGTGACAACCAGCCCGCCTCAGTGACAACCGGCGTGCCTCGGCTCAATTCAGCCAGATCTCACAGCTGCAGCGGCGCCACCTATCGCTCACAGCCACACGCCGCCCGCATTCCACTGGGCCGACGTCTACGCCCACGTCGAGGCGTTACCGTGCTGAACCGACCGGGTCCAGCGCGGCCGACAGCTTGGTGACGAACCGGTGCATCTGCGGGTCCAGGCGCGCCCCCGCCCATGCCGCGGCATCACCGAGCCCGAACCAGGCGCTGTTGATTCGTCCGCACGTCATCCTCCGGCCCGGCGAATACGTGGGCCGTCTGCCGTGGTGGCTGCGGCGATTCAGCCGCGGCGGCACGGTGCTCGCTCCGGCGCCCGCGAGCAGAACCATCCAGCCGATCGACGTCCGCGACGTCGCCCGTTTCACCCTCGACCTGGCCGCCAGGAACGCGACCGGCGTCTACAACCTCGCCACACCGATCGGCCGGGACACCTACGGGGCCATGCTGCAGGCATGCGCGCAGGTCACCGGCGCGTCAACTGAGATCGTCCGGGGTGGATGAGACGTGGCTGGCCGAGCGCGGTGTCACCGAGTGGACCGAGGTGCCGCTGTGGCGCACCCTGCCGACGGCGTGGGCCATGAGCACGCACAAAGCCGAGGCCGCCGGGCTGGTTTGCCGTCCGCTGCGGGAAACCGTCGCCGACACCTGGACCTGGTTGCGCTCAGGCGCAACGGCTGTGGCGCACGAGCGCGTCGCCGAGCACGGCCTCAGCAAAGCGCGGGAGGCCGACCTGCTCCAGCAATGGATCAGCCGCGCAGATCCTTGATGAACGCGCGGTTGATCTCCGGATCCCGGCCGTCCACGTAGCGGTCGGTGGGCCGATAGTCGAAACTTCGGTAGAGCGCGAGCGCGGCGGTGTTGCGCACCCCGGTCTCCAAGATCGCGCGTTCGGCCCCGTTGCGAACGGCATGGCGTTCGAGTTCTGCCAGGATGCGGGTGCCTGCGTCATATGCCCGGTAACCACCGCAGGAGACGGGAACCTCGCCCAGATAACCGACGAGGAACACTCCGCTGGGGGGAACATAGGCGGCGGGGTCGGCGTCGTAGGGGTCGGCGTAGCCGTATCGCGCGACCTGCTCATCGAACAGGCCACGCACCAGGCGTAGCGCGTGCGCATGATCGTAGGCGCGCTCCAGGACCGCGAAATGCCGCAGGTCGGGTGGTTGGGCGATGCGGTCGGTCATGATGGTGTCAATGCCTGATCGAACTCGGGGAGAAAGGTCGACGCTATCGGGGATCGCCGGCGTCGCGCGAAGAGCAGACGAAGGCTGCGCCGATAGGCGATGAGCCCGGTCATCGATACGGTTGCCACCTGGCGGTCAGATCGCCCGCCGTGAAGCTATGCATGCGCTGCTCCCATTGAGGCCGTATCGCCGGGTTGCTGCGCAAAATGGGCAGCACGCTGGTCACCAGTTTGAGCTCGCGAAGCCGCCGTAGAACGGGAAAGCCTTCCCATCGAGTCACGTCGAAGCCGTATCTCTCGGCCAGTGGCCGGTGCTCGTCCACGGGGTAGTCCATCCGCAGGCTGCCGACCGCCACCGGGGTCAGGTCCCATTCACGCGGACCGATCCCCGTGCTGTCGAAGTCACACAGCACCGGCCCTTGTGCTCCGGCGATGACGTTCCCGAGGAACGCGTCCCCGTGGATGACCCCAGGTGCAAGCACATAGCCGATCGTGGTGAGCTGTTCTTCCAGCTCATCACACTCATTCAGCAGGAAGGCCCGGTCATCAGCGGAGAGGTCTTCTGGTTCGGCCAACCGTTGACGGATTTCGGTCATCGGCCGCCACGGCGGCAGGCTCTGTGGCGGATCGGGCAGGAGGTGCAGGCGGTGAAGCAGGGCCGCCAGATCGGCGCCGCTGGGAGGCGGCCCCACCTCCGGTATGCACTCCCACAGGGTGATCATGTGACCGTCCACACGCAGCGGCTGCTCGATATCAGGCAGCAGCCGCACCGCAGGGAAGTCGTGGCGCGCCAACCAGCGGGCGACCTGCACCACCGTCGGCACGCGAACGCGCGCGGCCGTAGATCCAGCGATGCGCACCACGACGGGCTCCTGGCGGAGACGGAAAACGGCGTTGTTGGTGAACTTGATCAGCTCGGCGTCTTGGGGCGAAAGCCCTACCCGGTCACAGACTGTGGCTAGCAAGTCATCGAGCCGTTCGCGGGTGAGTCGGTCGCCGGAGTTGGTGGCCGCTGTCATGCCGCACGCAGAGTCAAGATTTGCTGGGCGAGGTCACGAGCGTCCGGGTAGTGCGCTGCCCGGCTCATGGCAGCGTCTTGCAGGGGGGCCAGGCGGTCAATGACTCGCGTTGACTGGATCTCCGTCGCCAACGTGACGGCCTGGTGGCCAGTGTCGATCCCGTTTGCCATATCACCTCCGTTGAGTTGCACCGTGGCAAGAGCGGTCAACTCGAATGTGCGGCTGCGGGTCATGCTCGGGTCGCGGCCGGCTAGGAGCTGTTCGGGGTTCGGATCCAGGTGCTGATGGACGCGCTGATCGCCGAGGCCGCATCGCGCGGGCAGGCCGCCGACTGCCCGCGGTTCATCACCGTCCTGAACAAGATCCGCTTGCTGGTGGTGTACGGCCGCCACGACCTGCTCTACTCCCGGTGCGGTACCCCGATCAGGCGCGATCCTTTGATGAACCGGCTGTCCTGCCCCTGCCCGAGATGCCGGCGACGGCCGCGCTGACCACGGCGAGCGCCGCTCCCACCCACATCACCGCGGAGAGCGACACGCCGTCCACGATCCGACCGCCGGCGAACGAGCCGAGCGCGATGGAAACGTTGAAGGCACCGACGAAGAGCGCCGTGCCCATTTCGCCGCCGCCCGACCGCATGATCCAGAGTTGCAGTGTCACCCCCACGCCGCCGTAGCCCAGGCCCCACACCACGAGCACGATCAGGGGCAGGCCGATCAGGGGCAGCGCCGCCGTGGAGAGTGCCATCAGCACGGCCAATGTGATCAGGACCGGCTTGGGGTTCCTGGCCGCCCATGCGCCTGCCACGAAGTTGCCGACCACACCCGCGGCGCCGTACAGGAGCAGGGCGGCGCTGACGAAGGTGGGACCGGCGTGCGAGACCTGCTCCAGGAACGGCCGGACATAGGTGTAGGCCGCGAAGTGGCCGGACACGATCAAGACGGTCAGGACGAGGACGACCTTGAGCGGGCCTGAGAGCCGCGCGAGCCACCCCTCCGACGCCCGGGTGGGAGACTCGTGGGGCAACGGCTCGGACGCGCGAGCTCGGGATTCGCCGGGTAGGGGCGGCAGGGTGGTGGCCAGCAGCACGATCAGGGCCAGGGCCAGCACCCCCATGGAGATGAACGCGGTCCGCCACCCCGCGAACGACGAAATGAACGTCCCCACGGGGACCCCCAGTACCGACGCCACCGACACCCCGGCCAAGATGATCGACGTGGCCCGCCCGACGGACCCTTCGGGCACCAGCCGTAGGCCGAGGCCGGCCGCGAAGGCCCAGAACCCGCCGATACTCACCCCGGTCAGCACCCGGGCGGCCAGCATGACGGGGTAGCTCGGCGCGAACGCGCCCGCCAGGTTGGCCACCGCCAGCAGCGCCATCAGCCCCAGCAGCATGACGCGCCGGTCGAGCCGTCGGGTGGTGATCGCCAGCACGGGCGCGGAGACGGCGGCGACCAATCCGGGCGCCGACATCATCAGCCCGGCCGTCCCGTCGGAGACACCGAGGGTGGCGGCGATCGAGGTCAGCAGGCCAACGGGCAGCATCTCGCTGGTCACGATGGTGAAGGTGCCCACCGAGACCGAGAACACGGCGAGCCAACGCGCCCGGGTAGTGGCGGAGACGTCAGTCATGGTCATGCCAGCCAGCTTCCTGTCGACCACCGGTGGGAACAATGGCGAAGGTCGAAGGCTTGGTTTAGGTGGACTAAGCGATCAGACGGAGGCGAAGATGGAGTTCAGGGAGCTGGAGTGCTTCGTCGTGCTCAGTGAGGAACTGCACTTCGCGCGTACGGCCGAGCGCCTCTACCTGTCGCCTGGCCGGGTGAGCCAGCTCATGCGCTCGCTGGAGACCAGGGTCGGCGGCCGGCTCTTCCACCGGACCAGCAGGCACGTGAGCCTCACGCCCTTGGGCGAACGTTTCCTGGCCGACCTGCGCCCCTCCTACGACGGTCTCGCGAATGCGGTCAGCCAGGCCAAGGCGGCCGCCCGCGAGGTGACAGGCGTGATCAGGATCGGTTTCCTGGCCACGCCCACGGAGGTCGTCACCGACAGCGTGCGCGCCTTCGAGCGCCGGTACCCGGGGTGCGAGGCGGAGCTTGTGGAGATCCCGCTCTCCGACCCCTTCGGAAAGCTGCGGGCCGGGCGGGTGGACATCGCGTTCACGTTGCTCCCGGTGGACGAGCCCGATCTGGCGACGGGTGAAGGGCTGAATCGGGTCTCGTACCAGCTCGGTGTCTCCTCGCGTCACCCGTTGGCCGCCCGTTCGAGCATCGGCGCGGAGGAACTGGCCGACGTGCCTCTGATCGGCCTGGACGGCCCAGCTTCACGCATGTGGCGCGAGCGTGTGGCACCGTCCGCCACTCCTTCCGGCCGTCCCATTCCCCTGGCCGGTACGGTGGCCACCAGTCAGGAGGGCCTGACCCAGGTGGCGCTCAACCGGGGTGGCATGTTGTTCTGCACCCCCACGGCGGCTCACCACAGACGCCCGGACATCACTTTCGTCTCCGTCACGGGGTTGCCGCCCTCGATTCTCGGCCTGGCCTGGGTGAAGGCGGCGGAGACGGCGGCGATCCGGGCGTTCAACGAGGCGGCCGTCGGGCACGCGCTAGGAGCTGTTCGGGGTTCGGATCTAAGGCCTGTTCGGGGTTCAGATCATCGGGTTGCGGATTCTTCTGCGCGGCGCCGTCTGAGCCTGACAGAGCACAGGACATGACGCGTGGTGACCTCACCGATGACGAGTGGGCCCTGGTCGAACCTCACCTGCCGCGGGGAGAACGGGGCCCGGTCCCGGACCTGCGACGGCACTTCAACGCGGTGATGTGACGCTTCCGCACCGGCAGAATGGCGGGGGCCGGCTTTCCGCTTCGGCAAGACCCCGGAGAGCTATCTGGCCGGGCTTCACCTGCGAGGCGCCATCTTGTGGATCCGAAGCCTCCAACCCGCCTGAAGATCCGAACCCCGAGCAGGCCCTAGTGCTGTGGTGAGGCATTCCGCGGCGGCCTCGAGGTAGTACAAGTAGCTGGGAGCGTCATCGGCCGCGGCCAGCAGGTGGTGGGCTTTCTCCGAGGCCGCTCGGAAACCTGACAGATCGCCCGCGGCGCAGGCTCGCCCAACCTGGTAAGAAAGAACGGACCTCCGTGGACAAACGATGGCGGCCGACCCTGGGGTTAGTGGACAAACGATGGCGGCCGACCCTGGGGTTATGGGGCGAGCACCGCGGCGGGACGCTCGTCAGCCAAGGGCGAGCAGGAAGTCGAACTCACCGCCCTTTGCACCGAGGAGCCAAGCCTTAGCCTCAGCCGGTGTGTATACGTGAGGAAGACGTTCGGGGTGCTTGGAATCGCCGATCAAGACATGCCGGCCCTCATTTCCTTCGAGGATTCCGATTCGAACGCAGTCTCCACCTCCTCCGCTGTGGGAGGAGACCGTCCACTCGACCTTCGTAAGGTCGAGATCGGCGGGGTTTGGCTTGCGTGCTGTCACTACCGTAGCTCCTTGATCTTTTCTTTGAGGCGTATGACGGTGGCGTCGGGCTCCAATGCCTTCTTCCACAGTCCAGCGAAGACCTCGGTGTAACGCTGAACATCCGCCTCTTCTTCGAGGTACACCGAGCGGCTCATGGTCTCGACGCAGACGACGTCGGGTGTGGACTCAGGAAATCCCATCAGTACGAAGGGACCAGCCAGGCCCGGATGGATTGCGATGACCTCTGGCAAGATCCGGATGGTGTGAGGGGGCTCTTCGGAGGCGGTAAGCAGTCGCTCTAATTGGGCTCGCATGACCGTCTGGTCGCCGACCGTCCGCGACAGCGCCCCTTCTGCGATGAGGGCCTGAAAGTCTCGCAGAGGGCCCTTTGCGAGTTCCTGTTGTCTGCTCATGCGGAGCGCAACCAGCCCCTTGATCTCGACCGGTGTCAGATCGGGGCGCATTCCCTCAAGGACCAGACGGGCGTACTGAGGGGTCTGATATAGGCCAGGGATGAGGGCCGTCTGAAAGCTGTGCATCCGAGACGCTCGACGTTCGAGCGTCAGGAACTCCTCGAACTTCATTGAGCCGATCACCGCAGAGTATTTACGCCAGAGCGCCGGCCTCCGGCGCCTGGTCGTATCCACGCTGAGGAGACCAAGGATGTGATCGCGTGTGGCGGTGTCGGTCTGGTAGCAGTCAAGGAGAGCTTCCGCAGTCTCCCTGGAGACGCCGCGCTTGCCGTTCTCTATTCGGCTCAGGGAGCTGTTGTCGATCTTGATGCCGCGGTCCCGCAGGAGTTGCGCGACCCCGACAAGGGTCAACCCCGCGATGTCACGCAACTCCTGTAACCGGCTGCCGAATTCGCGGCGCGTCAGCGACCACATCGGCCCATTCATCTGCGCCATGGATGCCAGTGTGACGGGTCGGCGGGCTCTCTACAACCAAACTATCGAGCAATCTGCTCGGTCATATTGCTAACAGCACATCAGAGGAGCATCCTAGCGAGGGCCACGAAGTGTACGACCGCCGTCGCCGCTCGTGGCACATCACCTGGCCGAGCTCATCGTCGTGGAGATCGTCGAGCACAGCTCGACCTGCCCCAAACCGGCGAGTTTGTAGGACGTACCGCTGCTGACATTCGATCAGTAGAAATGACAGAGGATACGCAGGGAGGCGACGGTGACTCAGGCGACTCTCTTCCGCAAATTGGTCCAAGAACACGACTGGACCACGGTCGAGACGTTCAGCATCCACTTCGGCCGGGCCGCCCGAAATCTCGCCGAGCGAACGGGGGAAGAGCAACTGGCCGCCGTCACCGTGTCTCGGCGCAGCTTCGACCGCTGGATGCGCGGGGATCTCAGCGGGACTCCCCAACGCAACACCCGCCGTATCTTGGAGCACCTGTTTGACGAGCCGGCTGTCAGACTGTTCCGTCCAGTTGGCGCTGTCACGTCGACCGGATCGGTTCCAGCGTCGGAGAGCTGCGACGCCTCTGCGGCCGTGGCCGCTTCGGGCCTGACCGTCTTACCCCCTGCAAGGATCGATCCGGCGCTCGTTCCTCACTGGAACGGACTACTTCACATCCTCGCGGCCACGCATAACGCCTTCGGTCCACACCGCATGCACGGCACCGTGACCCGCGAGATGGAGGTGATCCGAGACCACCGGCTCCGTGCTGATGGCCTGATCCGTGCCGGCCTCCTCGGCGTCGAGGCCCGATGGGCGGAGTTCGCCAGCTGGACCGCCGAAAACCTCGGCAGCGGTGACGAGGCCGCTTTCTGGCTCGGCCACTCCCTCAGCCTTGCGAGGGAGGGGAACGACGCCTCGATCGAGGCATATGCCCTGATGCGGCAGGCGCAGCGCGCCGCTGAGCGGCGGAACGCCCAGGAGGCCCGCGAGCTCGCGAGTGCTGCGGGTGCGACAGCTGGAGCGAGTGACCGAGATCGTGCTCTGAGCGCCGTACGCCTGGCTCAAGGTCACGCGCTGGCCGGTGACGGCCGATCATGCTTGAGGGCCCTGCAGATGGCTTACAAACTCGTCGAACGTGCTGACGAATCCGGAGCAGACGACGATCCGGCCACGATCGGCCATCACTGTGTGCGCGCGTACGTGCAAGCTCACGAGGGGTACTGCCAACTCTTCCTCGGGCAGCCGGCCAATGCCGTCGACCTGCTGGTAGAGGCACTTGGCTCGTGGCCGACGAACCTTCGGCAGGATGAGCAGCTCGCGCGGGCCTGGCTGGCACTGGCGTATGCCGCCGATGGTCACCTGGCCGAGGCGGCCGACCAGGGGTCCGCCGCGCTCGCTCTGACTGCGGCCAGCGGGTCGGTACGCGTCATCCGCGCGTTGCGCGCCCTCGACCGACGGCTAGCCACAGGAACCGGTCCGCCTGCGGAAGTCATACAGTTCCGCTCTGCTCTGGCGCTCACAGCCGCAAAGATGTGATCATGAAGGTACTCACCACTGCGACGACAACCGACGAGGCCGAACGCGCCGCCAAGGTGGCCGTGTTGCCAATCGGCAGCTTTGAGCAGCACGGCGGCCATCTCCCGCTCACCACTGACACCCTCGTGGCCAGCGGGATTGCCCACGCGCTCGCCGAGGAATACCAGCTTCTCCTACTGCCTCCGATCACCATCGCCTGCTCTCATGAGCACGCCGGATGGGCGGGCACCGTGAGCATCAGTTCCCGGACCCTCGCGGCGATCATCAACGAAGTCGCCGAGTCCCTCGAACGCTCCGGCATCGAGTACCTGGTACTCGTCAACGGGCACGGAGGCAATTACGTACTGTCGAACGTCGTTCAGGAGGCCAACGTCGACCGGCCGCGCATGGCCCTGTACCCGGGACGCGAGGACTGGGCCCGCGCCCGGCACGCCGCTGAACTGAGCAGCAGCGCCCACGATGACATGCACGCTGGAGAAATCGAGACCTCGATCCTTCTGTACCTGTGCCCGGAACAGGTCCGCAACAGCTACAAGCACGCCGACCACGTCGCTGACCGACCTCACCTACTGATTCACGGGGTCAGTGCATACACGCCGAACGGCGTCATCGGCCAGCCGTCCTTGGCGACTGCGGAGAAGGGAGCGGCGATCTTGGCCAATTTGACCGCGACCTTCATCGCCACTCTCAAGGCGCTGCAGGACAACCCGTCCGCCAACGGGCCTCGGAAATCCCCTGCATCTGGGCGTCGCATACAACAACCGGGCCCCAGTCGTCGGTCCGGTCATTGATCTTGTAGGGCGGCTCCGCGCGCTCTCGCTTGTCCAGCTCGACGTGACCACCGCACAGCTTGTGCGGCTCCGCTGTGAGGGCACGACCGACCGGTGGGATGGCGTTCGGTCCGGCCCCTTTCCCTACGATGCCCCTATCCGCATGCCGCAGCGAGCGAAACGCCGCATGTGTGTGTCCGTCGACCGAGATCCGCCTGTTCGCCATGTGTGTTGAAGCCCTAACGGGCGGCCTTCTCCTTGAACATTGGGGCGCTTTAGAAAGGGCTCGATCCTCGACACCAGGGCTCAGCTGCCGCTCTACCTGCTCCGTGGCGTTGCGACCCGTCTGCGATGATTCGAGAGTCATTCGAATTTCGTGACATTTGGGCTACAGGTGGCGGCCAACGACGGATGCTCGCCCGACTGCTGTCTACTGCGGCGCGCCGGGTTCACCGCTGGTCATCAACCCGGATTGTCGCACAGCCCGGTGATGATCAAGGAGTTCCCGGAAACGTGCTGAGTATCGGCACACCTACCACCTGCCTGTCTCGATCACGCTGTCAAGACATCGAAACGATTGAGGCCAGTGGCCGCTCAACACCTATAAGGGCCGGTCGGTACGGAAACGCTGGCTCAAGTTCGGCAGACACCTTACCGAGATCGGAACATGCCCGGTGAGCGTGAGGTGCACCAACAAGGGCCGGAGATAGCCGTCCCTTCCGCCTCATGCCTTTCGGATAAAAGCTCGCTCTCTATGACGATCGGTTATGCCGGACCGCCGCCATTTCGTGGCCATTTCTATGCGCGGCGTCCCCCAATCGTTCGGCGAATTGCACCGATTATCCCGATACTGCCTGTCGGCCTGTGAGGCGGCGCCATCGGAAGTGGCGAAAAAGTGGCGATGGTTTGGCGTATCGGTGCCACGAACTGTGCGCCATGGTTGAACCCGGGCCGATCTCGGTCCGCGCCGCAGGGCGTCTCGAATGCGAGGAGACGAGGGTGCCTCCGACCACCGCTGAGCTGATCCCGGACGAAATCTTGGGAGAGCTGATAAACCACGACGATATCGACCTCACCGACCTCGAGGCCCCTCAGGGGATCGCTCGGGAGAGGGTGCGTGCAGCGTTGATTGGCCGTGCTAACACGGGTGAGATCGACGATGCGGTCCTCGTGGCCGACGAGCTCATCGGGAACGCTGTGCAGCATGCCGGTGGCCCGATCTCCCTGATGCTCGACATCTACGAAAACGGCGCCGTAGTAGGAGTCCTTGATCGAGGGACCGAGATCGATGTGGTTGGCTTTCAGCCGGCGCCAGGCCCCGACGACTTGGATGGGGGCGGCGAGGCAGTCGATATTGACGATGTGCCGGAAAACGGCCGCGGCATATTCATCATCGCCCTTCTCTCCACTGCTTGGATGGTAAGAAAAGCGAAAGGCGGCAAAGTGGTAGTTGCCGTCTTCGTCCTGACCGGCGGTGGCCTGTAATGACTATCTCGAATTTCACCACACGGCACTTGTGTCGAGGGATATTCGCGCATCCTCTAGGCATTCACTGCGCTGCTATCGGTGAAAATGTGACAGGCCTCGGCGGCATGCCTATCCCCGCCGTCGTCGAGGACGCATATTTCCTCAACGGATTCCGACACGCGGTCGAACGCGGGCGACGCTTCTGGACACCGCGGACTCCTACGGGTATGGGCACTCGGAACGCGTCATCGGGCAGCTTCTTCGGGAGTACCCGGATCTGCCGCTCCAGCTGAACAGCAAGGTCGGCCGGGTGCGGGGGTCGGCTGGGTCATCGGCCGCGCCGGGAAGCGTTGGCGGGTCCGCAACCTGGGGATGAGCGCCCCCCACACCCGCCTGGCATGAGGAAGTGCGAGACAGCCCAGCCGAGACAGATTCGGCGTGAGCGCGAGCCCCGAAGGCCAGCACTTCTGGCTGGATCACCCGAGGAAGACCCTCACACCCTGAACCGGCGGCAACGTGGCACGTCCCTGCCCCGCGTTGCCACGCCCCGATCCGGCGCGTTGTTCGGGCCCCGGCCCTGTCCTTCACGGCAGGCTGATAGCAAAAAAGAAAAGGAGAGAGATGAAGCTGAGCGACCTTCTGGCCGGATACGACCACCAGGTACTTCAAGGCGACCCGGAGCTGGCCGATGTCAGGGCGGGCATCACGTATGACTCGCGGCGGACGACTTCCGGATCGATGTACATCGCGATGCGCGGCACCCGCTCCGATGGCCACCGGTATGTGCGTGACGCTGTCGAGCGTGGCGCGGTGGCGGTGCTGGTCGAACACCCGATCGCCGAGGAGCTTGCGCCGCGGGTGTGCGTGGTGCAGGTGGCCAACACGCGTGCGGCCGTCCCCACGGTGGCCTCGCGCTACTTCGGCGAGCCGGCCAAGGAGATGAATGTCGTCGCCGTCACCGGCACCAACGGCAAGACCTCCATCTCGTACATGGTCGAAGCGGTGCTACGCATCGGGGCGAAGGCGCGGGTCGGGGTCATCGGTACCGATGGGTATCGCGTCGGCCACGAGCTGATCCTGGTGAACAGGACCACCCCCACCACTCCGGAGTCTGTGGACCTGCATCACATCCTGCGTTGCATGCGTGATCGCGGCACGGGCACGGTGATCATGGAGGCGTCGTCGATCGCATTGACGCGGCACCGCGTTGAATGCGCCGACATCGACGTCGGCATATTCAGCAACTTGACGCCCGATCACCTCGACAGCCACGGCAGCATGGAGCAGTACAAGCAGGCCAAACTCCGGCTGTTCAGCGGAATGTGCCGCCGGGCGGTGGCCAACGCCGACGACCCGGTCAGCGCGGACATCGCCGCGTTGATGCCCGGCGCGGTGACCACGTTCGGCATCGACGCGGCGGCGGATTTCCGGGCGACCGATCTGACGGTAGAAGCCGCCGGCACCCGCTTCGTCCTGCACCACGACGGTCGTCAAAGGCTCGCCCAGGTGCCCATCCCGGGCAGGTTCGCCGTGCACAACGCCCTGGCCACGGTGGCGGCCTGCCACGTGCTGGGCCATGACCTGGACGCCGTCGTCGATGCTTTGGCGGTGCTGCCGCCGATCCCCGGCCGGTTCGAGACCATCCAGACGCCCGCAGGGGTGTCCGTGGTCGTGGACTACGCCCACTCCGCCGACTCCTTGGAGAAGGTGCTGAGCACGATCGGCGGATTCGCACCCGGCCGTATCATCACGGTCTTCGGCTGCGGCGGGGACCGGGATAGGACCAAGCGCGCACTCATGGGCGAGATCGCCGCAGAGCGTTCGGACTTGGTGATCGTCACCAACGACAACCCGCGCGGCGAAGACCCGGAGACGATCGCGGACCAGATCATCGCCGGGGTCGCCAAGACCGGTACCGAGCATGAGCGGATCCTCGACCGCCGGGCGGCGATCCAGCGGGCGCTGAGCGTCGCCAAGGCCGGCGACGTCGTGCTCATCGCGGGCAAGGGCGCCGAAACCTACCAGATCATCGGCGGCGAAACCGTGCACTTCAATGACATGGAGACTGTGCAGAAACTGGCCGCGGGCTCCTTGGCATCCTGACGACGCCGGCGGCGGCCCGCTGTCCTGTAGCGGCAGGTCCGCCGCCGAACCGCCGCCCCCTCCCCCCCCTTTCACCGGCTGGACACCCCCGCCGCTCCCCCTTGAGGCTTCGTATGTTCCTTAACCATGCGCGGATTCTGATCATCGGACTGGGCATCAGCGGCGAAGCCGCGGCGGCCTTGTGCGCCGCACGCGGATCCGCCGTCACCGTTACCGATACGCGCGGCACCGACCAGTTGCGTCCGGCGCTGGAGCGGCTCGCCGACCTTCCGATCTCCTACCATCTCGGCGCCGAGCCGCCCCCCTGCGGAGGCTTCACGCTGATCATCCGTAGCCCGGGGATACCGCGCGATCTGCCGGTGCTCACCGCGGCCCGCAGGGACGGCATCCCGGTGTGGAGTGAGATCGAACTCGCCTCCGCCGTGTGCCCCTGCCCGAGCATCGCCATCACCGGCACGAACGGAAAAAGCACCACCACCATCTTGGTGGGGCAGCTGATGCGCGCCGCCGGCCGTAGCACGCACGTGGTCGGCAACATCGGCGCACCGTTCGCCTCAGCCGTTGCGGCCATCGACGCCGGGGACGTCGCGGTCGTTGAGGTCAGCTCCGCGCAACTGGAGGACTGCCACGCCTTCGCCCCCACCACGGCGGTGCTGACCAACCTCCGGCCCGAACACATGGACCACTACGTGTGGCAGGACTACGTCGCGGCCAAGGCGCGGATCGTGCGCAACCACACCCCGGACCACTCCACGGTCGTCAACTACGACGACGAGGTATGCCGGACGATCGCCGAGCAGGCACCCGGACGCCTGATGTACATCAGCCTGCAGGAGCTGCCCGCCGGCCTGGAGGGGGTGTGTGTGGCCGGCGACCAGGTGGTGGCCCAGGACGCGCAAACGCGCAGCGTCATATGTGCCCGCCGCGAGCTGAAAGTGCCCGGCGCGACCGCCAACCTCCTGGCCATGATGGCGGTCGGAGTGCTGTGGAAGGTCCCGGTAGCGGTGATCGGCGGCGTCGCCGCCGGATACGCCGGGCGCGAGCACGTCATCGAACCCGTCATCACCGCCCAGGCAGTGGACTACTACAACGATTCGAAGGCGACGAATCCATGGTCAACGCTGCACGCCCTGGACGCCTTCCCCGGCCGGCCGGTGGTCCTGATCACCGGCGGTAAAGACGACAAACGGGCCGAGGTCGCCCCGCTGGTCGCCGGGCTGGCCGGGCGGGTGCGTCACGTCATCACCATGGGGCAGAGCGGGCCACGCATCACCGCCGCCCTGTACGCGCGCGGCTTCACCGCCGTCACGCAGGCCGCCGCCCTCGCCGAGGCGGTCGCCCTGGCCGCCGCCGTGGCTCACGCCGGAGATGTGGTGCTGTTCAGCCCCGGAGCCAACAGCAAGGACATGTTCACCGATCACCGCACGCGCGGGGAGCTGTTCAAACAGCACGTGCGGCAGCTCGCCGCCCAGCCCGGCGGCGCACAGATGTCAGCGAGGTGACGGCATGGACGAGCCTGCACGCTTACGCGTCCACCTCGACGAGGCAGCCCTGCGCGACAACATTCAGACGGTGCGCCGCCTGCTCACCCCTGCCGCCACGGTGATGGGCGTCGTCAAGGCGCACGCCTACGGGCACGGACTGGTCCTGGCCGCCCGGTTGCTGACCCGGCACGGCGTTCAGCACCTCGCCGTGGCCACCACCGATGAGGCCTGCACCTTGCGCGACGCTGGACTCCAGGTGCCGATCACGCTCTTGTCGCCTCCTGCGCCGGCCGCCATGGCCGAACTGGTGGCGCGCGATCTACGCCCCGCGCTGTCCACGCTGGCCGCCGCCCGTGACCTCCACCGAATCGGGGTGCGGCGAGGGCGGCCGGTGCCGGTCCACCTGGAAATCGACACCGGGCTGGGCCGGTTCGGCTGGGCTCCGACAGCGGCCAGCATCGCCCAGATCACCCGCCTGGCCGCACTGGATCACCTGGTGGTGTGCGGCATCTACACCCACCTCAGCAGCCAAGACCCCGACCTCTGCGCCCACCAGCTTCGGCTGTTCACCTGGGTGTATGCAAAAGCGGCCGCCGCGTTGGGCTACCGGCCGCCGCGGCACGTGCTGGCCAGCTCGGGACTGGCCGCCGGGCTGCACCGGCGCACCCGGTTGGAGATGGTGCGCCCCGGCGCGCTGCTGTACGGCCTGCCCCCCTCCTACTCCCCCCCGGCCTCCCCCACGGCGCCGACGCTTGATCTGCGGCCGGTGCTGTCGCTGACCTCCCGTATCGAGCACCTGGCGCGCCTGCCCTCGGGCACGCCCATCGGATATGGCGCCACCTACCGCACCGCCGCTTCCACCGTCGTCGCCGTGGTGCCGGCGGGTTTTGCCGACGGCGTGCCCCGGCAACTCACCGGCTCCGGCCGCGTTTTGATCTGCGGCCACTACGCCCCCGTCATCGGATGCGTCGGCATGACGCACCTGACCGTTGATGTCACCCACATCCCGCAGGCCACGGTGGGCGAGACCGTCATCTTGATCGGCGCCCACGGTGAACGCGCCATCGACGCTCAAGAATGGGCGCGCCTGGCCACGACGATCAACAGCGACGTTCTCACCCGGATCGCGCCCGCCATCGCGCGCACCGTCACCACGCTGCCGCACGCAGAACGGAAACCCGCATGAGCTCCACCATGATTGCTCTTGGCACCAAGGCGCAGACCCTCCAGCGGCTGTTCGGCGCGCTGGCCACCGCCCGGGTCGCCGAGCAGGTCACCATCACCGTCGCCCAGTGGCGCAGCGACCCGCAAGGATGCGTGCGCACCATCCACCGCGTCTTTCCCCGCGGGCACGTGATCGTCCGCAGCAGCGCACCCGACGAAGACGGCGCCACCAGCTCCGCCGCGGGCCTGTACACCAGCGTCCTGCACGTGCCCGCCACCGCAGCCGACGCTCTCACCCAAGCCATCGACGCCGTCGCCGCCAGCTACACCCGCCGCCACGGCCAACACGTCGGCGCCTTCGAGATCCTCCTGCAGCCGATGCTGGAGGCGGTGACGTGCAGCGGGGTCGCCTTCACCCGCGACCTTTCCACCATGGCCCCCTACCTGGTGATCAACTACGACGAGGGGGAGCGCACCGACACCGTCACCAGCGGGATCGGGATCATCCCGCGCGTCGCTCGCATCCACCACCAGGTGCCCACCGCGGACCTGAAGGCGCCGCTCGACGCCGTGGCCGCCACCGTCCGCGAGCTGATCCACCTCACCGGCCAAAGCGAGCTGGATGTGGAATTCGCCGTCGCCGCCGGACAGCTGTACGTGCTCCAGGTTCGCCCGCTGCCGGGTGCGGGCAGCGACCACACCGCCGCTGACGCCCGAGTGGCCGCCGAGATCGCTCAGGTCAAAGACATCCTTCATGCCCGCAACCACCCCCGCCATGGCCTCTACGGCACCCAGGACGTCTACAGCAACATGGCGGACTGGAACCCCGCCGAGATGATCGGCGCCCACCCCCGGCCCCTGGCCCTGTCGTTGTATCAGCGTCTGATCACCGACCAGGTGTGGCGCGATGCGCGCCGCCGCCTCGGCTACCACGACCCCGCCCCCCACCACCTCATGGTCACCCTGGCCGGCCACCCTTATGTCGATCTCCGCGCGGACTTCAACTCCTACCTGCCCGCCGACCTCGACGACCCGCTCTGCCACAAACTCATCGACTGCTACCTGACCCGCCTCACCCGGCACCCGCAAACCCACGACAAGGTCGAGTTCCGCATCTGCCCCAGCGCCCTCGACTTCACCTTCCCGCAGCACGCCGAAGCTTTGGCCGCCGACGGCTTCACCCCCGACGAGATCGGCCGGCTCCGCGCCAGCCTGCTGCGTCTGACGACCCGCGTGGTGGGCGACCACAGCGGCCAGCTCGCGCAGATGCATCAGCGCATCAGCCAACTCCCGGCCCGGCGCGCCCAGCTCCTGGCCCGCGCCGGCGAAGAACACCCGTTGTTCCTGGCGGGCGCCCTGCTGGACGACGCGCTCTCCCACGGCACCCTGCCCTTCGCCGTCGCCGTACGCGGCACGTTCATCGCGACCGCCCTATGGCGATCCCTGCTGGCCACCGGCGTCATCAACCACACCCAGCACGACGCCTTCCTCGCCAGCATCGAGACCGTGGCCACCGGCTTCGCTACCGAGCTCGCCCTGTGCCAGCGCGGCCACATGGCAGCGGAGGACTTCCTCGCCCGCTACGGCCACCTGCGGCCCGGCACCTACGACATCACCGTGCCGTCCTATGCCGAAGCGCCGCATCTGTATCTCACCGGGCCCCACCTCGCCCCCGCCCGGCGGCCTCCCGCCGCGACGCAGGTTCTCCCCGACAGGGTTATCCGGGCCATCGACAAGCGATTGACGCACGCCGGCTTCGACTTCACCGCCCACCGGCTGCTGAACTTCATCCATGAGACCCAGACCCGGCGGGAGGCCTACAAGTTTCAGTTCAGCGCGAACATCAGCCACGCCCTTGCCCTCATCACGGCCTTCGGTCAGCGGCACGGCCTGGACGCTGAGTGCCTGTCCTACCTCACCGTGCAAGACCTTCTGGCCTGCGCCGCCACCACCATCACCGCCCATGACATCACCCGGCTTCGGAACCTGGCCGAAGACCGGCGCCACACCCACGCGGCCCAAAGTCGCGTGCACCTTCCCGACGTGATCACCAGCCGCCCGGACATCGAGATCATCACCAGTCAGCACGCGCCGAACTTCGTCACCACCAAGAAGGTCACCGCCCCGACCGTCTTCATCACCCCCACCCACCTCGCCGAATCCCCCGACCTGGGCGGGCGTATCGTTCTGGTCGAAAACGCCGACCCCGGGTTCGAATACCTGTTCAGCCGAGGTATCGCCGGCCTCATCACCCGCTACGGCGGGGCCGCTTCTCACATGGCCATCCGGTGCACGGAGATAGGCATCCCAGCGGCGATCGGGTGCGGGCAAGACACCTTCACCCACCTCAGCCGCGCACACACCGTTACCCTCGACTGCGCACAGCAGTTGATCATCCCCCTGATCTGAGCTGGCACCACGCACCGGCGACCAAACTCCACCGACCCCAAGGACACCCATGGCCCACCCGCATGAGCAGATCACTCAGCTTCTCAGCGCCGCGGTAGATCAGCGGGTGTTCCCCGGCGCGGTCTGGGCCATCGGCGACGCCCACGGCACCCTCCACTCCGGGACCTGCGGCCTGGCCGACCCCGCTGATCCGTCCTGCGCGATGCGACTCGACACCGTCTTCGATCTCGCGTCGCTCACCAAGATCCTCGCCGTGTGGGCCTGCGTCGGCGCCCTGTGGGAAGAGGGCACGCTGCCGCTCGACGAGCCCCTGGCCACCTGCTGGCCGGAAGTCACCGCTCACCCGCTCGGCCAAGTCACCGCCCGGCACCTGCTCACCCACACCGCCGGCCTGCCGCTTCGGGCCAACCTCAAAAACCTCTACGGCACCGACCCTCAGGCCGTCCGCGACGGCGTCCTGCGCGAGGCACTGCATCGCCCGCCCGGCCATGCCGTTGACTACACCGACCGGGCCGCCCTCATCCTCGGCTACCTCGCCGAATACCTCTCCGGCCAGCCCCTGGACCAGCTTGCCCACGAGCGGATCTGGCAGCCGCTCAGCATGGCCGACACCCGCTTCGGCCCCGTGCCCTCCGGCCTCGCCGCCCGGTGCGCCCCCACCGAGCTCGACCCCGACACCGGCGTTCACCTCAAGGGCCGTGTCCACGACTTTTCCGCCCGCCTGCTCGGCGGCGTCTGCGGTATCGCCGGCGTCTTCTCCGTCGTGGAGGATCTGGCGCTCTTTCATCGCCATCTCCTGGCCCGCGACCTCGAAACGGGCCGGGCCGGCTTCGGGCCTGCTTGGGTGATCGAGTCCCTTCAGGTCCACACCGGGAACCTGACTCCGGCGCGCGGCCTGTTCTGGCACCCCGCCCCTGGTATCACCCCGCAGGAGGATATCTACGTGCACTACGGCTTCACCGGGACCGGCATGTGGGTCTCCCCTAAGCAAGGCCGATGGGCCGTTCTGCTCACCAACAAGCTGTACTACGGCAGAGACCGCAAGCCCCTCATGAGTATCCGCAAGGCCTTCCGTGCGCTCGCTTTCGATTGACACCTCCTCACAGCCGCTCCCGGGATCAGAGGCGCCCGGACCGACGCCCGGGTGAGACGGGTCCTTGAAGCTCACTTCACCGAGCGCGGCTGGCAGTCCAAGTACGAAGTACTCGCTGACCTTCACCGCGGTGCCGAGTTCATCTTCCTTGAGCAGCCCCGCCACGGCCGCTACGGCACCGCGGTGCCCGCGATGGTCGCAAGCAAGTTCGTCGACGGTGACGACTTTCTCTTCCTTACCGGTGACGACCTGCTCCTACGTCCCGACGGGGGTTCCGACCTCGCCGACCTCGTTGCCGCTCGTAAACACGCCAACACGCCTGCCGCTATCGCGGCAGCCACCGTTCCTGGCGCCGATGCACACCGCTACGGGATCTTGACCACACGACACGACGCGTACGGCAACCAACTGCTGGCTGCCATCGTGGAAAAGCCCGCCCACCACGCCGACCCCGTCGCGCACATCAACATCAGCCGCGCCCTGCTGTCAGGCGACTTCATCGACTACCTCGATGCGCTCACGTGCGCGGTGAACGGCGAATACCAGGCCACCGACGCCATCGCAGCCTATGCCCGCGATCACGACGTCTTGGTCCACCCCGTAGCGGGTCAGTATCACGACTGCGGCAGTACCGTCGGCTGGCTGGCGGCCAACCTCGCCGCTGCCCAGGCCCAGGGCACCCTCCTGCCACCCTTGTCCGGCTCGATGATCTAGCAGGTCTGCAAGACGACGACCAGGGGACCTGCGGGTAAGCGGAGCCTTTGGCGACCATGGCGTATAAACGCCACGCCGCGTTCGTTTCCTCTGCCGTCGAAGGGACGTCGGAGGGGCAGAGCCACGATGATTGGCTCCGTGACCGCATGGACGCCACGGTGCCAGAGGCTGGCCGCCGATGCCGACTTCACCCGCCACACCTACCTTATCTACTCCTGTCAAGCTTCTCCGCTGGTCACAGGTCATGCCCGATAGGCAGGCATGTAAGGCATGGCGCTCCTGGCCATGGGTGATCTGGTCAACCAGTCGAGCTGGTAGTGCTTTCGTAGCGGATCATCCGGCGGATGCTGAGACGGGCGGCGGCGAGGTCGTCTTCGGTCTCGTTGAGTTGTTGGGCGAGCTTCGCGTTCTCGGTGCGCGCGCTGTCTCGCTCGTTGCTGAGGCGCTGATTCTCCGTGGTGAGCTCTTGGACGCGCTGCGCAAGGTCGGCCGCGCCAACCTGATCGAGTTGTTGTCCGAGGTGTCGCCGCAGCGCTTCCTTGAGTCGGCGCTCTTCTGCGCGGAGACGGGAGTTTTCCTGTCGAAGGAGCTCGAGTTCGACTTGAAGGCCCGCAGGACTCACCGTGGCGCCCGTGGCCTTGGCTTGCCTGGGGCTCCTGGTGTTCTGGCGGCGCCGAGCGTTCTCGACGTGCTCGCGCATGCCATCGGCGTAAACGAGCCAGCGGGAGACGCCTGCGGCCTGGGCGACCGCCGCGAAAGTGATCTTCTCGTTGTTGGTCAGCATGTTGTCGATGGCGGCCAGGACCTGTTTGCGTTTGGTCTGGCTGTCGCGCCGTCGAGCTTCTCGCAAGACGTCACCTGGGGTCGGCAGGGTGGTCACCTGCTGCTCTCCTGTCGGTTCAGAACGGTGAGGGGTAGGAGGGTCCGGCCGCCGGCGGTGGCTCTGACCTTGCGGAGAACGGCGCTGGCCTGCGCAATCGCTTCCTGCTCGTCGGCGGGTAGTTGGTCCAGGCCGGCCTCCATGCGCGCGACGACGTCCTTGAACGCGTCCAGCTGGTCCTGGAGGTTGCGGAGCACGAAGTCGGCGGCGTCCATGGCGCGAGCGGTTTCCAGGTCCGCCTTCAGGGAGCGCACGTGATCTTCGACTGCGGGGATGTAGGAGGGGTCGGGCCGGTAGAAGCCGCATCCGGCGCACTGGAAGCGGATGGCGCAGGCTTTTCCGCCGGCCCTGACGTTGCTGGGCTCGATGCAGTTGCCGAAAGGGACGGCGACCGAGCGGGCCTCGTAAGCGGTGGCAGACGCCATGGGCGCGGGGCGGCCGCTGCGGTCGACGACGTGCAGCCGCATCGTATCGACGGCCTCGCGTTTCCGTTTCAGGGAGACCTTGAAGTATCCCAGGGTCGTTTGGATGTGTTTGTGGTCCATCAATTCCCGCAGGACGTCGATGTCGATTCCCGCGTCGGCGTGCCTTTGGGCGTAGCTGTGCCGGAACGCGTAGGGAATGATCAGACTACGGTCGAATGGCAGCGGCGTTCCATCAGCCTTCAGGATGGTGGAATTAATCACGGGGATCGAGTCCGCCCAGGCGCGGATGGCGCGGGCAAGGTTGCCCGGCCGCAGGTGAGGGACGCCGCCGTCGTCGCTGATCGCCGGAAAGAGGTAGTCGCGGCTGCTGGCCGGAACCTCCAGGGTGAGCCGATGCTCGCGCCATTGAAGGATCGCGTGAGCGGTGGAGGTGGGTATGGGAAGGCGCCGGCGGTTTCGGCGCCCCTTTCCGTTATCCCAGATAAGGAAATAGTCGCCGTCCTCGCATTCGATGCAGTTCAATCGGAGCCTGGCAACTTCGTGGGGCCGGCGTCCGGTGTCTCGCAGGATCGTGTAGACGGCCGTGAACATCGCGGTGACGTCCGGCGGCGCCATCAGCCCGTAGACGAAGTTGTGGCCGATCAGGTCGAGCGCGGCGTCGAGCTGATGGATGACGGATTCGGGCAGGGCCTTCCCGATCTCGTCCTCGTTGGGTTCCTCGTCGGGGATGCGATGGGAGGCGTGGCGGGTGAAGGAGCCCGACATCCGGTCGAGGAAGCCGTTCTCGCGGCCGAAGTCGAGGACCTCGTAGAAAGCGATGAGCAAGTCGCGGCGGGTCTTGGCCAGCAGCGGAGTACCGTCCTTGCTCAGCAGGGCTCGGAAGGCTGCTGCCACCACGGTCATGTCGGCGAACTGCAGGGCCGCGATGTCCGTGCCTCCGCCTGGCCGCTGAGACAGGGCGTTGGAGGCGATCTTGCAGGCGCGCAGCCGGTGTCCCAGGGTCTTGCTGGTCGGCCGGGTGGCACGGGCCCATTCCCAGGTGAGCTCGCGGATCCAGGCTTGGGGAAACTGGTTGAAGTCGACGGTTCCGACGTTGCGGCGCCGGCCCGAGAGGCTCGCCGAGGACGGGATGCCCACCGCGACCAGGTCCCAGGTCGTCTTGTCGGCGGGGTCGATGCCGCGGAATCTCTCGTGGGCGACCTCGGCCGCCCACCGGGCCTCCCGCAGGAAGGCTTTGGCGTTGGAGTAGGCCTTCCGGTCAAGGGCGTCCAGCTCTTCCGCCGGCGCGGTCACGAGGCTCGGCAGGTGGTGCAGGTTGAACACGACCCACCGGACGGCCTGGGGATCGATCTTGCCGCCGCGGAGATCGCGTTGCTGGAGTCCGTGCAGCAGCTCCAGGCGAAACGTGGGGTGCAGTCCTGCCAGGGAGAATTCGTGCATGGCGGTGTAGGGGTGTTGGGAGGCCGCCCACGTGTCCAAGTCCAGGCGGCCCGTGGCGGACGCGCCCTTCTCCGCGGCTTTCCACCGGACGCGGTGCAACGCGCACAAGGAGGTGACGGTCGCCTGCTGCCGCGTGCAGCCCACGACGACGCAGTCCGGCCGGCGATCCAGCGGTCCGGCCTCGGTGGCGCGGAGCCAGTCCTCCACTGTGGTTCCTGGCCTTCGCTTCCGCCAGTCGTCACAAGCGCGGTGATGCGATCTGCAGAGGCCGGCCGTCGTGGCGTCTCGGCGGCACCGTGCCTCTCCCTTGGTCAGCCGACAGTTCTGCGGCACCACCCCGATCCGTCGAACGGGAGGGGGGACGAATGCCTTGGTGAACGACTCCTTGTCCAGGTCGCTGCGCTCGAAGTGGCGCTCACAAAGATCACACAGTGCGCTGCGAGACATGACGACGCGATCGCATGCATTGACGGAGCAGCCGTAGGCGGCGGTCTTGGGGTTGGTGATGTCGCCAGTGAACAGCCAGGCATCGGCGTTCCATTCATTGGGCCGCCACGACGGGTCCACCAGCCGCGAAAGCCATGTCGTCCATGCCTGCTGATCGGCCTCGGCGCGGTCCCCACCGGAGAGGACCGCGAGTGCTTCAACAGTCATCCGGTCACCGTCCGCCGCGCCGCGACCCGTTCCACAGCTTCCCGTTTGTCCTGGTCACTGGCATGAAGATAGGGATCCATGGAGGAAGGGGAAACATGGCCGAGGATGTCCTGGACGACCTCTCGGCGGGTGCCCGAGCGCACCATCCTGGTGGCGGCGCTGTGACGCAGCAGGTGCGGCCTGGCGATGAACTCGGCCGCCTTGGCCAGCCGGTCGAACATCCCCTTGGCGTTGCCGTAGCGCATCGGCTGGCCGAGTGGAGCGCGGAAGAGATTGACGAACACGAAGTCACTCATCCGGGCCTCAAGCACCTGATGCCGTTCGTGCAGGTAGTTGGTGTAGGCGGAGACGACCTGCTCGGTGACGGGAATCGATCGCGGCGACCTCGCTTTCGCCAAGGCGCCGTTGGCGTTGCGTCGGCGTCGGACATGGACGTGCGGCCCAGGGATCAAGCAGCCCAGCGACTCGGAGTTCGACAGCAGATGCAGATCCTCGCGCCGCAATCCCAGCGCCTCTCCGATCCTCATCCCGGTGCAAGCCAGCAAGACGATCAGGAACCGGTCTCGAGCCCGGCCGGCCAGGGCTATCAGCCGGTCGACTTGTTCAGCCGACAGCCACTCATAGCCCTCGACCGCGACGCGGTACTTGATCCGCCGGGCCCGGATCGTGCGGAACCGGCCGTCCTCTCCCGCGTTGAAGCCGGGTGGGAGGTACTGCAGATACTTCGGTTCCGTCAGCTGAGCAGCAGTTTCCGCGGAGACCCAGCCGGGGCCGACGCCGAACCGCAAGAACTCCGACACCGCGGTGAACACCGCGTTCGCCGTGCTCTGCTTTCTGAACCGGGCGGGCCGCGGCCGCCGGGCGCGCGAGGGAAGCGGCTGCTCGATCAGCCACCGCATGAACTCCTGCAGCTGGATAAAGCGCGGCTCGGCCCAGTCGACGCCGTACTCAGCGCAGTACGACAGGTAGAGCGCGAGACGACCGGCATAGATCCGCTCGGTGTTCACCGACCGATCGAGCGCTCGCAGCGATCCGAGGTAGGTCGTGGCCTGCGGATGCAGCTCGTAGTCGTCGGTAACGACCACCCAGGCGTCGGCCTCCCCCCGAGGGTGGATAGCCCGCTCCGCCACGAACTTCCGAGGCAACTCTTCTTGGACATCCAACATGCCTAACAAACTCACCATCGCGTACGAATCCATCAGAATCAGGGAGGTAAACCTACATGCCTGACCTTTTGGAGGATCTTGAGCGACAGAAGATAACCTATGTGGTGATCGACTTCGAGGGGTTGACCCCGGCGGGCCGCTCGGCCGTGCCGATCGAGGTCGCCGCCCTCGCCCTGACGCCCAAGGACGACGAGCTGGTGGAGACCTGGCGGTTCCAGGCGCTGATCAAACCTCCAGCCGAGGTGCCGATGACCGACTTCGACGTCCGCCAGACCGGCATCACCGCCGCCATGCTGGCCGGCGCGGCCGGTCCCGAGCAGGTCATGGCCGACCTGGACGCATTGCTGAGCATGCCGCCCTACCGGCTGGTCGCCCACCACGCCCCGACCGAGGCCGGACTCATCGCTCACCAGGCACCCCACTGCCGGACGCTGGCGGCCACGCCGCTGCTGGACACCGTACGGCTGGCCCGCCTCATCTACCCCGAGCTGTCCTCCCACCGCTTGGATGCGCTGCTGCGCTATCTGCGCATCCCGATGCCGGTCGACCGTCATCGGGCGATGCCGGACGTGCAGGCCACCGCGCAGGTCCTGCGGCGCATCCTCTGCGACGGCTCCGCCTCAGGCCGCTGGCGGGCCCTGCACGAGCTGGACGCCGACGGCGGCCGGCCGCCCAAACGCCTTCTGGCCGGCGAGGGCTCTCAAGCAGAGCTCTTCTGACCCACACAGACAGCCCTCGGTGATCGACATCTCCTGCAGCCGCGCCCGCGCGGCATCCGAGGCCGGTGGCCCTCGTCGTGGCCGCCCCGGCAGCCCGGCGCCGACATACGGCGGGGTTCCCGAACGGGTTATCGGAAACTCCGTGGCCGGCCGGTAGGGTCGCCGTGTGCGTGACCCGGCTCCTCTTCCGCTGCCGCCGTTGGTGATCTATCGCAGCGCGGTGGTGTTGTGGTGCGGCAGGCGGATCCCGCCGGACGGGCCGCCAGTGGCCGACATCGCCTGGGTGCACACCAGCGACGACAACGATCCGCTTCATCGGCTGTCCCTGGCCGGCGCCCAGGTGCTGATCGACGACATCGAGCGGGTCGACGGCCAAAACTACGACGTTTTCCGCGGGGCCTGTCCTCGTGCGCTCGCTGCGCCGCCGCTGGTGACGCATGAGGGGGCGGCGTTCTTTTTGAGCGCCTGGTGGCAGAGCGGTCCGCGGATGTGGTGGGCCGACCTGGTGCAGATCATCGACGATCGGGGCACCTGGCCGCGACGCCCGCGCGTCATCGGCCGCCGGGTCCTCGCGGCGCAGGTCCAACGGCTTGACGGCCAGGACTATCGGGCGGTGCCCCGCTTGGGCGCCTCGGCGTGATCAGTCGGCGGGCCATGGCGCCACCGGCGGCGGCCACGGCTTGGGGATGCCAGATTTGGAGGTGCCGGATCAGGCTTGCGGTGCTCCAGCCGCTGAGCTGACCTCCCAATCTCGTCGGAGGGGGGACCTCCGCCAGTGCCCGGCGCGGCAGGCGCGGTAGGCGCGGTAGGAGATTGCGGTTGCGGGCGCGTCGAACCGGTCGCGGCGACGACTGCCGGCACATACTGATCGAACATGTATTCGATGCGGGATGTTCTCCCCGGCCCGCCGCTGGAAAAAGGGGGAGCGCCCGTGCCGGAGGAGCAGTTCGCGCATTTACACGTCGCCAGCGGGTTTTCGCTGCTGCACGGAGCTTCGCCGCCGCAGATGCTGGCAGCCCGCGCGGGCGAGCTGGGCATGACCACGCTGGCGTTGACCGACCGCGACAGCCTGGCCGGTGCGGTTCGCTTCACCATGGCGTGCCGCACGGCGGGGGTGCGGCCGGTGTTCGGCGCCGAGCTGGCCATTGAGGAGCTCTTTCCAGCGGAGGTGCCCTACCGCGGCGGATGCCTGGGCGAGCATGGCGGCCGGTGCCGGGTGACGTTCCTGGCGCGTGATATGACCGGGTGGAGTGCGTTGTGCCGGATGATCTCGGCGGTGCACGCCGCCGACCGCGAGCAGCCGTTCTTGAGCAGGCAGGTGCTGGCCGCCCATACCGGCCGGGGTGGGGTGTTGGTGCTGCTGGGCCCGGACTCCGATGTCGGCGCGCGATCATCGACCGGGACGCCGAGAGGGCGCTTACGCGGCTGCGCGCCTGGCAGGAGACGCTCGGCCAGGACGCGGTCCGGGTGGAGATCGTCTGCCATCTGTCTCCCAGTCCGGGGCCGGGGTCGCTTGTCCTGGCCGGGCGGATGCTGGCCTTCGCCGCCCAGCAGCGCCTCGTGCCGGTGCTGACCAACGCGGTGCGTTACGCCGAACGCTCCGGCGCGCGGGTGGGGGATGTGCTGGCGGCCTGCCGTCGTCGGCTGCCGGTCAGCCGGGCTCGTCATCCCAACGCCGAGGCCTACCTCAAGTCCCCCGCCGCGATGCGGCAGGTAGCCGAGCAGGTCGCCGCGGCCGCCGCTCTGCCATCGGCGGCCGTCGATCGGTTGCTGGCGTGCACGCTGGCCACCGCTCAGGCGTGCGCGCTGGATCCGGTCGCCGACCTGGGGATCGGTGCGGGGCGGGTGCGTTTTCCCGAGCCGCACCTGCTCGCCGCGGCTGACACCCGGGAGTCGGTGAACGCCGGCGGCGTCGACGGGGTGCTGCGCGCTCGGTGCGAGGCCGGCCTGAACACCCGCGGATTGGGCGCAGACCGGGCGGTGCTACGGCGGCTGGATGAGGAACTGGCCGTGATCGCGCGGCTGGGGTACGCACCCTACTTCCTGACGATCGCCGAGATCACCGCCATGATCCGCGGCATGGGGGTGCGGGTGGCCGCCCGCGGCTCGGCCGCGGGCAGCCTGGTCACCTACGCCCTCGGCGTCTCCGGGGTCGATCCGCTGCGACACGGCCTGCTGATGGAGCGGTTCTTGTCGACGCGGCGCCGCAGCCTGCCCGATGTGGACCTGGACGTGGAATCAGCGCGCCGGCTGCAGGTGTATCGGGCGATCCTTGCCCGGTACGGGCCCGAGCGGGTCGCCGCAGTGGCGGCGCCCGCCACCTACCGGGTGCGCAGCGCCATCCGCGACGCCGGCGCCACGCTCGGCGTGGACCGCCGCGAGCTCGACGCCCTGGCCACGGCCTTCCCGTGCATCCGGGCCCGGGACGCGCGCCGGGCGATGGCCGAGCTGCCGCAACTGGCCGCGCGCGGCATCCGCCCCGGCCAGCTGCGGCTGCTGTGGGAGCTGGTGGAGGCCCTGGACGGACTCCCCCACCATGCGGCGATGCATCCGTGCGGGATCATCCTGTCGGATGCCGCCCTGCCCGATCGCAGCCCCGTCCAGCCCGTGCCGGCCGATACGGGCGGCCTGCTGATGAGCCAGTTCGACAAGGACGACGTCGAAGCGCTGGGCCTGCTCAAACTCGATGTGCTGGGGGTGCGGATGCAATCGGCCCTCGCCCACGCCGTAGCCGAGATCGCCCGGGTGGAAGGCCGCCGCGTCGACATCGACGACCCGGCCCAGGTTCCATTGGACGACCCCGCCACCTTCACGCTGATCCGCTCGGCGCAGACGGTGGGCTGTTTCCAGATCGAGTCGCCCGGCCAACGCGACCTGCTGAGCCGCCTGCAGCCGGAGCATTTTGCCGATCTCATCATCGACATCTCGCTGTTTCGGCCCGGCCCGGTCGCCGCCGACATGATCTCTCCGTTCCTCGCCGCCCGGCACGGCCACGCCCCGCTCGACTATCCGCACGCGGACCTGGCGCCGGTGCTGGCCGAGACCTGCGGCGTGGTCGTCTTCCATGAGCAGGTCATCCGCATCATCGCCGTCATGACCGGCTGCGATTTCGGTGAGGCCGACGAGGTGCGCCGCGCCCTGGCCGATGACGGCCAAGCCGATCGGCTGCACACCTGGTTCGCCGCCGCCGCGCTCGCCCGCGGCTACGACGCCGTCGTCGTCGAGCGCATCTGGCCGATTCTGGTCGGCTTCGGGTCGTTCGGCTTCGCCAAAGCCCACGCGGCCGCCTTCGCCCTGCCCACCTTGCAGTCGGCGTGGCTGAAAGCCCACCACCCGGCCGCCTTCTACGCCGCCCTTTTCGAACATGCGCCGGGTATGTACCCAAAGCGGTTGATCTTGGCCGACGCCCGCCGCCACGGCGTCGCGATCTTGCCTCTGGATGTCAACCGCAGCGCCGGCCCGTACCGGATCGAACCCCTCCCCCCACACGGGGACGGGGACGGGGACGATGCCGCCCGCGGCTTCGGGGTACGGCTCGCGCTGGCCGCGGTCAAAGGCATCACCGACGCCGAAGTCGCCCGCCTCGTCGCCGGTCAGCCGTATGCCTCGTTGGCCGACTGCTGGCAGCGCGCCCGCCCCAGCCTGCCGATCGCCGAACGTCTGGTGCTGGCCGGCGCCTTCGACACCCTGCACGGACTGTCTCACCGCGGCGGCCGTCGAGCCGGAGATGGGCTCAATCGCCGCGACCTGCTGCTGCAGGTCGGTGAGCTGCACCGGTGGACCTCCGCCGGGCCGCGCAACCGGCCAGCTCGCCGGGGCGCGGCAGGACGGGGCCCGGTGCGGCCGCCGGTCGATGCCGGCGACGGGGTGGCGCAGCAGCTACCGCTGGCCCTCGGTGTCGCCGAGACACCCCGCCGCAGCGGCCTGCCCGACATGAGCGACGCCGACCAGGTCGCCGCCGAACTCGACATCCTCGGCCTGGACGCCAGTCGGCACCTCATCACCGCCTACCACCCGCTGCTGCGCGCGCTCGCCGTCACCGCCTCCACCCGCCTCACCGACTGTGCGGAGGGGACTTTCGTGCTGGTCGCCGGAGTGAAAGTGGCCGCCTGCGCCCCGCCCCTGCCGACCGGGCGGCGGATCATGTTCTGCAGCCTGGACGACGGCACCGGCATCACCGAGACGGTCTTCTTCGCCCCCACCCACGCCGCTTACGCGGCCACCGCCGAAGACAGCCACCTGCTGCTGGTGCGCGGCCGGATCCGCCGCAGCAGCCCGCGTAGCGTGTCGGTCACCGCCACCGGCTGCTGGGACCTCACCGAACTGCGCGCCCTCTGGCGCTCCCACGACATCGACGCCGTCCACCGCCGCCTCGGCCCCGCCCCAGGCCGGCGGCCTCTTTCTGCGGCGCGGTGAATCGGCGGCCGGCAAAAGAGAAGGCCGGTTACTCCGCGCAGGGGCGGGCGAGACGGTGATGGTGAGCGATGCGCCCCGGTCGCTGTGGCGGGCGCCGGTTCGCCTGGTCAGCGACATAGTGCCCATCCGCGCTGCCGCTCGCGGCGTTCGTGCGCGACGCGCATTCGACAGCCTGCGATGACCTCTACTCATACTCATCCTCGGCTCGGTCACACCTGCGCGGGCCGGGGCACGATGCAGGACGCGGTGCAACTCGGCGAGCACGGGATCTTTGTCACCCGGGCGCGGCCGCTCCGCTGTTGCTGGTCGACCATGATCGGGCACGTCACCCAGGAACGGTACGACCAGTTCGTGACCGAGGGACGAGAACTGGTCGATGTCCAAACCCAGTGTCAGTTCGCCGGTGTGTGCCCTTGCGTTCGGATACGCCCGCAAGGGCTCAGCCGGATGCGGGTGGACAGGTCATGCTCAACGTCTGAGACACGGCCTCCGCCGCCCGCCGAGCACAGCACCGGCCAGCTGCGCCGCGCCGAAGCCGGGCACCGAGACGAGCCAAGGCGAAGACCACCACGATCGGCCCTGCCGGGGCCACCATCTCACCCAGCAGCAGATGCAGCGCCGAGCGGTCGGCGGCCGAGGCCGGAACGGCAGGCAGCGCGAACACTAGGTTGGCCAGCACTGCGTCGCCGGTCCCGGTCAAGGCTCTGCGTGATCGGCTGCCGCAGGGCGGATGCGCCCGCACCGCGCTGGACGCGGCCGTCGCCAGGTCAGCTTGCGGGCCCGCACGACGGCCTTCGATCACGTCGAAGAGGTCAGGGGCGGTTGGTGGAGAACGGCACCCGCCCCAGCCGGTCAGCGACCTCACCGGCCAGATAGCCGGCCACCACCTGAGTCAGCAGCGGTGAGAACTCCTCGCGCACCCCGCCGGCCAGCGACAGCACCCCGGCGGCCGACGCCAGGTCGGCGTCGCCCTCCTGGCCCACGGCGACCACGGTACGGCCGAAGGCGCGAGCCCGCCGGGCCACGGCCAGCGCCCGGTCCCGGGTACGGCCCGGCGACGCGAACACCAGAGTCGGCATGTCCAGCGGATGGGCCAGCACCTCCACGTGCTCCCACTCCTCCAGGTCCTGCCCGGTGGCGAACACCCCGGCCGCCTCCACGAGTTTGGCGGCCGCGAACTGGGCGCTGCCGTAGCCGGGGCCGCTGCCCAGCGCCAGCACCACCGGGGCGTCGGCCACCCGCTCGGCCACGTGCGCGCAGCCCGGCCGTACCATCGCGGCGGTAGCCGTCACGGCGTCCGCCGCCGCCGCCAATTCGGCACCGACCGCGTCGGCTTCGTGCGCGTCCAGGTGGCCGCGCACCCGGCCGATCTCGATCGCGATCAGGAACAGGCTCAGGAGGCTGGCCTGGTAGGTGCGGATCCCCGGGCATGGCAGCAACCCCTGCAGGGGCACCACCAGGGCGTGCTCGGCGGCCCGCGCCACGGCGCTCCCGGCGGCGGCGGTGACGGCCAGCGTGCGGGCGCCGTGCCCGGCCGCGCACACCAGCGCATCGACGACCCGGGCGTTGCCGCCCGAGGCGGAGACGCCCACCACCAGCGTGCCCGCCGGGAGCGCCGGGCGGTGCTGCCACGGAGTGCCGTATGCCAGCAGGCGCAACGTGCTGACCGGCTCGCACACTACCCCACCGAACGTGTGGAAGGCCATCTGGGCGGCCAGCGCCGCGTGGAAGGAGTCGCCGTTGCCGGTCACGATCACGTGCGAGATGCCCGCCCACCCCGGCCCACTCACCAGTTCCCGCGCCGCGTCAGCGGCCTGAGCGTACAAGGAGCGCAGGTCCTCGCCCAGCGCCGCGACCTGGCGGGGTATCTCCGCCAGCGTGTAGAGAGGAGCCACCGTCATTCTCGTCTTCCTCTCCTGCCGCACCGCCCGGCACCTGTGCTCCCCGGCCGCGGGGAGCACGGTTATCCCTGGGCGGAGCGCACGATGTCCACATACGCCGCCACCTTGTCCTTGTCGATCGCACTGCCCCACCCGTCGGCTTCCAGGCAGGTGCCGACGAACGCCCCGTCCGCGCCTTCTTCCGAGCCCAGGAGGCGGGCGGCGTTGCCGTGATGGGTGTGCCCGGCCAGGATGACCGGCAGCCCGGGGCAGGCCGCATGGACCGCGGCGATCATGCCCATGGTGACGTCGTCGTCGCCATGGCACAGCGATACCGCGTCCGCGCCCGCCTGCCGGACCAGCACGGCGACCTCGGCCACGGTCTTGCCGCCGCCGAACCAGGTGAAGTGCATCGACTCCACCTCGGCGATCACCTTCACCTCCCACGCGTCGATCTTGCGCCGGTACTCTGCCACCGCCAGCGGATCTCCCTGCACCAGCCCGCCGGCTGTCATGGTTGCCCCCACCAGGGCGCCGACTCGCGTGAAGTCCCCGCCGGCGACCTTCGCCACCGCCAGCGAAGCCTGTACGGCGTTGCGCATCAACTGCGCCCCCACCCGGAACCCGGGCCCGGCCGCCTCCACCACGGCGCGGGTGATGAGGGATAGAGCGGCGATGCGCGCCGGGTCGCAGTCCTGCCCGGCGGCGTACACCCGATCCACCGTCTGGATCAGGCACCCGTCCGCGCCACCCTCCCGCAACGCCAGCGCGGAGGTCACCGCGCGCTCCACGATCGGCTCGACGCAGCCCCCGTCGTGGTAAGGGGTGCCGGGCAGCGGCGGCAGGTGGATCATGCCCAGAACCAGCTTGCCGCGCCCCAGCCACGACGTGTCGCCCATGCCCGGCATGCCCGCCCCTTTCCCGCCACAGGCCACCCGCGAAGGTGAGCCACGTCAAGATCTCCGGCTTCTCCCACCATGACACCCTCCAAGCCGATCGCCCACCCCTGATCACGAACAGCCCTCCGGACGCCGCGCAGCGGCCGAGCTCCTCGCCATGGGAGGGGCGGGCGGTGCGGTCCCTATCGGCTCGCCCGGTCCACGTCCCTTCGGCTCATCCCGAACCAGACATCTCTCCCGCGGCAACGCATGGGGTAGCCAGCGATCAGGGCCGCTGCGACCAGTTCGCCCAGGTACACCTCGGCATCCAGGGCGGCTTGCGCGAGGTGCCGCACGGGAGTGGCCGGCCGGGTGGGGGTGGCGATGGGGGTAATGGTCTCGCGCAGCCAGTTGTGGATCTTGAGCACGGTGGGAGCGGCTTGCCGGAGCTCGACGCGTCGGTGCTGGAACTGCCTTTCCAGCCGTGCGGGCCTTCTGCCGTGGCCGGTCGGCTGGGCCAGGTCGAAACCGAGCCAGCTCAGCTGTGGTTCACGGGCCATGACGTGATCCAGGGCGGCCAGCAGGCCGGCGTCGACACCGTCGGCAGCGTCGCTGAGCGGCGTTGCCTGGCCGTGATCGGCGGCATGGCTGATCATCATCAGATCCTTCGGGTCGGTGGGTAGGTCGAGGGGACGCTAGCCCGCTCGCGCCTCGGCCCGTCGCCGTCCTGATCCATGGCGGCGGTTTCCGCTCCGCTTCGTCCGCCCGCGCGGTATCGCCGCAGGTCAGCCGCCGAACGCAGGAGAACAACATTCCGTGAGGGCGATGTTCGTCCGGGCGTGTCGTTCCTGCTGGGCAAGGAGCGTCACCGCACCAACGACCAGCAGGCGGAAGGGGGCCAGACACGGCCGCCGCGCTCCCGGGCGCCCCGCCGGCCTGACACATCGGGTGACGCCCTGGGCGGGGCCCGTCCCCCTGGGGTGGCCGCACGGCGGCCGATGCGACAGGTAGTTTCCGCGCGCCTGGCCGCCAAGGCGCCGCGGGACTACCGTGACGGCGTCGCGTGCGAACCGGAGCACAAGAAGCGCCATGTCAAAACTGCTGGACGTGCTGGAGGCACTCCTGGTGATCGTCGTCGGCACGGGCATCGTGGCCGGACCGGTCTGGCTCTACCACGCGTTCCTGGCCGATGACGGCGGGAGCTCTTCCGGCTCCGGAGGGTCGTCCGGAGCCGGCGGCGATGGCGGCTGACCGCCTCGCAACGCCGACGAACAAAGGGTTGGCAGGTTTCCCAAGATCATAAGGCACCGATCGCGCCGTTGCGGCCCAGAGCCGGTCGGTGCGTACGGTGCGGTCGGCGGCGGCATGAAAAGGTCCCCAGGCCGCTTCGAGATCACCGACCGGCCAGCAGCCTCGACGGTAAGGTCTGGCCCCTGACGTCACGGAACGTGACCGGGGGCCTCCCGGTCCAAAGAGAGAGGGGTCGCACATGACCGTCGGCAGGTGTACCCACGGCGTCGAACTCCGAGACCACACCGTGGTCAAGCGCTACACCTCCTGGACGCGGGGAGAACCGCACCGGGAATGGGCCGCCCTCTCCCTGCTCGCCGAACACGCGCCCGGCCTGGCCCCTGAACCCTTCGAGGCCGCGCTCGAGGCCGACCCGCCGGTGATCGTGATGAGCCGACTTCCTGGACAGGTCGTGCGCGGCATGGATGCCACCGGTGAGCAGATCTCAGCCATCGCCGCTGCGCTGAACCGGCTGCACCAGATCCCCCGCCCCGTGGTGGACGACCTCGAGCCCGCCCCCTGGGGTCCGGCGGCGGCCGTGCGCAAGACCCGCGCCTGGATCGACGCACAACCCGAACTCGGCTCTGATCCGCTGGTGCGAGAGGTCTTCCGGGCAGGCTCCGCTTGGGTGCACTCCAGCGCCGCCGACCAGCTGCTCACCAATACATTCCCGACCGTCCTCGGCCTGGCGGACGGCAACCACGCCAACGTGCTGTGGGACGGCCAGAAACGACTGGTGCGACTGATCGACTGGGAAGACTCCGGTCGCAACGACCGGGCCTTCGAGCTCGGCGAGCTCACCGAGCACATCTCCCGGCTCGACGGGTCACTCGATACCGAGCTGCTGCTGGACTGCCTCGACCTGACCCCGCCAGAAGCCGAGCGCGTACACAGCTTTCGCCGCCTGATCGCGCTCGGCTGGTTCCTCCAGCTCGGCCCCGACGGGCCGGCGACACCCCACAACCCGCCCGGCACCCTCGAACGCCAAGCCGAGCGCATCCTCCACCTGTTCGCCTGACCGGGCCCTCATCTCAGACACTCCAGACCGCCGATCCGGCGAAGGAAGCAGCGGACTTCACCTGCCCCGGCCCTCCGGCTGCCGATCGCGGCCAGACGGCGCCGTTCGCCGGGAGTGGGGTCAGAAGATCGCTCACCGCGCCGGGTTTGATCGTTTCCCCCACGCCCTTCAAGGGAGACCAGGCTGCCGACTCAGTCGTAGGTGGCGATCTCGATGAGATTGTGGTTCGGGTCTCGGATATACAGGCTGGTAATCGGGCCAAGCGCACCGGTTCTCGGGACTGGTCCCTCTTCCATGGGTACGCCCGCCGCGGTCAGATGGGCGGCCACCTGAGGCAGGGGCGAGGTGGTGATCAGGCAGAGATCGGTGCTGCCGGGCTTCGGGTGAAGAGCATGCGGTCTGATCTCGTGCCCGGCTCGGTGCAGGTTGATTTTGCTGGAGCCGAAGGTGAGCGCGTGACGGCCGTCGCCGAAGGCCACCGACTCCATGCCGAGAGCATCCCGGTAGAAGTCGATCGTCCGGGAGATGTCGGCCACGGTCAGGACCAGATGATCGAGGCTTGCGATGCGGACCGCGAAGGTCTCCTTGACGGCCTCCCAGACGATCGGCGGCAGCAGCTGCCGGCAACGGACGAAGAACGCATACAGCGCGGCCCCGTGTTTGGCGCGGATGTCTGCGTTGTGCCGAACGACGTCGATCTCGTTCGCGGCCGTAATCAGGAGAAATGCCGCTAGCCCGGCGGCGGAGGGATCCACCGGTTGGCCCGTGAAGCGGTCCACGAAGCGCAGGGCAGGGTAGGCCGCTGTACGGTCGCAAGAGGCGTAGAGGTATACCAGCGCCTCGGCCCGGGACCCGATCATCTCGATCAGCGTGGCTCGATCGGCGAGGTCGAGGAGTCGGCGATCGTAGCCGTCTGTGCCGTAGGTTGCGTGACATAGTCCGGCGAGTTGTACGTCTTCGTCTGCCTCCCAGGCTTTGAGCTGGGTCGCGACGCGTTGCAGGTGCGGCAGGAGTGTGCCGCCGGGGTGAGGGATCTCGGCGGCGCCCCTGGAGATGAGGAATGTCGTCGAATCCGTGAAGGTATCCGCTGTCATGATCCCGGATATACGCCATCGGGCGAGAGCCGACAGGGGCAGGGGAGGGGCGCGCTCTGCGTGAATGCAGCGGTCACCAGGAACGCCGCACGCGCATGTGACAGGCGATGATGTCCTTCTCTCCAGACCGATCCCGGGCCCGATGGGGTGGATCATCAGGCATCTGACCACGCCTCCGCTCAACGGCGACCCTCCCCGTCTGGGCCAGCACGCTCATCCGGTCATCGCCTCCCTGATGCGTGCCCCTGATGGGGAATGGTCCGACATCACCGGCGCTTGCCGGCGCGCCCTCTACGAGTGCGTCGAGGCAGCCGATGCTTACGCCACGGACAGAGTGCACCATCTGCTGACCGCACACCACGGCGTGACCTGGGAGCGTGACCGGCGGACCGGCCGGTGGGAGATCTCCAGCGCGAGTGCGGATCTTTATGAAAGTTCCCCCCATCGGCCGTCCGGCCTGCGGCCGGGACACTCCGCCTCGGCCGACGATAGCCGCCGCTTGTCGGCGGTCCAGGCCAGCGCCCTCGCTTGGAGTGCGCCAGGGCGCCGGATGCGGGGGTGCTGAGGGCGGCCGCAGCATGCCCGTGCGGGACGTACGGTGATCGGCACAGGTTTCCCCCGGGAAAGGTGCCGCCGCTGTGACCATCACCGCCGAACCCACCACCGAACCTCTCACCGACGACGATGTGCTGATCCTGTCCGACCCCGACCCCGACGAAGACCACTCCCCCACCCCATCCGCCGGGCCGGGCGCCAGCGCCGACGCGGTCAAGGACTACCTCCAGCAGATCGGCAAGGTCGCCCTGCTGTCGGCCGAACAAGAGGTCGAGCTGGCCCAGCGCATCGAGGCCGGAGTGTTCGCCGCGGAACGGCTTACCCGGCATGGCGGCGTGGACGGCGCCGCGGTGCCGTCGGATGTGCGGGCGGAGCTGCAGTGGCTGGCCGAGGACGGCCGCCGTGCCAAGGACCATCTGCTGGAGGCCAACCTTCGCCTGGTGGTCTCGATCGCCAAGCGGCACACCGGCCGGGGCATGGCCTTCGCCGACCTGATCCAGGAGGGCAACCTGGGGCTGATTCGCGCGGTGGAGAAGTTCGACTACACCAAGGGGTTCAAGTTCTCCACCTACGCCACCTGGTGGATCAAGCAGGCCGTCACCCGTGCGCTGGCCGATCAGGCGCGCACCATTCGCATTCCGGTGCACATGGTCGAAGTGATCAACAAGGTGGCGCGGGTGCGACGCCAGATGCTGGTCGCCCTTGGCCGCGAACCGGCCCCCGACGAGCTCGCGCTCGAGCTGGACATGACCGTGGAGAAGATCACCGAGGTGCAGAAGTACGGCCGCGAGCCGATCTCCCTGCACACCCCGCTCGGTGTCGAGGGGGATGCCGAGTTCGGCGATGTGATCGAAGACGCCGAGGCGATCACCCCGGAGGAGACGGTGGCCTTCGCCCTGCTGCAGCAACAGCTGCACGCGGTGCTGGAGACGCTGTCGGAGCGGGAGGCCGGGGTGATGCGTCTGCGGTTCGGCCTGAAAGACGGCCAACCCAAGACGTTGGACGAGATCGGCAAGGTCTATGGGGTGACCCGGGAGCGGATCCGGCAGATCGAATCCAAGACCATGGCCAAGCTGCGCCACCCCGCCCACGCCCGAGCGCTGCGCGATTACGTGTAGTCGCAGGGCGACGGGTTCCTGGTGAGGCGCGGCGGCCGGTCATGGCGGCGGTAGCTGGGCCGGCGGTGACCGCACACCGAACCGCCGGCTCCCCCGGTTCGCCGCGCATGATGCCCTCCGTTGGGCCATTGGGCCGTGCCGCTTGGGCGCCTTTTGCGCATGCCGGGGATGCCGAGCATGGGTGGAGTACCGCACCAGCTGAGCCCAGATGCGACCAAGAAGCCCTCGCCCAGCACGGGCGAGAGTTTTCCGCTGTCCGGATCGGTTCCGGCATGCCCGTAAGCCGCCGATATGGCCTGAACGCCCCCTCCGGTGAGGAGGGATCATGGCATCACTCGACGCCCTCGGGGACGGCCTCTGGGTAGAGCTCGTCCTAGTCGAGGCACTCCCACGCAGAAGCCGAACGGCTCACCGCCGACTGACATCTGATCCCGCCTCCGGCGAGGGGAGGCTGGTCAGTCTGGCGGCTCGCCGCACGAGGCAGACGACCTACCTGCACGATGGTCTCCCGATCAGTTAAACGCCCTTGAACTCCGCCCGCACGTCCTTTCAGCGTGGCCACGTCCTGGGAGAACTGAGCAACCACCGTCGCCTCAGGGTAAGTGCGCTCCAGCGTGGCACCAAGGCTGGAACTGCGGGCCACGATCGCCGAGGAGTAGCGCGGAGTGGAGATCGCGGCCATGCCGTAAGTGACTGCCTGCTCAGGATCACCCAGCCGGGCGCAGGCGATCCCCAGCTCCAACGCGGTGATCGCTCGTCTGGTCGGCGAAACCCGCGGATCCAGCCCGTACACCTCCATCGCCTGGTCGGCGAAGGCACGGGCCTGCTCGCTATGGCCAAGGCACAAACTCGTCGTAGCTGCCACCGACCACGACTGGGCGGCGGCGCTGCTGAACAGACCCCGCGCGTGCGGCACCTGCCGCTCGGCGTGGCCACACAGCAGGTTGAGCGCATCAGCGGCCGGATCGGTATGTCCGAGCCGGGCCTGGGTGCGCGCCAGTTGCCCCGCCAGGCGTATCTGCGCGACGCTTCCGGCCGGCGCCAGAGCGACGCCCTGCTGAGCGGCGCGTAGCGCCCGGTCCGGCTGGTCGTCGTACAGCAGGGTCGTGGCCTCCACATCCCACCCCGAGGCCGTCGTCTCATCATGGTCGACCTGGCCCCGAGACGGGAAGGCTGCGGGGGCCCTGCCAGGCCTGATGAGCCCTAAGAGCTGACGTTCGCCGGTGCCATCAGCCAAGAAAGACAACTGCCCGAAAAGTGATCTTCATCACTGTTTGACCTCTTGGTTTTATTTATTCCTTATGTAGATCTTGTGCCCCAGACGATCGCTGTGTAACTTCTGACCGTTTGCTGATGGAACGCTCTAAGCCGCTGTCTTTGATCTCGTCAGAGGGGCGGGGTGGAGTAGCGCGGGGCGTAGGCCGTCGCACTGACTGGTTCGGAAGGTGACGGCGTATGCGCCGCAGTTTGTCATGGTCGCGTTCGGCGAGCCGTAGGGCCTGGAGGACGCTGGCACTCACGACGGCGCTGATGCCGGGCTTGTTGTCCTTATCAGCGCTTCCGGCAACCGCTGCGGTGCGCGTCGTCACGCTGGTGCAAGACGGCGTTGATTCTCCCCAGCAGATGACGGGGTCAGCTGAAGGGCTCGCGTCATTGGTTGATTCCGCGGCGACGGCGACGTCGGTGGAGGTGCCGCAAGGTCCTCAGCAAGATCCCCGCGAGGATGACGCCGCACTGCCGATTGAGAAGCGATTCACCGACGAAGCCGCAGCCGCCACCTCCAAGGACGGCGGTTCGGCTCCGTCGGACGCGCAGCGGGCTGAGCGCCAGGGCGTGGCCGATGCCACCGGCAACACCGCTGCGACGGCGGAGGTCTGGTGCGACGGCTATTCGAGCTGGGACTCGACCCGGCGCTACGGCTACGGAGACGTGGTTCGCTGGGGCAGCCTGGACCTGTGGCAGGTGAGCGGCTTCAACAGCACGGTAGGGGTGCCTCCGGACTCCGACAGGGCGTGGACCAACATAGGAACGTGCTCGATTCACCAGTCTCCGTCGGTGGACGTCGTCTATCCCGACGATCAGATGCTGGTGGAGTCGCGGACGCCGACCTTGCGGGCCCAGGGACACAGCAACGACTCCTCTTCTCTTACGCAGATCGGTTTCACCTTCAAGGTCTGTGACAGCGCGGCGATGACCGGGACCTGCACCACCTCCGCCACGGTGAGCGACTACTGGGTAGGGGCATGGAAGGTTCCGGCCGGGAAGCTGGCCTGGAGCAAGCAGTACTGGTGGACCGCGACCGCCACCGACACCTCCAACGGCCTGAAGACGACCTCTTCGGTGGCTTCCTTCACCACCGGGGTGCGCCAGCCGGTGGTCGGCTCGCAGCTGGCCGCCCGCGGGGTCAACGGTCAGGAGTTTCAGCAACTGGCGGGCAACTACACCACCGAGACCACGGATCTGTCGGTGGCCACGGCCGGTCCGCCGCTGTCGGTGACGCGCTCTTACAACAGCATGGACGCGCGCACCGATGGCCTTTTTGGCGCGGGCTGGTCGAGCCGGTGGGACATGAAGCTGGTGCGCGAGGTGCGCGGGGCGCTGGTGACCGCGCTGGTGACCTACCCCGACGGGCGCCGGGTGCGGTTCGCCGCCAACGGCGACGGCACCTTCCAGCCGCCGCCGGGCATGTACGCCACGCTGGCCGATGTGACCGGCGGCGGCTGGCGGCTGATGGACAAATCGGCCACCTCCTATGTCTTCGACGCCCAGGGCCGGTTGACGAAGGTGACCGACGCCTACGGCCGGGGGCAGGATCTCCTCTACGGCACGGGCGGCAAGCTGGAGAAGGTGACGGCGACCGGCGGCCGGTCGCTGACGTTCACCTGGACCGGCGCGCACGTGACCGGAGTGTCCAGTGACGCGGTGGACGGCGCCCCGGTGATGTGGACCTACCAATACGACGGCGACCGGCTGATGGCGGCGTGCGCGCCGGTGGCCGCGCCCAACTGCACCCAGTACGCCTACGGCAGCGGGTCGCAGTATCGCGGCATCGTCGAAGACGCCGAGCCGTACGGCTACTGGCGGCTGGGCGAGGCATCCGGGTGGGAGGCGGCCGACCTGGGCTCGGCGGGCAGCGCCGAGTACAGCGGCGTGCGCACCAGCGTGGTCTACGGCAAGCCCGGCGCGCTGGCGGGAAGCACGGACACGGCGGTGCAGTTCAACAACTCGATGGTGGAGCTGCCCGAAAGCGCGATGACCCGTCCGGGAGATCAGACCTCGGTGGAGATGTGGTTCAAGACCGCCGGCTCCGGCGTGTTGATGGCCGCCTCCACCGATTACGGCACGGTGCCGGAAGGGCCGATGCTGTATGTCGGCACCGACGGCAAGCTGCGCGGCTCGTTCAAGGCGGTGGCCGCCCCGATGGCGTCGGCGGCCGCGGTCAACGACAATCAGTGGCACCACGTGGTGCTGACGGTTTCGGGTGCCGACCAGGTCCTGTATCTGGACGGGGCGCAGGTCGGCACGCTGACCGGCCAGGTGAACACCTGGCGTCCGTACGCCGCGGTCGGCGCCGGCATCGTGACCAAGGGGTCGGCGCCGGGGCTGCCGGCTGGGACCGGTTCGCAGGAGTTCCCCTTCGCCGGGTTCATCGACGAGGTCGCGATCTACGGCAAGCCGCTGACGGCGGCCGAGGTGGCGCTGCACTACGCGGCCCGGGCCGAGGCGCCGACCAAGCTCACGAAGATCACGCTGCCGTCCGGGCGGGTGTGGGCGACCAACACCTACGACGCGGGCACCGAGCGGCTCACCACCCACCTCGACCAGCACGGCGGCACCTGGAAGGTCGGCGTCCCGGCCACCGACTGGTGGGGGGAGGGCACCTCGACGGTCACCGTGACCGACCCGAAGAACAACACGCTGACCTACGCCCACGACCCCTGGCGCGGTGACCGCCTGGTCAGCCGCACCGACCAGCTGGGCAAGGTCACCGCATACGACTACGACACCGGCGGGTTCCTGGCCAAGATGACCGATCCCAACGGCAACGTCATCGAGCAGGTCAACGACGCTCGGGGCAACACCACCGCGGTCAAGACCTGCCGGGCGGCGGGAAGCTGCCAGACGGCCCGCCAGTCGTTCCACCTCAACAGCGCCGATGAGTTCGACCCGCGCAACGACCGGGTGATCGCCTCCCGGGACGCACGCTCGGCCAACGCCACCGACACCACCTATCTGGCGATCCGGGAATACACCGCTCGTGGCAACGTGGCCAAGGTGACCAGTCCAGCCACGCCGGACTTTCCCAGCGGCCGCTCGGTGACCTTCACCTATACCGATGGCACTGAGCCCGCGGTCGGTGGCGGAATCACCCCGGCGGGCCTGGTGAAGTCGCAGAAGAACGCCAAGGGCGACGAGACGACCTACCGCTACAACGCGGCCGGGGATCTGGCCGAGCAGACCAGCCCGTCCGGGTTGAAGGTCACGTTCGTCTACGACGCGCTGGGCCGGCCGGCCTCCCGCACCGAGATCTCCACCGCTCATCCCGACGGGATCACCTCCACCTTCACCTACGACGGGCTTGGTCGGCTGCTCACGCAGACCGGCGCCGGGGTGAAGAACGAGGTCACAGGCGTCACCCACACCGCCAAAGTCACCTCCACCTATGACGCGGACGGCAACACGCTCACGCAGACTTTCACCGACCTGACCGGCGGGGATGCGGCACGCACCACCACCTCCACCTACGACGCCTTCGGCCGGGCCGAGACGGTGACCGATCCTGAGGGCGGCGTGGTCCGCACCGCCTGGGATGTCACCGGCGCTCAGGTCTCGACGACCGACCCGCTGGGAACCGTCTACACCTACGGCTACACCAAGCGCGGTGAGCAAGCCTCAAAAACGATCAAGAATTGGACCGGTAGCCCGGTCAGCCCGCAGGCGGCCAAAGATGTGGTGCTGGAGTCGCGCTCCTACGACCCGGCCGGACGGCTGGCCACCGTGACCGACGCGATGGGCCGCAAGACCTCCTACACCTACTTCACCGACAACCGGCTGTCACAGACGATCGCCGACGACGTCAAGCTGAACGGCTCGACCACCCCGGCCGACGTGGTGCTGCAGGCCAACACCTACGACGCGGCCGGCAACCTCACCAAGCAGGTCACCGGCGGAGGCAAGGCCACCACCGACTACGTCTACGACGCCGCCAGACGCCTCACCTCCACCACGTTCGACCCCGCTGTGCTCAAGCGCACCACCGCCTACGCCTACGACGCGGCCGGCAACGTCACCAAGAAGGACTTCACCGGTGCGGGCAGCACCCGCACCGAATCCACCCTGTATGCCTACAATGCGTTGGGCCTGGTGACGAAACAGACGGTGGAAAACGGCGCCGACGACCTGGTCTCCACCAGCACCTACGACGACCGCGGCCTGCTCATCGAGGCGACTGACCCGCGCGGCAACGCTTCCGGCGCTACCGCCGCGGACTTCACCACCACGCTGCGCTACGACGCGGCGGGTCGGCTGGTGGAGACCACGGCCCCGCAGGTGAAGATCGACAAGAACGGGACGGCCACAGACGGGCGGCCCACGGTGACGTTCGGCTATGACACCGCCGGGCTGAAGACCCATACGGTGGATGCCGAAGGACGCACCGTCGTCTCGGCCTTCGACAAGGCCGGCCGGCTGACCTCGGCCACTTCCCCCGCCTACACTCCCCCTGGCGGCGACCCGATCACCCCCAAGGTCACCTACACCTATGACAGTGCAGGCCGCGTAACCAAAACCACCGACCCGCGCGGCTATGTCACCTCAACCGAATACGATGCGTTGAATCGTCCAGTTCGGGTGACCGACCCTGGCCCTTCAGGACCGGGAGGGGCACGAGTATCGGAATACGATCTACTGGGCGAGCCACTCGCGCTGATCGACCCCACCGGCGCGCGCAGCGAGGCCACCTTCGACGATCTCGGTCGGAAGATCACCGCCACGCAGATCGAGCGCAAGCCCACCACCGCCGCCTACACCACCACGCTGAGCTACGACACCGCCGACAACCTCACCAAGAGCGTTGCCCCCGGCAATAAGACCACCGGCTACACCGTCAACGCCGCCGGCCAGGTCACCAGCGTCACCGACCCGCTCACCCACAAGTCCACCTTCGACTATGACCTTCTCGGGCGCACCGCCCAGACAACCAATACGCTGGGCAATGTCGCCGAGGCCGAATACGACCTGGCCGGACGCAAAATCGGCGCCAAAGAATTCGACGCCACCGGCGCCGTCGTCCGCACTCTGGGCTTCGGCTACGACCCGGCCGGCAACCAGACCAGCCGCACCTCCGGCGAAGGGCACCTCACCCGGCAGACCTTCGACGCGGCGGGCCGGCAGACCTCGCTGATCGAGTCGGTCGCCGCGGATAAGTCGATCACCACCACGTTCGGCTACGACGCCACCGGAGCCCGCACCCGCCTCACCGACGGCCGCGGCAACACCACCTGGACCACCTACAACACCCTCGGCCTGGCCGAATCGGTCATCGAACCGGCCACCACCGCGCACCCCGATGCCGCTGACCGCACCTGGACCAGCGTCTACGACGCGGCCGGCAACGCTGTGACCACCCTGCAGCCGGGCGGGGTGCGGATCGACCGCACCTTCGACCCTCGAGATCAGCTGACCAAGCAGACCGGCGCCGGCGCCTCGGCCGCCACCGCCGAGCGCACCGTGACCTATGACCCGGCGGGCCGGGTGACCGCGATCGGCGACTACACCCTGGACTACAACGACCGCAGCCTGCCGACCAAGGTCTCCAAGGCCACCAACCAGATCGCCACCTACACCTACGACGGGTTGGGCAGCCTTACCCAGCGGGTCGACCCGACCGGCACCGCCGCCTACACCTACGACAGTGCCGGCAACCTCAAAACCGCGACCGACCCGGTCACCGGCCGCACCTGGACCTATGGCTACGACGACGCCGACCGGCTCACCAACAAGACCTCGGCCAACCCGGCGGGCAGCCAGAGCTACACCTACGACGCCATGGATCGGCTCGCCTCGCACACGCTGAAGAACAGCGCCGGCACCCAGCTGTCGAAGATCGTCTATGGCTGGGACAAGGATGACAACCTCACCACCAAGACCACTACCGGCACCGCCGGAGCCGGGGTCAACACCTACGGCTATGACCACGCAGGGCGCCTGACCTCTTGGACCGCGCCCGGTGGCGCCGGCACCGCCTATGAGTGGGACGACGCGGGCAACCGCACCAAGGCCGGGACCAAGACCTTCAGCTACGACGAGCGCAACCGGCTGACCTCCGGCGGCGGGGTCGACTACACCTACACCCCCCGCGGCACCCTCGCTTCGGAGACCACCGGCGGCGTCACCAAGAACCTCACCTTCGACGCCTTCGACCAGCTCATCTCCGACGGCGAGGCCAGCTATGGCTACGACGCCCTCGGCCGGATGACCTCCCGCACCAAGGGCGCCGCCCAGCAGCGGTTCGTCTACTCCGGTCTGACCAACGACATCAGCGTCATCACCGATGCCGCCGGTGCCGTCCAGGCCAAGTACGGCCGTGACCTGTTCGGCGGCCTGCTCAGCCTGCAGGAGGGCGGTGGCCCCGCGCTCGGCGTGATGTCCGATCTGCACGGCGACGTGGTGGGCACCTTCTCCGGCACCGCACTGGTCGACTCGACTGCCTACGACCCGTTCGGCGAGGTCACCCACCGCTCCGGCACCCAGCGCTCCCCGGGCTACCAGGGCGAGTACACCGACCCGGACACCGGCAAGGTCAACATGCACGCCCGCTGGTACCAGCCCGGCACTGGCAGCTTCGCCTCCCGCGACACCGCCACCCTCAGCCCGAACCCGTCGGTGCAGGCCAACCGCTACTCCTACGCCAACGCCGGCCCCCTCACCAACGCCGATCCCACCGGTCACAGCATCGTGGTCCAGACCGGAGGCTCCCAAAACGGCACGAGCGGGATCTCCGATTGGCAGTCCTATGACTGGACCAGTTCCCTGCAGTCGCGTAGTCGGGGCTGGGACTCCACCCCGATAGAAGCCATCCCGGGGAAGCCGTACTACGCGTGGCCCGATCAGCCGTGCGGTTGCTATATGAACGGCGGAGGACAAGCGCATTGGGACTTGCGCTGGAATCCAGGGCTATCAGACGAAGAGGCGCAGCGAATCGGCTACATGCCTAACGGCAGGCTTGCGCCTAAGGGAGTCAACATCTGGGCTGCGACCGAGGAGCAGCGTGACGCCTACATGGCGGCATACGACCACCTTATGCTGGCGACTAACTACCAGGCGAGCGATGACATGTTCGCCACTCTTTGGTCCTTGATAGTGGTGCCTGTTGCTGGAAGCCGCGCAGGAGGGCCGCCCGGAAGCACAGATCCTTGCAGTGGCAGCAACAGTGAGTCGTGCATCAGGAAACGCGCGACTTCGCGATGGGACGGCACCCGCTGGGTTCCCAACAAGCCAGCCAAAGCCCCTACCGTGTCGAATTCTAGGCTCAGGGACATTCTCGAGAAGGTCGACGGAGGGATCTACGCTCGTCCAGGCACGAGACCGGGCGTCGTCGGGGACGGGACGGTAGCGGCCGGGCTGGAATTTGAGTTCAGAACCGGCCTCATGATCAATAATAAATATCATCCCAATAAAGCCGCCGGGATAATGGCGCAGCTGTCCGAACTTCTGGAAGCAGATAGAAAGTCTCACAATAAGGTACTATCGGCCAGCGATCGAGCCGTCGCGCTTAAAGAGTTCACTAGAATTTGGCTCGCCATTACAAGCAAGGATGTCACTGGAAAGGTGATGGCTTGGGTAACGGCCGACGCTGCCAGGATGAACGACTTGGCACGCGTGATGAAGAAAACCCTGACGAGGTATGCCGTCAGTGAAATAACCGGAGAGAAGTTCACCCATGACCCGCAGGGTTATAAACAGCCTAAGTGGGAGCCCAGAACGACCGAGCGCCCGGGATTCCTCGGAGTCTTGGGCAAGCTGGCGAGGGCTGGAGGCATCCTCGTCGACGTATTCACGGTTGTTGGATTCGGATTCTGGTGGTGGGGGTGTGTGAACAGCAATGAATGCGATGACCCATATGCCGAGAAGAGAGACTACACGATGTGATCCCTGTCGCATCGCGAATGTGTGGCGAAGGAGTGATATCCTTGCACTTCACGTAAGCATGAAATGAATCATTGAAGTGAAGCGGTTCCGCTGTTTATCGGGAGGTGGGTCGTGTCGGATCAAGGGGATGATCAGTTGTTTAATCCACAAGATTCCGCAAATGTCGATCTCGACAATCTAATCCTTGAAGTACGGGCGATAATTATTAAGCTTGTTCCTGAAGCAGTGCCGATAATTCAGCAGCAGCAGCAGCTATGGGAGGAAGAGGAGGGGATTCCGCTATCGCTTTATGAATATGTGGGGTATTTGGCTCAAACCCTTATCCCCTCTCTCGAAGAGGGAAATGCGGAGCTAACACTTAGAGGCCTTCAAGCGATGGAAGAACTGTTGGAAATTCCATCGGCCTATCTGCGGGAAACCATTGACATCCGAATAATAGAGCCTTTTCTCGATTTACTTCTCGAAGTACGTGAACTTTGCGGGCCGAAGGTCCTCGCCATGCTGGAGAGCACATCCCTGTGAACAGGGCAGGAGCGCCTGTTCGCCATTGGCCTCGACAGCACGGGTTGCGCATCGTTGAAGCGGCGGAGACCTTCGGTGTAGGAGATGCACCGAAGCCCCCTTGCGCAAGATGGCGAGGTGCATACGTAAGAATTCGGCGCGGACGCAATCGGCCGAGCGGTGCCGGTCGTGATCGGTAGCGTCGCCTCAGCCGCCATCGAAGCGCGCCGTTGACGCGTGGGCCGCGCTGAATGATCGTCAGCACGTGTACATGCGGGTGACCTACACCCAGGACCAAAACGCCGAGTGGGTTCTGGAAGGGCGCCTGGTCACGGGCGAGCAGGCACAGCCGACCAGCCAGTGGCGGTGGCTCGAGTACGGGCCGGTGGGCAACCGGCCATGAGCAATCACGGCAGGGCGCCCCGGTCCGACCCAACCCGACAGGCCATCTACGGCGGGACGGAAATAGCCACTGTGCGCCGTCGTCGACCGACCGTTGCCAGAGTTGGCTTTTCCGCTGGCACGCGGGGCTGATGGTGAAGATGGGTCAGCTGGCCCAGAGGACTTTGACGATGGCGACCCGTCGTTGATCCTCCAAGATCAGGAAGAAGACCAGGCCGTGTTTGTGGTCACCGAACGCAGCCGAGCGCAGCGGCGCGTCGGGATTGGTCGTGCTCGCGGACGGAAAGCTCCATGGGGCGCTCTCCAGCGCGGCGCGTAACTCCAGGTAGAACGGCAGTGCCGCGACGGGCAGGGTGTCGAGCTGGGCCAGGACGTCGGGGTCGTGCTCGACCTGATACACCTGCCGTTACTCGCCGGCGGCGATGCGGGAGCGTAGCCGTGCCTCGATCGCGTCCCACCCAATCGTCGCGAGATTCTGGCCGCTGCCGGCGATACCGGCGGCGACCTCCACCACCCGCTGGTACTCCCCCCGGGCACACAGCACGGCGATCGGCCACCAGCGCTCGACGAAGTCCAGGGCCGGGGCCAAGTCGAGTTCCTCGGTCGCCTGTGCCATGGCCGCCCGGTATTCCCGGTCGAACGTCTCGACGTGCTGCGGCGCGAGCGCGGCGCGAATGGCCTTGGGCGTGCGCTCAAGGGTCGGGGTCGGGTCGGGGCCGTGGGGCTGAGCGGTCATCAGAGGTCTCCTTCGCGTACTCCTGCCAGCCTAGACCGCCCGTGGCATGTGGATCGGCTTTTCCTTTTTCCCTGTTGATCCTGCTTCGGGGGTGAACCCGCGACGGAACCGGTTCGCACGTTAAACCGGTCCGACGGGCCAACCAGGCTGATCCGGCCGGCATCGTCATCGGCCTGAGCCTGGCTGCGGCAGCGGCGGGGAAACCGTGTCGATGCGCCTGGCCCTGTCGAAGGGGGTGCGCGTGAGGACCGCATAGGCGAAGCTCACCTTGGTGAGTGTCGACCAGTCGAAATGCGCGTCGATGAGCGTTGCGTTATCGAAGCGGGTATAGGTGAGCTTGGCCCAGCTGAAGTAGGTGCCGATAAGTCTCGCCCTGTCGAAGCTGGTCCGATTGAGTTCCGCCGGTGCGGGCCTGCCCGGCGGCCTGGACCTTGACCGGCCGCGCAGCTGAGCACACTACTGACAGGTAAGGCCCTGGGCCGCCGTACAACTCCTAACGGAATGAGGTCGGTCGAGTCCGCGGACATGATCGGTCGTTGAACCGGGTGTGAGGAAGGGCGAACAGCCACCCTGAATCGTGTCCGATGGACCCTGGCAACGGATCGAGCCGTTGCTTCCGACGGTCGAACGTCGCTACCGCTACCCCGGACGCAAGCGGATCGACGACCGCAAAGCGTTGTGCGGAATCCTGTTCGTGCTCTACACCGCGATCCCGTGGGAGTTCCTACCCCAGGAGCTGGGCTTCGGCTCGGGCATGACCTGCTGGCGGCGGCTGCGCGACTGGCATCAGACCGGCGTCTGGAACGCCCTGCATGAGCTGCTACTGGCCGAGCTGCACGCCGCTGACCGGCTGGACTGGTCCAAGGCGGTGATCGACAGCTCGCAGGTGCGGGCGCTCAAGGGCGGCCCAAACCGGCCCGAGCCCGGTCGATCGAGGCAAGACCGGCTCCAAGCACCGTGTGATCACCGACGGGAACGGCATCCCGTTGGCGGTCAGCCTCGGCGGCGGCAACCGCAACGACATCCTGCAGCTCATGCCCCTGGTGGAGGCGATTCCACCAGTCCGCGGCAAGGTCGGCAAGCCTCGCCGAGGGCCCAAGACGCTGGATGCCGACCGCGCCTACGATCACGACCGCTACCGCCGCCAGCTGCGAGAGAAGAGCATCGAGCCGATCATTGTGCGCCGCGGGACCGCGCATGGCTCCGGCCTGGGCGTGCATCGCTGGGTGGTTGAGCAGACGATCGCCCTGCTGCACTGGTTTCGCCGATTACGCATCCGCTGGGAGATCCGCGACGACATCCACGAGGCCTTCATGACCCTGGCCTCTGCCATCATCTGCTGGCGACGCCTCAATCGCTGAGCCTTTTTCACCCTGATGCGGAAGCATCAGACGGTCAGAGCAGGAAATGGAGTACCGCTGAGCCGGCTACTGGCGGCCTCGCCCAGTTTGAGTCTAGATCGACTGCGCTTACGACGCCCGGCATGTGAGCCTAAAGGCTCATTCTGCGTGACGCCGGCACCGACACCGACACCGCCACCGCCACCGCGTAAGGCTCCGTAGCCGCCCTGGACTGCGGACATCGCAGGCCAGCACACCCTGCTCGCAACCGGGGGCAAGTCTGCGGGCTAGCACCGGGGTGCGCTGATGTCACCTCTCGAGGCCGCACGCGATTTCCGTCGGGCCCGCATGTCAGGATTTCTCTGATCTAACCACGGAGAGAGCAGGATTCTCGTGAGCGTCTACAGCTGGCTTGATGACGATGCATTCTGTGCAACGCACGTCCGCGGCCTTACCCCGTACGAGGCGTTGGCCCGCCTTGGGATCGAGGTGTTCGACGGTGACGACGAGGAAGGCGAAATTGAGGAGGGTCTCATCTGCGCCCATCCGGCCGAGGGGGGCACCATTCTGGGCGAGTTCAACGGCTTCGCCGGCAGGCTGGACGAGGTGCTGCGGCCCTTGTCGGCCGGAACGGTCACGGCAAGCGTCTTCGTCAACGCCAACAGGGTCGCGGACTTCGTCCACTACGCGGACGGCCACAAGGTCCTGTCGTTCGACCCGCTGATCCCCCATCCCGAGGCCGACGCCCAAGCGGACTACCTGGCCGACCGGATCGAACTCGGCCTGGTCCATGGCAACTCAGAGGGCGGGCTTGTCGCGGCGCGGCAGCTGGCCGAGCACATCACCGGGGTACGGCCGAACGCTTCCAGCCGCATCGTGACCGCCCACGGCTTCCTTGAGTACTGACAGTGCTCTGTTCCCTGCCCTCACCAGCGATGAGCTGCGATGCCAGGATGAAAAAAGGCTTACTGATCGCATTTTGTTAGGAGTTGTTAAGGGCGGACTCCTCCCACCCGAGGATGCCCAGGGCCTCGGCGAGCGCGGTCGTCACCCAGCCGGGCCCGCCCTCAGAGGCGGTCCGGCACTCGGTGAACTCGCCGACCAGCTCCGTCATCGGCGGGCAGACGATCCGGCTCGACCACCCCGGCGCAGGCAGGTACAGCCACCGCCACCGGACCCTACCCCCGAGCACAGCGGCTACCGCGGCGACGTCGATCGAGTCGGGGACCCCGATGATGCGGCACATCAGGACGTCATCCTCACCTCGGTGGTGGGGTCGGGCTCGGCAGGCACAACTGGGACCTCGGTCACGAACGGCGGCGGATCAAACGGCGGCCAGGGTGCCGCGTTGTGTCGGCGCCAACCGTGCTCGGCCACAACCTCCTCCATCCAGGCGCTGATCTCCTCTGGGGGCATGCCGCGCTGGGGCGGGCGCAGCACCTGGTCGTCGGGGGCATCGGGCAGGCGCAGCTGCCAGCCTCCGGCGGGGCCGGGGCGCCCCCAGATCCACCACAGGGTCGCATACCGCAGGCTGGGCGCGTACCGCAGCATGTCGTCGCTCATTGCTGCTCCTGCAGGCCGTCGTCTACCACTCGGGTCGCCAGCGTGATGCGCGGCTTGTGGTAGGTCTCGGCGATGTGGCCGTTCTTCGTCCGGCAGTGGGTGCCCGCGATGGCCTGGCAGGTGGCGCACACCTCCTGCCGGGCCTGGGCCTGGATCGCCGCCGCCCGGGCGGCGCGTGGCGACTCCCACTCCTCCAAACCGGGGATGCCATTGAGCCCGTCGAGGTAGGCGATGCCCGGCTCCTCATCGCGCCACGGCAGGTCTTCGGAGACCAGGGCCAGCACTTGGTGCAGCGACAGCACGGTGGACAGCCGTTTGCCCCACTGCTGCCGGTCGGAGCCGTGCGCGCGGGCTCCCCACGGCTCCCAGTTGGGCAGGTAGGGCCGTAGCGGCTGCCATTGGGAGATGACCGCGTCGGCTCGCGCGACGTCCTGGCCGAGCCTGCCCAGCTCATCGGCCATCGCATCCAGCCGGTCACAGATGTTGGCGCCGAGTTCGATCGGCACGGCTGGGGTTTCGGCGGCGAGGGCGAGCTGGCGCAGCCACACCCGGGCGGCGTCCAGGTGCACGGCGAGCTCGTCCAGGGTGATGCGCTTCCCACAACGGAGGTGCTCGGTGCGGGCCGGATCCGTCGAGGTCTGCTTCTTGTGCTCGGCGCTCATAGGAACCTCACCCGAGCGACCACGGCCATCAGCGGGCCGGCGCCGACCGCCGCGGTCAATGCGTCGGCGGGCGTGGCGTGAGTGCTGACGGCGGTGGCCGGGCCGCACAGCAGGACGTGCTGGGTGCGGTCGATGAGGTGCCACCAGTCGTCAGGCAGCGTCGTCGCCTCGGACGCTTCCCACAGGACAATGTCATCCCAGCCCTCATGATCCACATGGGCGATCGCTTCCACGGACTGGGCGGCGACGTTCAGCCGCAGCCGCCAGGCCGGGTCCGGCTCGGGGATGACGGTCAGGTCCCAGCGGGGCCATCCGCACCGGCTGCGCAGGTCGTCGGCTCCGGCGTCGGGCGCCTGCGGCTCCAGGATCACGATGGGCAACGGCCCGCCGTGGGAGGTATTCACCATGCCGGGGAAAAGCGCGTAGCTCGGCGGCCCGCCCGCCGCACCGGCCCCAGGCTCGGATTCGGTGTCGTCGGCCGCCTCCAGGTCGAGGAGGAACGGGCTGATGTCGGCGCCGCCCGCGGCCCAGTGGTCGCGCGCGTCGTCCAGGAGGTCCGCGACCTCCTCGGCCGGCATGCGGTCCAGGGCGGCCAGCGCCTCGGCGCCGTCGCCGCTGTCGTTTGCCTGCCGGGCGAGCGGCTGCCAGGTGCGGGTCGCCGGCGAGGCGAACGAGCCGGGGACGGGCAGCAGTCCGTAGACGGCGCCGGCCAGCGCCGCGATCGTGACGCGGTCGGCGAGCAGCCGCGGGATCACCGAAGCCTGGCACGGCTGGCAGCCGGCGCGGCATGCCGCCACCGCGGCGACGGCGAGCGGCAGGTTCACCGGGCGGCCGGCGGCGTAGGGCGAATCGGCCAGGATGGCCAGATCCGGGGCAGGGTGCTGGTGTGCGGTGCCCGCGTTGGCGCTGACGTAGGCGGCGCCGGGGGCGCGTTGCTGACGCTTTCTGGCACGGTTCTTGCGGGCGTGATCGTTCGGCATCGCTCAACCCTTTTTCGGCGCGTACGGCCCCATGACCCGCAGCACACGATTCAGGTTCGAGCGGCACGGCGGATGACGGTCGCGAGCGACCGGGATGCTCCACACAGGTGGTGCAGCTGAGCCGGACAAGGCCGGGCACCTTCGCCTCGATGCCGCGCGCTCATGGGCCGCCCGGCAGGCTTGGGCCGATGTGCACGGCCCTGAACGCACAATACCGGGCGAGGAGCCGGCCGGTACAGCCACGGCCGGCATCTGCCGTCCTGCCGTGGTCGCGGCAGACAGCGACGGCGGCCGCAGGGTTCAGCACACCTGCCGGCAGCCAGCGGCGTGGAGCGTTTCGAGCACCCGGGCACCAACCGCCTGAGTATGCCCGCGGGCATGCTCAGCGCGGTGATCGTCAGCCCTCAGCTGAGGGCGGCCTGCAGGTCGGCGCGGGACAACACGGTGCCGCTCGGCCAGAGGCGTTCGGTCAGTGCCAGCAGGCCTGCCCACGACCCAGCCCGCCCCAGGTCTTTCCGCCGAACGGCGATCTGTCCCCTCCGATGCTGTTCGCCCTCGGGCGTGCCCACCGGCATCGCGCCGGGGCGAACAACGCCGTGCGATAACGATTGAGAGGTCCTGGCCATCTTTAGGGCCGCGGAGGCCGTCTACATAGGCATGACAGTGGCAATACTGCGCCTCGTGCAGGCGGTGCAGCGGTACAGGGCGCGTCGGATGACCCGGGAGCTGACCGGCCCGTCGCTCGAGCATCTCTACCATCACTACGGGCGGGAGATTCTCGCCAAAGCCGCCGCCGAGCCCGCGCTGTCGCAGGCCATCGCCCAGGAGATGGACGACATCGAGACGACCTTGCGGCGCGAGGGGCTGCCCGGGACACCTGGTCACCTGCGCGCGTTTCTCCTCGGATACGGCCAGGGCGTGATGGACTCGGCCGTGATCCGACCGGATCTGGTCGCGGCGCAGATGCCTCACACCGGCTACCCTCCCCCGGTCGTCCAGTTGGGCGCGCTGTGTCAAAAAGCCCTCGCCGAGGGGCTGGTGCGGATGAGCGTCGGCCCCGCGCGCCGATCCACGATCATCAGATAGTGACGACACCAAGACGCCGATGATCTTCAGGGGGCATGCTTGCCCCGCGGCTCCCCAAAGTCACCGGGGGTGCTTGGTGATCGACGATGGATGCGCATGACGGCATGGACTATTTTTTCGCCGAATGGCCTTCATCTGCGGTGATGACGCGCATGGCGTGCTCGCCCTGCTGCCCCTGCTCGGCAAGCTCGCTGCGGCGCCGAAGCGGGAGCCGGGCGGCACTGCGGCCACGCCCAGCCGTGCTTTGTGAAAATCCCGTGTCTATCGGCGGTCGAGCGGCATGAGGGCGGGCGGCGGATACGGATGCCGCCATCGAAAGCCGTCCGGGGGAATCAGCGCCTCCAGGTGATCGCGTGTCTGCGGCACCACGGCCTTCAGCAGGCGCGAGGGAGCGGCGGCGGGATTGCTCTGTGCGATCTGCCCGAGGGCTTGTGCATCCAGCAGGAGGGCGTAGCGCCGGTATCGGCGGCTGTAGAACACAAAGCGGGGTTTACCCCACCTCCATGATGACCGGCCGGTGCTTCTGCTACGTGCGGCGGTGACGACGATACGACCGCCTGCGCGCCAATCGTCACCATGCCAGGCGTCCAACCACACTCGGTGCCCGTCGTAGATCCATTTCACCTCCCATTCGTATTGGTGCAGCACGGCCGCGTAGCCGGTGAACGCGGCGGGGTGAGGCGGGCGCCGATCACCTACCAGCGGCGCGGCGAAGGAGAGCGCGGCCGCGGGCTCTTGCTGCTGGTAGCGGGCGTACTCATCGGGGTGGGCCGCGATCAGGTGCTGCTGGAGCGGGAGGTGGATCTGGCGAGATAGCCGCAGATCGTGTGCGCGGCGCAGCCTGCTGCGTTCCATCAGCCGTACGCGGAGGTGGGTCAGGAAGGTGAGCTTGGGCGCCCAGTCGTCGATGGGCGCCTCGTGCCGGGTGTCGATCAGATGCCGGTCGGGGACAGCGAACCATGCGCGGATGTTGCGGTTTTCGGCTTCCAGGCCGATCTGCTCGAAGGTTCGACATCCCAGATCGACCAGGGCGTCATACCAGCGGGCCAGCACGGCGGGGTGGCCCAGGGCGTCTGCGTCTACACGGCCCTGCACGTCGTGGGCGACCAGATCGCGGAACTGATCGTCGCTCAGTTGCAGAAGCTGGACGGCTCGAGGGGTGGGGTGTTCGTCGGCGGCGACGCCGCTGGACCAGCGCAGCTTGTCGATCACCGAATCGGTCTCTTCGGGGTGGGCGTCCTTGAGTCGCTGCAACGCGAGGGTCTGCCCGAGGCTGTTCGCCACAGGGGCGGCCGATGTGGCCGCGATGAGCTGGGCCTCCCGGCGGCGTTGGCGGATCTTGGCCAGGCGCCGGTCGGTGCGCAAGGTGTCGGGGTCCTCAATTCCGGCGGTGGTCATCTTGTTCCACCACGAGAGCTGGTGGTTGCCCTCTTGGACGGCGAGGACCTCCTCCCACGCGGTACGCATCGCGGGAGACGACAACCACATGGTGACGCCGGCGGGAACGCGATTGAGGGTCGCCTCCGCGACGGTGAGCAGGCTGAAGGCATCGTCGTCTGCGTCGTATCGGGCGCTCAGCTGCTCGGGGGTGATCTTCTGGTCAAGAGCTGCGACGTCGGCCAGTTTCGTTATGTCGTCCATACCGCCCTCGGGAAGTCAGCCATCGCCTGATAGCGGCGTCCATTGTGTTACGGAACATCAACACATGGTGAGCGTTATGGAAGAGTCGGCGGAAAACGGCTCCGTGGTGCAGCGACCCTGAGGTCTGCGGCTTGCTTTGCCGGGCCCGTCTATGGGCGCAATGGCCTGCCCCGCAATGAAGACGGAGCCCTTCCCACAAGGGGCGGCAGAAGAGCTTCGACGAAGACGAGCTTATGACCGCCGCCCGGACCAAGGGGCGGATGGCCACCTCCCGCTGCACGGTGACGCGAGGGCCCTCGCCGGGGTCCCATGGCCGCCGGGCAGCAGCCACGATTGCGCCTTGACGTGATCGACGAGCATGACGGTTCGGCCGGTCCCATCCTGCCCCGCATCTCGGCCTTCCTCTCATCAGCCCTCCGCTGATCACGCCGCCGGAAGGCGTGATCACCTGTCCTCGGCCGTCAGCCGCCGCACGTACGCCTGGATACGGTCGTGGTCCTCGGGGAAGACGGATTCCCATTCCTCGTCGAGACCGAACCACCGCGGCGGTTGTCCGCTCTCGCCGCCCAGCGGCACATCGCGGTTGACGATCGCGGCGTACGCCAGGCCCAGCGTCGACGACCAGTCGGCGCGGTAGGAGCACACGAAGACGGCCGCCGGCACCGCCAGCAGTTCGGCCAGCACACCGGTCTCCTCGGCGAGCTCGCGCGCCGCCGCGGCGCGCGGCGTCTCCCCCGGCTCGACCTTGCCGCCGGGTGGCACCCATCCGCGCCAGCGGTGCTTGACCAGCAGGACGTGCCGGAAGCCCGGATCGGTCACCCATATCTCGGCCGCGATCGGCTCCATCGGCTGCTGGCGCGCCCGCTCCAGCCAGGCCCGCGCGTCATCGAACTCCACAGCCGCCAGGGTGGCGTCGCCGACCACCACATCCAAGATCTTTCCTGCATCGCCGTGGATCATCCGGCACCTCCCATGTGCGCCGCGCATCGACGCCCCACCCGGCGTTTGCCGGGCAATCCGGTGGCGCGGCTTAGGCATCTTGGTCCAGCGCGTGGATCGCGGTCGTGATCAAGGCGCGGGCGGCTTTGCCGTACACCGCGAGCGTGGCCAGTTCGGCGAACGTTGCCGCGTACATGGCGATCTCACGCGGTTGAGTGATTGTCAGGTGCCCGGAGACCAGCTCGACCGTCACCTCGGTATCGTCGAACATCCAAAAGCCCTCCACTGGCTATGTCGGTGACGACGGGAGCCACATGGCGCCCTCTTTGAGAGCCGGGCTACGGCTCTCGGGCCGGGCTCGTGTCGGCGAATTCGAGAGCCACGCCGGCCTTTCTCGTTGCCGAGTATGGCCGTCGCTCACCGCACCTCCAGGTCGTACGTCCTCGCTTCGCTGCGGGCGCTCCACCTGGACCTGCGGCTTCGCCGACGGCGGGGTCGGCAGCTATCGAGGAAGGCCGGGGACTGCCAGTGAGTCGGCTGAGCTGTCGTGGTGGCTCCCGAACTCATCGACACGGCACTGTGGCTGAGTCGATCAAGAGAGCCAGTCAGCAACATTCGGCTCCGGTTCTCACCGACATAGCCACTCCACCGGCCAGAGGCTCGATCGGTCGGCGTCCAGGGGGATGATGCCCACCGACACTGATGGCAGTGTGCCCGCGGTGAGCAGGTGGCCGAGCTGCCCGGCCATGGTCTCCGGGCCGCCGATGGGATGGCGCAGGACGTTTTCCTCCAGCAGTACGGCGAATTGGCGGTCACCGGTGTTGATGATGGTCTGCTTGTCCACGCGGATCTGTACGGCGTCGTCGATGTCGTCGGGAATGGATCGGCGCCGGGTGAGGGAGGTCAGCACGGCCGTGATGTAGGCGCGGGTCTGCAACGGGCCGGGGATCATCCGCGGAGAGTAGATCCGAAAGTGCTGGGTGCGCTCCCACAACGGCAGTACCGATTCCTGGGCGCGGCGCGCCCCGTCCAAGACCGATGCCGAAAGACTCCTGCTCGTCTCGCCCGAGCTCGCGGAGGTTCTCACCGCGATCATCTTCCGAGTCCGGCGCGGCCAAGCCGCCATTCCCCTCGTCTCCGCCTACGACGTGTTCGAGCAGACCTGGAGCGCGCCGATGCCGTTCCTGTTCCAACGCCGCTACGGCTCCGAGGACCGGGCCCTGACCCGCAGCTACATCCGCGAATGCCTGATCGCCACCTCGGCCGCCGCGCAGATCACCATCATCGGTGAACCTCTCGAATGGCGGCCCCATGACTTCCATCGAATCTTCGTCACCGATGCCCGCTCCTTCGTGTTGACCCAGCTCAGAAGCCGCGGCTGGAAGAAATCCACGCCAACCTCATCGACCGGCTCGCCGAGGCCAAACAACAGGGCTGGCTCGGCGAAGTCGCTGGAGTTGCCCCGGTTCGGTAGACACATCAGGGCTTTCGGCTACGCGGCAGCATAGTCGTCTTCTTGAATGGGCTTGAGGGCTTGGCGTCGCTCATATTCGGCCGGGCTGAGCTGGCCGTTAGCGGAGTGACGGCGGCGTGGATTGTAGAAGCCCTCGATGTAGGCGAACACCGCGCGCCCGGCCTCTGACCTGGTGTGGAAAGCACGCCGGTCGATCAGCTCGCACTCCAGCGAGGCGAAGAAGCTCTCGGTGATCGCGTTATCAAAGCACGTGCCGGTGCGGCCGGTGGAGGGGCGCACGCCGGCCTGCGCACACCGCTGGCCGAACGCAATCGACGTATATTGACCGCCCTTGTCGCTGTGATGGATCACCCCGGCGTCAGGGCAGCGCTGACCAACCGCCATCGCCAGGGCATCGGTGACCAGTTCGGTGCGCATGTGCTCGGCCATCGCCCAACCAACGATCCTGCGGGAGAAGACATCCAAGACGACCGCGAGGTAAAGGAAGCCCTGCCACGTCGGCACATACGTGATATCGGCGGTCCAGATCCGGTTCGGCTCGTCGGCTTCGAACGTCCGCCTCACCAGGTCTGAGGCGGCAGCCGCCTTCCTATCCGTAATCGTCGTGCGACAGCCCCGACGCCGAGACACTCCGGCCAGCCCGGCCGCGCGCATCAGCCGGGCCACCCGCTTGCGGCCCACGTTGTCCCCGTCGATCTGGCGCAGGTCGGCGTGGATGCGCGGCGCTCCGTAAATCTCATCGGAGGCCTGATAGTGAGCGTGGATCTTCTCGGTCAGCTCCGCATCGCGACGGGCGCGAGCCGACGGGCCGCGCCCGGCCCAGGCGTAGTAGCCCTGGCGCGACACACCCAGCACCCGGGCCAGCAGGGAGACGCCGTGGTGGTCTTTCTCCGCATGAATCAGCCGGAATCTCATCTCGGCCGATCCGTCTCCCGCGCGAAGAAAACCGCGGCCTTACGCAAGATCTCCTTCTCCTCGCGCAGCAGCTTGACCTCACGACGCAGCCGGGCCAGCTCGTCTTTTTCGGCGCTGGTCAGCCCGTCTTGGCGGCGGCCGTCATCCAGGTCGGCCTGGCGCACCCAGACACGGATCGACTGCGCGGAGGGCTCGAATTCCTTGGCGAGCTCCTCCGGCGACCGTCCCGCGCGCACCAGCTCCACCATCTGCCGGCGAAACTCCGGCGGATAGTTGTTCGGCACAGTGGACTCCTTCTTCCGGGAACCAGGGTTCCTCAGAAATCAGGTGTCCACCAAACCGGGTCAACTCCATCGCCGCCATCGAGACCACTCTCGCGGCAGCGAAGCAGAAGCTTCAAGCCATGCATGAAGCGACTGTCCGCACGAGCACCGTCAACCTCGGAATGCCCAGTATCCGCAAGACGGCCGGACGATTCACCGATGCTTCCGCCACTCCCGATATCGTGCAGCCGTGACCGGATCCGCACAGCGTCCGCTGCTCTTCCTCGACGTCGACGGACCACTCATCCCCTTCGGTGCTCCGTCGCAGCAGTATCCGACCTACCAGCCCGTCTCGTCGCCGCGAGCAGAAGCAAATCCGCTCTTGGTCAGAATCAATCCCGACCACGGAGCTCGGTTGATGACGCTGCCTTGCGAGCTGGTCTGGGCCACCAGCTGGATGAACGATGCCAACGAGTGCATCGCGCCCCGCCTGGGACTGCCCCCGCTGTCGATCGTGGCCTGGCCGGACGAGCCTGAGACTGAGCAGCAGGACGAACGCGACGGCCTGCACTGGAAGACCCGCACCCTCGTCACCTGGGCGGCAGGACGCCCCTTCGCCTGGATCGACGACGAGGTCACCGACAAAGATCGCGCCTGGGTCTCCGCGCACCATCCCGGGCCGGCGCTCCTTCACCGAATCGACCCACGCACCGGCCTCACCGAAGCTGACTACCTCATCATCGAACAGTGGCTCCACGGGACCGGCACGACGGCACCCTCCAACAGCGCCACCCGATCGGGCCTCAGCCAGCTCGCCAGCGACACGCCGAACACCTGACGTCGAACATGTTGCTCGGTCACTATCTGTTGCCACGATTGAAGACCATGATCTTTCCGGCCAACCAAGATCAGTTCGGTTAAAGCTGTATTCGCTGCCCCCTCCTTCGCGTCGACCCTGCCCAGCGAGGGCGTCTGGAAGACATCCGGGACAACCTGACGGCTCGCATCGCCGAAGCTGAACGCGAGGGCTGGCTTGGCGAAGCCGAAGACCTGCGCGTCAGCCTCGCCGCCGCCGAGGCCAAGCTCGCTCAGCTCGACGAGCGTGCTCGCCGATCCACCACTATCCATCTCGGCATCCCGACCTTCCGCGATGTCGCCGGGCGCACTGCCTCGCCGCCCAAGCCTCGTTAGCGACGAAGGAGCATAGCGAGGGCCCTCTCCGCCCTCTCCAGTTCGGGCCTGGTCGCTGCCGCAGCCTGCTTGAACGCCTCGGACTCCTGGTCTTTCCACCATCCGGGCTCTTGCGTCGCACTACGCCTGACGCAGAATGGCGATCTCCGCACCAGGGCGTCATCGGCCGTCAGGCAGGACACCCGCCGCTCGCCGGCCCTACTGCGATCCTCGCCCCTGGCCTGACTCGGATACAGGCCCATCAACACCGCCTGACCGGCCTCGGCGATGTGATGACTCGCCTTGCGAGCAGCGTTCATCTCCGAACTCGTGGGCTGGCGTTCCAGGACTTCAGCGACGACGTCCCGCACGATGATGGTTGGTTCGGAGCTGAGCCGGGTCAGGAAAAGCTCACGCCAGAACGCTGTTCCTCGATTCACCTGGGGATGATCCCAGCCACACGCTAGATCAACTCTGGAGTTGACCCGGTTTGGTGGACACCTGATTTCTGAGGAACCCTGGTTCCCGGAAGAAGGAGTCCACTGTGCCGAACAACTATCCGCCGGAGTTTCGCCGGCAGATGGTGGAGCTGGTGCGCGCGGGACGGTCGCCGGAGGAGCTCGCCAAGGAATTCGAGCCCTCCGCGCAGTCGATCCGTGTCTGGGTGCGCCAGGCCGACCTGGATGACGGCCGCCGCCAAGACGGGCTGACCAGCGCCGAAAAAGACGAGCTGGCCCGGCTGCGTCGTGAGGTCAAGCTGCTGCGCGAGGAGAAGGAGATCTTGCGTAAGGCCGCGGTTTTCTTCGCGCGGGAGACGGATCGGCCGAGATGAGATTCCGGCTGATTCATGCGGAGAAAGACCACCACGGCGTCTCCCTGCTGGCCCGGGTGCTGGGTGTGTCGCGCCAGGGCTACTACGCCTGGGCCGGGCGCGGCCCGTCGGCTCGCGCCCGTCGCGATGCGGAGCTGACCGAGAAGATCCACGCTCACTATCAGGCCTCCGATGAGATTTACGGAGCGCCGCGCATCCACGCCGACCTGCGCCAGATCGACGGGGACAACGTGGGCCGCAAGCGGGTGGCCCGGCTGATGCGCGCGGCCGGGCTGGCCGGAGTGTCTCGGCGTCGGGGCTGTCGCACGACGATTACGGATAGGAAGGCGGCTGCCGCCTCAGACCTGGTGAGGCGGACGTTCGAAGCCGACGAGCCGAACCGGATCTGGACCGCCGATATCACGTATGTGCCGACGTGGCAGGGCTTCCTTTACCTCGCGGTCGTCTTGGATGTCTTCTCCCGCAGGATCGTTGGTTGGGCGATGGCCGAGCACATGCGCACCGAACTGGTCACCGATGCCCTGGCGATGGCGGTTGGTCAGCGCTGCCCTGACGCCGGGGTGATCCATCACAGCGACAAGGGCGGTCAATATACGTCGATTGCGTTCGGCCAGCGGTGTGCGCAGGCCGGCGTGCGCCCCTCCACCGGCCGCACCGGCACGTGCTTTGATAACGCGATCACCGAGAGCTTCTTCGCCTCGCTGGAGTGCGAGCTGATCGACCGGCGTGCTTTCCACACCAGGTCAGAGGCCGGGCGCGCGGTGTTCGCCTACATCGAGGGCTTCTACAATCCACGCCGCCGTCACTCCGCTAACGGCCAGCTCAGCCCGGCCGAATATGAGCGACGCCAAGCCCTCAAGCCCATTCAAGAAGACGACTATGCTGCCGCGTAGCCGAAAGCCCTGATGTGTCTACCGAACCGGGGCAACTCCACTCAGCATCTTGCCGACAACTGAATCAGCCGACCGAAACCGTTGACCTTAGTTCAGAGAAGCAGGCCCACCCAATGATCGTGCCACTGGAGGAGTGGCATGAGACGCAGCTGGTGACCGCGCAGATGCAACAGCGGCCAGCGCCGGGCTGGGATCGCGTGAACGCGGCCGCCGCCCAGCGCGGGATCCAGCTCACAACAGTACGGGAGAGCGACACCCACATCCTGTACGAGGCCGCCGGCCGCCACCTCGTACTGCCCCGCGGAGAGCTGCCGGCCGCGGTGGCCGACGAGGTCATCGCGCTCCTGGAGGCGGGCGCGTGACCGACACCGAACCCACGGCCGAACGCGCGATCGACGAGGGCGTCGTCCTGCTAGCCGTCCGACAGGACGGGCGGTGGATCACGCGGGCCGACGCACATGGCATCGTCGTCCACGGCCGTACGCTGCGCGAGCTCCAGGCCAGCGCGCAACAGGCGCTGGCGCTACGTTGCGGCACCCAGGCGGCCCCGCCCATGCAGGTGCGCCCGCAGTCCGCCGAACTCGACGCGCTCGCCGCGGCGCGCCTGCGCTACGAGGCGGCCTTGCGCCACACGGTGCAGACCCTGCGCGCCGACCAATCCTCCTGGACCGACATCGCGCAGGCCTGCCACGTCCGTATCGCCGACGCGCAGGCCGCGCTGCGCCAAGGCCCAGGCTGACGCATCCGCGAAGATCACAGCGTCGCACCCGCCTCGTGCGGGGCGGGGTAGGCGCTTGCAGATCAGGTGCAGGTGATGGCGTCGGCGCGGGTGGAGTTGTAGGCGCAGGTGTCGATCAGGCGGGCGTCGGGGCGGCGGAGGGAGGCGGCGTCGGTGTCGTTGTTCCACACGTATTGCCGGCGTCCCCAGTACAGGGTGGTGGCGCTGTCACGGCCCTGACCGGTGCGGAGGGTCAGCCTCTTGCCCGCGGCCAGCAGGACATCGTCGCCGAAGGTGTAGACGTAGCCGGTTTTGTCGCGCAGGCTCCACCCAGTCAGGTCGATCGCGGTGCGCGTGGTGTTGCGGATGGTGACGTACTCGCCGTTGAGGCTGGCGTTGGAGCGTCGGTCCACTCCCGGGGAGTCGTAGTAGATCTTCGTGATCTAGACCGCCGGGACGGTAGCGGCCTGCGCAGGCAGGACCGGGATGAGCCAGACGGCCGCGCAGGTGGCGATGCCCGCGGCGAGGAGGGAAAGACGCACCAGTGATCCTCCGATGGTGTGAGCGACGAAACGCATCAAGAGGACGGCCACCAGGACCCCCGGGTTGCCAGGGTGCCGGCCTTTGGTTGGAGCCCCGGCTCCGCACAGAGCGTGGCAGCGATCACCCCGGTTCCGCTCGGGGTGGTGGCCGATCACCAGCGGTCGGGGCAGCAGGTGGCGAGCATGTTCTGCAGTGCGGTCTGCTTCGCGCTCGGCAGGGTCAGCGCCCAGTGGTACTTGATCTGGATCCAGGCACGGACACAGGCGATCGGCTGTGTCGCCGATCGAGGGGCCATCAGGGACAAGTCCGGGGAGGAGACGGCAGGCCGCGGATACGTTGATCGGCGCCTGCCTCACTGATCGTTTTGTTGGGATTTCTTAGTAGGGTTTTCCGGCATGCGTATCCTTTTCGCCGCGCTGACGGCCAGCGCGCTCGCCGGCACGGCGCTCACCGGGACGGCGAGCGCGGGCTCGGCCGGACCCGTCCCTACCGGCTCGGCGGCCTTCACCAAAAACCCGATCTACAAGACCGGTAAGTTCGCGCCCCGGACCTGCGAGGAGCCGACCATCAAGGGCGGCGATATCGACTCCGTCCGACTGTATGCCGACGCCATCTCGGCCTGCCTCGGCAAGGCATGGGGGGCCCAGCTGGGAAAAGCCGGAATACCCTTCACCAAACCGAAGGTCACGGTCGCCTATGGGGACCGGATCAAGACCGCCTGCGGCGTCTATCGCCCGAGCGACACCTTCGGTCTGTACTGCCAGAAGAACACGACCGTCTACCTAATGGTCAACCATTACGGCATTGCCGATGAACTCGACTCACCGCAGATGCTCGAAAGCCTCTCGATCGGATATGGCTACCACATTCAGCGGCTGATCGGCGTCTTCGCCCAGGAGACCCGACTCGCCAGGCAGTCGTCCAAGTCCGGGGTGGTCGCGCTGCGCAGCAAGGTCGCACTGCAGAACATCTGCTTCGCCGGTGCCTTCATCGGCAGCGTCTGGGACTCCCTGGGCCACAGCAAGGAACACGGCTCCGGCTCCTTCATCAACCGGCACTCCATGGAGAGCGACGTCCTGGGCAACGGGACGACGAAGAACCGCATTTACTGGCTGGGACACGGTTTCGACGCTCAGTCCCCCGGCGCCTGCACCACCTTCACGGCGCCGGCTTCCCGGGTGGCCTGACCCGCCGTCCCTCGCCGGGGGATCGCTCTGGCCTTCCCTCACCCCGGCGAGTCCGGGAGGAGGGAAGGCTTTGCGGCCAGTCCCCCGCCTTAACCCCGGCCGCCGCCCCGATCGCTCGGCTCACGCTTTCCCATGTTCGCCACCTCCCTCGCCGCGGGCGCTTTGACGCTCACCCGACTGCCCCAGGCGGTGTAATGGGTCTCGACGCTGACGTGCCTGTCCTCTGCCACTGCCGCACTGACGTGGGTGCTCCCCGGGTAAACAGTGGTCAATCGCTGGGGAAGCCGGTCAGCGCCCAAAGTGAGCCTGAAGCGCAGCACCGCGGCCTTGTCGCCATTGGACAGCCCGGTCAGGCCGGCGTTGCGCAACCACGGGGAGATCTTCTCCAGCGCGCCGAAGCTGATCGTGCCGGTGTAGGTGCGTCCCGTTCGCTTCCCCTTCGTGATCAGGACCTTCAGGGTCGCCGGCTCGGCCGCGTTCACCAACTGGCCGTACCAGCCGCTGAAGCCGGCGTTCATGCCGTGTGGATGCTTGATCCAGGTCTTGCCCTTCGGCGGCGCCCAGGCACCGCCGGAGTAGTAGCTGGTGGTGCCGATCCTGATCGTCCGCTCCGGCCTGGCCAGCATCCCCAGGAAGCTGATAGGCATCTCAGGGTCGTCGCTGGTGCGCTTGGCGTTGACGTCGGAGGCGACGATCCCGGCCTTGCCGAACTGGAAGGAACCGGTGCGCTTGAGGAAGGTCGTGTTCCCGGCGAACTCGACCAAAGTGGCGACGTCGGTGAACTTCACCCCGTTGCCCGCGACGAACTGGCTCTTCAACGCCGTGACCGGATCCGCGGAGGCGGCTTGGACGGGTGCCGCGGCCACGGACGTGGTGACCGTCATGGTGACCGTGGCCGCGGCGATGCCCGCGATCACTCGCTTCACGGTGATTTCCTCTCAGCCTGGTACAGGGAGGGAAATCCTGCCGAACCTTGATCACGAACGCGTCTCGGAACGCGTCGTCCATGGCCGACAGGAGCCGCGGGTGATCCACCGCAGCAGCGCGCTGATCGCCGCCCAACGGACCATTCCCTCACTGGTCGGCCGACAGCGCTCGTCATCGCCTACCCACCGCCGGTGCATCATCAGCCAGGCCGGCGCCCGCCCGACACGCACCGCTGGGGACGCACCCGAAAGCCACGCTGGTCAGCGGGCTTGGCGACGATGGGGTTCCCCCGGCCTGGGATAGGTCAGTGGGTTGCCATACCCAGTCGCGTCAGGCTGGCGGGGTGCGGGGCGCATGCTGAGGTGGTGGGCCGGCACAGGGATCGTTCGCCGTGCTCAGCCCTTGTAGTTGAAGACCTGCCGCAGTGTGTGCCGCACGGCGACGAGGTCTTTTTGGTCTTCCATCACGGCGTCGATGTCCTTGTAGGCCTCGGGGTGCTCATCCACCAGGGCGCCCGCGCGGTCGGCGTTCCAGGTCCGGCCGCCCATCGCCTCGGTGAGGGAAGCGGCGGTGAGCTTCTTGCGGGCCTCGGTGCGGGACATGCGGCGGCCGGCGCCGTGGGAGCAGGAGTTGTAGGAGGCCGGGTTGCCCAGGCCGGTCACGATGTAGGAGCGGGTGCCCATCGATCCCGGGATGACTCCCTCATCGCCGTCGGCGGCCTTGATGGCTCCCTTACGGGTGATCCACACGTTCCGGCCGTGGTGCTTCTCCTGCTGGGTGAAGTTGTGATGACAGTTGATCGTCCGCAGCGCGGAGCCGTGGCCGACGACCTCGAACAGGGAGGCCACCAACACCTCGGCCATGCGCGCCCGGGACGCCATGGCGTAGCGCTGGGCCCACAGCATGTCCTCGATGTAGGCGGTGAACTGCGGGGTGCCCTGCACGAGGTAGGCCAGGTCGGGGTCTTCCAGGGTGATGAAGTACTGCTTCATGAGCTTCTTGGCCTCGCCGATGTGCTTGGTGGCGAGCTGGTTGCCGATGCCCCGCGACCCGGAGTGCAGCACGGTCCAGACGTGGTCGCGCTCGTCCAGGCACACCTCGACGAAGTGGTTACCGGAGCCGAGCGTGCCGAACTGGGCGGCCGTCGTGCTCTCCTGCTTGCCGGTCAGGGAGGTGTGCGGGCGGCCAAGCGCGTCGAGGGCGCCGTCCACGCGAGGGTCGTCGTGGCCTTGGCCGACGCCGGCCGGGATGCGGTGCTCGATGAGCGGCATCAGCGCGGCCAGGCTGTCAGGCAGATCCGCGGCGGTCAGCGTGGTTTCGGTGGCGACCATGCCGCAGCCGATGTCGACACCCACGGCGGAGGGGATGATCGCGCCCTGGGTGGGGATGACGGAGCCGACCGTGGCGCCCATGCCGACGTGCGCGTCGGGCATCAGCGCGACGTGGGAAGGGATGAAGGGCAGGCGGGCGGCGCGGGCGGCCTGTTCGACCGTGCCGGGCTCGATGTCACTGGCCCACGAAAGGAGGCCAGGTGCTACCTGCTGGGGCATGGGGGACGCCTTCCTGCTTGATGATCTCCTTGCAGGCTATGGACTAACCAATGGCGGCCGCCACCTAGTTAATCGAGCGGCTGCGGGCGAGGAGATGTCATGCGGCTGACCCTCGCGAGCGGCCCCGAAAAGGGCTGCGTGCCGCCACTCGCGAGAAAACAGCCTCTATCGGATGTTGCGTTCTGTACCCGTTGAAGTCTCCCGGAGGTCACCGGGACACCCGTGCGGGAGATCGTTCCAAGCCTTCACCGCTTTCTCGACGGAGCCTCCACCCGGGGCGCACCACCATTGAGTCTTCTTGTGGGAGATGGACACTCGCCAACTGGTGATCTTCACGAATGTTTCCTGGGCCTGGAGCAGCGTCGGCCGCCCCCAGCAACGCTTACCCCTCGGCAAGGCGTTCAGCGTGCGCATCCAGCGTCGCCCGCGCATCCAGCGTCGACCGTGCAGGAGCGCGGCGAACTCAACCGATAGCGATTTGAACGCCACATAGGCGCCGCACTGATCGGCGTTGCCCTGCACTCGGAAGGGCAGCGGGACACTCGCCTCGATTGACTCGCGTAGTTGCTGGTAGCCCTCGCGGAAACGACCGAGACGCTCGACCTCTGAGGCCGAAAGCCGCCGCTCGATCGCGATCTTGACAAGCAGTGCCTCGAACTGACCTTCGGCGGCGGCGGCCCGCTTGAGGAGCCGGTCGTGCTCATCTTCTGCCGGTGCGCCTTTTTTCAGCGCGGCACTCCAGGCCTTCCACGTCGCGAACCACTCACCGTACACATCGTAGAAACGCGCCAGAGCCGCCAGATTCAGTTCACGGCGGTGACGGACAACCGCCCACAAGGTTCCAGCAGCACCACCAAGCACTGCGACAGATACGAAGGTGAGTACGGCTTTCGTGATTTCGCCGGACACGTCGATCGCGGCAACGGCCATTCTGAACCTCCCGTTGGAGACCTGCAGCCGTGCTGCCACGGCTCCCGAGCTTGAGGGGAGGGGTGTATGCGGCCTGACGGGCGAGGACTCGTGCCCGCAACATCGGCTATCGATCAAAGACAGTTAGTGATGGGGCCACAAGCTGTAAACGACAGTACTTCGGCCCTTTTCGACATGCCCGACACCACGGCGGTGACGATCGAACGTGCCGCCGTCGAGGGTGAACAACCAGGACGGCTGATGCCTGTACCAGGCGCTGGCGGTGACTGCCGCCTCCTGGGAGGACCTCAAAGCCACCGCCCGCACGGCCGAAGCCCTCGGCTACTCCACCATCATGATGCCCGATCACCTGCGCAACCAACTGCCGCCGCTGGTAGCCCTGTCCGCGGTCACCTCCCGGATCACCCTGGGCACCATGACCCTCGCCACCGCCATCCGCGACCCGGTAATGACCGCCCGTGAAGCGGCGATGATGCAATTCGTCTCCCAGGGCCACTTCGAGCTCGGCCTGGGCGCCGGCTGACTGCAAGCTAACTTCCACGCCACCGGCACCAACTTTCCCGCCAGCAAAAGCACATTGATCGATCGGTTCGCCTGAGAGACCCTCGGCTTCCACGGTCGCTTCCACCAGGTGTCGGACGCCTACCTGTGGCCCCGGCCCCGATTCGGCCACCGCTCGTGGTCGGCGGCGGGTCCCCGCGCATCCTGGCCCTGGCCGCGCACTACGGGGACGCCGTCAGCCTCATGCCCCGTCTCACCTCGGGACTGCCCGGCGGGCACCTCACCCCGATGCCTCACTGACGTCATTTCAGCACAAGGCCACCCGGCTGGCCGACCTTGCCGGTGCCCGCTGGCCGGACATGGATCTCTGCGCCACCGTCTTCTTCGTGCATCTCGGCCCCGACAAAGCAGCCTTCCTGGACTGGGTCGCCACCAAACTGCCCCTGCCCCACCAACAGCTCGCGCACTCGCCATTGGTCCTGACAGGAGACATCGACGAGGTATGCGAAATGATCCGGACGCGCCGGCAGCTGCTGGGACTGAACTACCTCCTCATCAAAGACGATGTGATGCACGCCTTCGCCCCGGTGCTGGAGCGGCTGGCCTGACCAGGACCGGGCAGTCTCTCACAGCCGTTGCGCAGGCGCGCAGCATTGAGATCGTTGAGCTGGAGAAACGGCAGAGGGGTTAGGGCATCCCGGGCCGCAACCTGCGGGGGACCTTCCGGCCTGATCCGCTGCTCCGCCCGTCAGCAAAGGAGGCTTCATCCATGACCGGTAACACCTGGGCGTCCCCGAATGGGGAGCTGGCCGACTCCTACGATCGCCACGGCGGCACGCTGCGCGGCGCGCTACGGCATGCGCTGATCGCCCGCGCGCTGCACACTCATCTGCCTGCGGCCCCGCAGCGGGTGCTGGACATCGGAGGCGGCGGCGGACAGCAGGCCCTCGCGCTGGCCCGGGCAGGCCACCACGTCACCGTGCTCGACCCGGACCCGCGGATGCTCCAGCAGGCCGAGACCCGCCTGAGAGCCGAGCCCGAACACGTCCGCGAGCGGATCATCCTCATGGCAGGCACCGGCGAGCAGGCCACCGATCTGGTCGACGGCGGCTTCGACGTGACGTGCTGTCACGGCGTGCTGATGTACGGCCCCGACCCGCGACCGTTGCTGACGGCGCTCGTCGAAACGGCCCGGCCCGGTGGCGTGATCTCAGTAGCCACCAAGCAGCCCACGCTGGCCATGCGCGCCGGGTTGAGCGGGCAGTGGGATCGCGTGCCGGAGCTCATGGACGCCACCACCGAGGTCGGCAACCTCGGCGTGCTCACCTACGCCCACCCCGTAGATGAGCTGTCGGCGGTGCTCGACGACCTCGGGACCGCCGTGTCCGCCTGGTACGGCGTGCGGATCTTCACCGACCATCTCGATGACACCCCGATGCCTGAGCGGGAGGAGTTCGACCGGATCCTGGAGGCCGAGTGGCAGGCCGGGCTCCGCGATCCCTACCGGCGCATCGCCCGGATGATCCACCTGATCGCCCGCGCACAACCCGCGCGGTGAGCCGCGCCCGCGCGGACGGGTCCAAGGGCGTTCAAGGGGGCGAAGAGGCTCGGCGGAAAAACAGGCCCGCCTCCCCGGCATCGTGACCGGAACGCGCGTTTCACCGGCTGCCGGTGCTGCCTGTCGCTACGGTTCACCTCCATGACGATGGATGAGTCCCCGGCAGTGCCCCTCGACCCGTACGCGGCGTCGCTGGCCCGCAAGTGGATGGGCGCCACCGTCCTGCTGCGCAACGCGGCCGGAGAGGTGCTGCTGGTCGACCCGACCTACAAGCCGCTGTTCGAACTTCCTGGGGGCGCCGTCGACCGAGACGAATCGCCGCAGGCCGCCGGCCGCCGAGAGGTGCTTGAGGAACTCGGCCTGGACCGGCCGGTGGGCCGGCTACTGGGCACGGACTGGGTACCGCCGAAACCCGGGTGGCCGGACGGGCTGATCTTCGTATACGACGGCGGCGTGCTCACCGACGATGAGGTCGCCGCGATCCGGCTACCGGCCGAAGAGCTGGCCGGATGGGAGTTCGTGCGGCCGGACCAACTCGCGGCACTGCTGCCCGAGGCGTTGACCCGGCGCATCATCGCGTGCCTGCAGGCCCTGGAAGACGCGACGGTGGCGTCACTGGAGGACGGCTACCCGTCCCTGTGATCTGGCCGCAGATACGAACTCGTGCGTCTTCTGCCGCATCGTCGCCCACCCGCCCAAACCCACCACCAAGCGGGTGCATATCCGCCGTTTTCTGCGTCGTTACTACTGGGATCCTAGGTGGCGGCCAGCACGAAAACCCTCTTTCCCCTCTACGGCTGGGCCTTCACCGTCCAACAGGCCATGCTCCACGAATTCACCATCGACCACGATCAGCGCCGTGACCCCCGCGAGGACGGCGACCTCCGCTACCACGACCACGATTACTTCGGGATCACTCCCCTAATCATCAAGCTGCTCAACTGGCTTGTCCGCCACGACCCCGCTACCACAGGCCGCACCATCGAGCGAATCATCGGCGACACCGCGGCCGGCAGTTCGACATCCCCCGCCACGTCAGCGAACGATCGATCATCATCGCCCTTGACGGCGCCCTCGGCGAAGAGACCCGCAAGGTCTTCCTCAAGGGGGTCTTGACACCAGAGGCTAACAGGACCTGATCGGGTCGACCTTGCATCTGCCCTGGCCTACCCCGGCGCCCGCCCCGCAACTAGGTAGCCGCCGCGGTGATCGCCTGATGTCAGGGCAGCCATGTAAGAACGTCCCCGCCCCCGATGGGCGTCGTCGTATCCGCCTGCGCGATCATCGGGCCAGCCGATCAGGACCAGATAGACCCTGAACTGCCCGCCGCCATCGGTGCTACTGCCCGTCTGAATCTGTTTCGGGCTCGTCTTTCACGAGCCGCAAATGCGTCCGAGGTGGATGTGCAGGCCACCCTGGGGGGAGAGGCTCCTCCTCGATCTGGCGACCCCATCCGAGCAGGGTCTCCAGGATCTGCTGGACCTCCACGTCGTCTGGCGCCTTCACCTCGCGGGGAATCGACACCTCCATCGGAGGGTGCGCCTCGGTCAGGTCCAGGATGACGTAGTGGTCCAGCGTCACCCACTCGCCGGCCTCGTGGACGCACTCGGAGCGAATGCGGATCATGCGGTAGTTCCCGGCGTGGTACACGTACATCAATGCAATCGACCATAAATGGCCCATCCGTGTCAATATTTACAAACAAACCGAAAACTCCCTCATAGGCGTAAACCGGTGAAGCATGTAGGGCGTCCTGTGACCAGGCAGGCCCGATGAAAACTCTCGAGGACCTCGTTGAGGACGACCTCCGGCTGGAGCTGATCCTCCTTCAGGCCCCACTATCGAGGCGGATCGGCTGGCTGCCGGCGGGCGAGAGGGCCGGCTTCGGCGGTGAGGCGGCGGAGGTTTCCTCGCCAAGCCGCATGTAGACCTCGATGCTGTCAGGTGCTGGTGGCGGCTCTTGGCCTGCAGCGCGGAGGCGGTCCGTCCGGCGTGAGCCAGATGCTGTAGGGCCAAGTGGCGCAGCTGGTGCAGGTCGAGTCCGGCGTACTCGTCGAGCAGGATGCGTGCGCGATCGTAGCCCAGGCGGGCGCGGCCGGTGTGTGGGCAGATGTTCTTGGCGGCGGGCCGTCGTCCGGGTCGCTGAGGTCATCGTCGACTCAGTGTCCGAATCTGAGGTAGACGTCGGCTCTGCCCCGCCAACCTCACCGCTGTGTTCAAGATCCCCGGCGTGTACTGGCGGGACCAGGTCACCACCATCTGGTCAGGGTCGGCGAACGCTGCCTCCCAATCGGTCACCACACTCGCCGGGTCCACTGAACCGATCATCGAAGCGCTCATCCGCATCACCGGACCGGCGGTTAACCCTGCGATCACCGACCTAGCCAGCGGCGACACCGTCACGCGGCAGTCCGGCCTAATCGCTGGGCAGCAGCTCCTGCTGGGCTGCGGCCAGATGAAGGCACGCCTGGTCACTACGACATCAACGCCGCCGCCCCCACCAGGTTCCTGCCCCACATCCCTGATGGCCTGGTGGACCTCGCGCGGCGGTCCTGGCCCATGGGCACGGTCCTGACCCGGGCGCAGCTGGAAGCGGCTCGGAAAGCGTCCTTTTCTGGAAACCGGCTGACCGACGTTTTCTGCAGGGGTCCCCGTGTCAGCGTGTTGCGGCGAATCATGCCGCGCCGCTGATCTGGGTGAAACACTGTCGTGGTGAGCGCATCGATCGCTACCGCCGTACGGCCCTCATGGCATGAGCTTCCCTATCCGCTGCGCGACGGCCTCGCTGCGCGCCTGGGTGCCGTCGTCTCCGCGCGAGTCCAGACCGGTGGCTTCACTCCCGGGTTCGCTGTACGGCTACGGCTCGCCACGGGCGAGAGTGTCTTCGCCAAGGGCATCGGTGTCGACCACGTCCTGGCTACCAAATATCGAGCCGAGGCCGCAGTCGCCCGCGCCCTACCCAGCCAAGCGCCCGCGCCGCAGCTGCGCTGGGACGGCGAGATCGCCAACTGGGTCGTGCTGATCTTCGACGACGTCAACGGCTGGCACGCTGATCTGTCGCCGGGCTCACCCGATGTCGGCCGCGTGGTCACCGCAGTGGCCGAGCTCGAAGACGCGCTCACTCCGTGCCCGGTCCTCGACGCTCCATCGGCGGCCGAGGAACTCGCCGGCCTCGTGCACGGCTGGCGCGAACTGGCCGCCGACCTTCCGGCCGATCTGGACGATTGGAGCCGCCGTCACGTTCACGACCTCGCCGGACTCGAAACCACCTGGTTGGCGGCCGTCGACGGCGACACCCTGCTGCACGGCGACATCAACCGGTCCAACCTGCTGATCGACCGAGATCAGGCCGTGTGGCTCATCGACTGGGCCCAGCCGGTCCGTGGCGCCGCCTGGATCGACGTGGTCGACCTGGTCCCGCACCTTATCCTCGCCGGGCACACACCCACCGCCGCCGAAGACGCTTTGTCCGCCGCGCCCGCATGGCGCGGCACAGATGCAGAAGTGATCACCAGCTATGCCGCCGCCTTCGCCGGCTACTGGGCCCGCACCAGCCGCCAGGAGCCCCCACCGGGCGTCCCGCACCTGCGCGCCCACCAGGCCCGTGCAGCCCAGGCCGCCATCAGGTGGACCGCGTATCGCACCGGCTGGTCCTAGCCACACTCTTCCCAAGTGCGTTGTTGGCATACGCGCGCCATCGGGTCGCGCCGTATGCCCTCCACCGATGGGTGGAGGGGTGCTTTAGCCGTAGCGGTGCGGTCCGACGTGGTGCTCGAACAGCAGGCACGGCGTCGGATCGTCCGGGCCGTACAGGGTACCTGGGGTGGGGTCGGTGCATTCGGCTGAGCAGGGCGGCAGCACGACCAGCTCGCGGGTGCGGCTGTCCCAGCGGATCCAGATGAACCGGTCCGGCTCGGGCAGGATCTGGACGTGGGACACGTGCGCGCCGGGGTGACCGGGCTGCAGCTCGCACTCGTAAACGGGCTTGCGGGCGTGGCCACCGCAGTCGGTCAGCGGCGCCCATTCGGCGTCGGTGAGCACGTTGTAGTGCTGGCACTCGGTGGTTTTGCGGGGATGGCGCTGCAGGCCCGTAGTCAGTCCGGCGGCGAGCCCGGCCGCAGTGAAGACCCGGTGGACGGCAGCGTTGACCAGTTCGACACCGTCGGTGTTCAGCGCGACCTCGCTGAGCTGGTCGGCCAGCAGGTCCACGTGGGTAGCGAAACGCTCACAGGCGTTCACCAGCGCGGTCACCGAGTCAGTCCCGTCATGGGGCAAGTCAGCCGATGGATCCTCGAATGTCACGACGACCACGGTACGCGCCTGAGGTAGATCAGGATCGCGAAACGGTTCTCAGGGGCCCAGCCGAGGCAAGCTCAAAAACGCAATACAAGATCAACCGCGCTGTGACTCGGGCACGGCCGACGAGGGCTTCAGGCGAAGATGGTCGGATCCGTCCCATCCCTCTTCCCTAGTTCGGCCCGGACCGCATGCGTCATCAGCACGTCGACCGAGTCGCACAGCTCGCCGTGCTGGCGCAGGCCCTGCAGGTGGGCGCGGGCCCGGGCGCGCACGCGGGCGCGCTCGGCAGCCGGAGCCTCCGGGTCGACGGGGAAGAGGCCGGCTAGCCAGCCGCGCAGCTCGGCGAGGCAGTCCTGGGCCGCGGTGTGGGCGGCGCGTTCAGCGGCGAGCGCGCCCTCGGCGAGCGGATGGTGAACCCGGCACGTCATGGGTCGCCTCGCCTGGCCTGCACCGGCGGTTGGTGGCCGCCGCCGATGTACCCGCACCCCTGGGTGGGCTTCGCTAGGCTCCTCGGGTGCGCACCGGCTCACCTCATACCCATCTGATCGTGTTGCGTGGCAACTCCGGCTCGGGCAAGACCAGTATCGCCCGGGCCCTGCAGGCCGCCCGCGACCGCGACCTTGCTGTGGTCGGCCAGGACGCCGTACGGCGCGACATCCTCCGGGAGCGCGATGTGCCGGGCGGGGCGAACATCGAGCTCATCGACACCATCGCCCGCCACTGCCTGGAGCGCGGCTACCACGTTCTGATCGAAGGCATCCTGTATGCGGACCGGTACGCGCCGATGCTGGCCGCGCTGCGCCGCGACCACGCCGGGCCGAGTTGCTGCTTCTACCTGGACATTCCCCTGGCCGAGACGCTGCGCCGGCACACCACCCGGCCCCAGCGCTCACAGTTCAGCGGCGAGCAGATGCGCCAGTGGTACCGGGAACGCGACCTGCTGCCCGAAGGCGGCGAGACGATCATCGGTAAGGACAGTTCGCTGGAGACGACCGTGCAGCAGATCCTGCGGGTGAGCGGGCTGGCCGCCGCCGGTGAGCGGGTCGTCAGCGGCCCATCCCGGTGAGCGCCCGCCGTCGACGACACCCGGACCCGCAGCCTCACTCGTACAGCTCACGCATCGTGCGGTCGTAGTCGGCCTGCGGAGCCAAGCCGACCCGGGCACGCCGTTCGTCGAGGTGCGCGGGATCCTCGATCGGCCGCAGCCGCAGTACCCCGGCCTGCGTCCAGTACTGGGTGCCGTACACCTGGCGGCGGCCCTCGGCCCCTCGGACCCGGTCGATGAGATATGCCCACTGGGACGGTTTCGCCTGGCCCGCCTCGACCGCAGCCCGCAGGAGCGGCAGGCAGCCGCGCTGAAATTCCGGATCCGCGTCGGCATGCTGGGCCAGCATCCATGCGGCGTGAGCGGCGTCCTCTCCGACCACGTCGGCGCCCGGCCAGCCGCGCCTGGCGATGACCTCCTTCAGGAATGCGGTGTTGCCGGCCTCGACGGCATCCCACTCCTTGTCGATCTCTGCGGGCAGGGGCTGCCCGACGGGGACCGCGGTGCGCACCGCCTGGTCCCGCTCCATCCGGCGTAGCAGCTCATTGCGGAGTTCGGCATCGAACACAGTAGGTCCTTCTTCCGTCAGCGGCGTCGGGTGGTGAGGATGATGGTTCGCGGCGTCGCCGCCGGCTCGGCGCGGATCCTCCTCCACCTGCTCCGTCTTGAAGCCCACCTTCTGCGGGCGGGCTCGGCGCTGGGCGATGGACGGCACCGGCCGGGTGAGCGGCACCATCCCCATCGGCCAGTATGAGCCGGTCTGCGGGACCGCGCGGATCCCGCGCGTGAACGGTGGAGAACCCGGGCTGCCCGCCGCCACCGGGGTCCCTGGTCCGGGGTGGCGCTGATCACCGCTCATCCACCATGGCTGACCCGCACCGTCTCAACCGGCGGGTCGCGACGGTTGCCGAACACCTGCTTTTATAACGAATACGCAACGGCGCTCCGTCGTCCGTAGGCCGCCGGACCTCGGCGCTGAGCGTGTACGGCAGGATGCCGAGACGACCACCGTTTGACGCATAAATAATAATCCCAGGTCACGGGGCGTCGTTCGCTCCCCGCGCCTGCGGGGATAGATAAATGAGCAGAACTGGCACCCGCATTTAGCTCCAGCCCGCCACGTACGTCATTTTACTGGCCCCGAAGTTTCGCCCTCGCGGCCATTCTCGTGACGCTATGCTGAACTCGTTGGTCACGCCTTCACCAGTCCTGTGGTCCCCCGGGGACGACTGGGCTGACCAGGGTCTTCCTCCAAAAGACTGGTCGCAGAAAGGGAACGGCTTGCCCGTGTGTGATCAACACCCCGGCGGGGGTGGCGAAGCCCTGCTGCAGGCAGCACAGCTCTTGCTGATGCTGCTGGAAATTCTTCGCCAGTGGGGGCTCGGGTAGTTAGGAGCTGCCCGAGTCCCCACCAGGTGGCCCTCGATCCGGCTGACGAGCCGGGCGGGGGCTGCCAGCTTTATCCATCCTATGCCAGGGTAGAGCAATGTTCCCGCGTACGCTTGCGAACGGGAAGCTCGCCCCTTGGACTCTGGCACTAAGCCTTATTGTATATGCCGCCGACCTATTAATACATCCACATGCTGACGTATTAATAGGTCGACCGGCCGACCGACTATGAACATTCAGTGCCGCGAGCACTTAATGACAGGGTTTAAAGATTACATCTGACTCCTGTTTAGACCCCAGCGCATGATGACCACCTTCCGCTCCGCGGCCGCGAATGTTTCCCGCACCTCATTTCACCTCCGATGCCGCACCTATTTTGACCTGCGGGTTTGTGCTGCAGACAGGCGCGGCACGCTCGGGGCGGCAGTGATGATCGCAGCCGGGATGACAGCGCCCGGCCCCCCGAGGCCGGCATCGGCCGAGGTCGGCCACCGAGTGCTTACGCTGAGACCCTCCTGAGGAATCTCCCCTCGCCTGGCCCGCTGGCGGCGAAGTCACGGTGATTCCTCACGGAACGGAATCCAGCCACCGCCATATCCGTCGCCGACCCACCGCCGGCCACGAGCAGACGCTCGCCAGGATGCGCCGTGGGCCAAGCTGGGGCTCCAGTAGCAATGAAGAAATTTTCAACGGACGCTCAGGTCGGAGCCCCTGTAAGGCCTTTCGGTCACAGCCTGACGACGGACCGCTGACCTGCATATCCGTTGTTTCCTGCGCCGTTACTACCGGGACCCCCGGTCAGGAGACCGTCCCGGTCGCCGACCGACGACTGCTCCTCCAGTTGTTTCTGCGCGCGCCGGCCGGAGCCGGCTCGGCCGCGTAGCCGGCCGACGGCACCGGTGACCCGCCGAGTCCCGCCCTTCGGGTCCAGCCGCCGATCACGCGGTACGGCCACAGGGCGGGGCCCAGTCGCGTACCACCCGGAAACGGTCGCGCACCGGGCTCGTGAACGGGCGCAGCTAGTGCCGCGTCAAGCAACCTTTGCCCTGTAATCGTCGGGGGCGTCAGCTCGTGCTAAGTGGTGCATTTTCCTCGGCATCGAGCTGGTGGTCCGCCCAGACGTAGCTTTCGGGAAGCAGGTCGAGGATGGAGACGGTGCGGAGTCTGTCACTTGTGCCGACGATGACCTTGAGGGCTGGGAAGTAGTCGAGAAGGACCTGGCGGCAGCGGCCGCATGGGGGCACAACGCCTCGGTCGCGGTCGCCCACGGCAACGATGGTGTCCAGGTCGTAGGCGCCCTGCGCGGCAGCCGTGCCGATGAGGACCAGCTCCGCGCAGGGACCGCCGGTGAAGTGATAGGCGTTCACCGCCGTGACGATCCGGCCGTCGTGGTTGCGGGCCGCGGCCGCCATGGTGTGGTTGTCGCCCCGGCAGCGTGTGGCCGCGACATGCGCCGCAGCCTGGATCAGTTCATGGTCGACGCGGTTGATCTGTGTGGTCATCTTCTCTGCCTTCATGTGGTGTCAGGCGGCGTTGGCCCGGGCGACGATGGTGCGGAGCCAAAGGTCGGCGGTGTGCTTGTTCCTCCAGATGACGTAGCGGCGGATCATGCTGCCCTGGGCCGTGTGGCTGGGGTGGTCGGTGCCGTCGAGAGCGAAGTACCGCAGGGCGGTGAACTGGGCCTCGATACGATTGAGCCAGGAACTGTTGGTGGGGGTGTAGGCGATCTCGACGTTGTTCGCCTCGGCCCACTCGGCGACCCGGCGGCACCGCTTGGCGGTCAGGTGCGGCGAGTAGTTGTCACAGACGATGGCGATGCGCACGTCAGCTGGGTAGAGAGTTCGCAGGTAGCGGCAGAACTCCAGGGACTTGGAGCGGTTCTTGGTCTTCTTGATGTGGCCGTAGAGCTTGTCCTTGGCCAGCTCGTAGGCGGCCATCAGGTGCCGCACGCCGTGCGGGCGGGTGTAGGTGGCCCGGCTGCGGGGGCGGGGTTCGCGGTCGGGGTCCTTGTGCGTGCCACCGCGCTCGGCCCACTGCCGGCCGGGGTGGGGCTGGAGGTTGAGCGGGCCGAACTCGTCCATGCAGAAGACGACTTCAGGCTCGCCATCCTCGGGTATGACCTCGCCGTCGGCGATGGCGTAGAGGTGCTCCACGCGGGCCTTCTTGGTGGCGTAGTCGGGGTCGCGGGAGGTCTTCCAGGTCTTCACGCGTTGAAACGACACGCCTTCCTGGTGGAGCAGGATGCGAAGGCCCTCGTGGCTGATGTCGTCGACCACCCCCTCGGCGACCAGGAAGTCGGCCAGCTTGGCCAGGCTCCAGGTCGAGAACGGCAGGCCGTGTTCGGCTGGCTTCGACTTCGCGATCTTCTTGATCTCCCGACGCTCGGGCAGCGTGAACGTCTTCGGTCGGCCGCCCCGGTACTTCGGGTACAGGGAGTCGAAGCCATCGGCGTTGAAGTTGTGGATCATATCTCGGACCCGGTCGTCGCTGGTGAACGTCACCTCGGCGATCTTGGCGACATCCATGCTCTGCGCGGACAGCAGTACCATCTGGGCCCGCCGCCAGGTCACCACCGACCCGGTGCCCCGGCGGATGATCCGCAGCAGCCGTTGTCCCTCTTCATCATCGATCTCTCGGACCCGCACGCGTTCAGCCACGTGATCATTCTGACCGCCCGGTGCCGCCCGGTACAGCAACCAGACGATACGTCACAACGGGGCGAACGTTGCCTGATGCGGCACTAGATGTGCGACTTCCGCACCGAGTGCCATATCGCCCCGACCAGAGCCCGCGTCGACCGGACCACTGAGAGCTGTTCGTGCCGACGGTACACATTCCAGTTGTACTGGACCGGCGACAACTTGTTCGACGAGAGCGACCCGGCCCGCTGAGACCGGTACACGGCCAAGGGTTCCCTCAGAGCCCGGGCGGGGGTCCCGTCCCGCATGATCGATAGCCAGAGCGCGTAGTCCTGCCTCTTCGGCATGTCCGGCATCAGCTTCGTCCCGAGCACCCTGCGGTCGTACATGGCGGTCAGGGCGCCGATGTGGTCTTGGACCAGCATCGCGCTGTAGTCCACGTGCTCCGGCGCCCACACGACGCGCCCGTTCGGGACGAAGTCGGCGGCCTCGCCCTCGTGCAGGGCGTCGACCTTGTAGTAGGAGGTGAACGTGAGGGGCGTTTCGGCTGTCGCGGCGAAGGCGAGCTGCTTCTCCAGCTTCGTCGGGAGCCACAGGTCGTCGCTGTCGAGAAGGGCGATGAAGTCACCCTGGGCCCGCTCGATGGCCAGGTTCCGGGCCCGGGCCGCGCCCCCCTGCCGGGCCGCTGCCTCCGGCAGGACCCGCTCGTCCTGCCGGGCCAGCTCTGTCAGCAGATCCATCGAGTCGTCGGAGGAGGCGTCGTCGGTGATCAGCAGTTCGAGATCGGTGTGGGTCTGCGTCAGCACCGACCGAACTGAGGGCCCCAGCGTGGCCGCCGCATTGTGTACCGGCATCACCACGGAAACCAGGGGCACAGCGGTGTTCCTTACCCAGATTGGAGTCGTCATGGATGTTGTCGTCGCGGGTCAGGGCTACGTGGGACTGCCTCTGGCCGTGCGCGCCGCCGAGGTGGGCCATCGCGTCGTCAGCTACGACGTGGACCTGCACCGTATCAAGCGGCTCACCGCCGGGAGTCGTACGTGGAGGACGTGACCTCCTCGCGACTCCGCGCGGTGCTGGACTCCGGGGCCTACTCCGCGACCGCCGACATTGCCGCGCTGGCCGGCGGCAGTAGCGATGCGGCTGGTCTGCTGGTCGGTGTAGCCGAGCATCCGGGCGATGAGGTTCATGGTGTGGCGGAAGGTGCCGGCGGCAGCTTCCAGGTCCGCGAGGACCTTGCACCAGTCCGCAGCCTCGTCCATGTCGACCCAGTTCTGGGCGGCGAACTCGCGGGCGAACTCACCGACGTGCTCAGCGGTTTCGGCCAGCTTGTTCAGCACGGTCCCGACGCTCATCCCGCCGGTCGGGGTGGTGCGGAACCGGTAGAGCAGCAGCGCACGGCCGCGCTGGCAGACCACATGCTGGAGCAGGTTGAGGCCCTGCCGAGCCGGTACACCCTGCGAGACGACCAGGAGGAGGACCTGGAATATCGCTTGATTGACGCCCGTCTCCTGCTGACGCATGTGTTCGAGGGACTGATCTCAGCCAGCGCGTACGCCGGTAAATACCACTCGGTGATCGGTCATATCGGGGTTGTGGCCCCCGACGCCGAGGGCTGAGGCCGCGGGTCCGCCCCGGCCGGGCCGGGAGCGTAGCCGTCGCTTGCCCGCGGTCAAGTCCCTCACGGCGGCCCAGCCCGGTGGCGGCCGCGGGACTTGACCGCAGGCGGCGCTGACGGCTGACCTTGGCCCCAGACAGGGGGCGAACAGCAGGGTAGGCAGCAGCGGTGTTCCCCGTGGCTATGTCAGGCACGGTTGTTCCTGCGCCCCCACTCCTCCTCATACTCGTCATCCTCCGGGATGTAGGCCATGCCGATCCCCGTCGTAGTCGACTGCGCCCTCGACAGCGCGTGATACTCCACCGGGAAACTACGAGGTCGCAGGTGGGGAGCGTCGAAAACTCGTGCCGAGAATCAACGTCGGTAAACGGGTCGGTGAGCGGATTTCGACAGGCATCGGCGCGCTGCCTTGACCTGGGGATATGTCCCTACTTTGCGGCCTATGACACCGACCCGAGCGGAGGGCCTTCTCGGACGGGGAGCCGACCTGCACGAACACCGGCCATAAACCCATGTCCGAGAAGTCGACGGCCTATGTCCACCGTAGTCCGGTGGCACCCGCTGTCCGCCGGCGTGCGGGATGCGGGCCACCCCCTGACCTCCCGCGACAACCTCGCCTACGCCTGCCAGGCGGCGGGGACCTGCGTCGAGCCGTCCCGCTGCAGGAGAAGCGCCGGCTCGCTCAGTAGCCGCTGCGGCGAGGGGCGGCGGTCGGGCGGCGGGAGAGATCGGTCCGGCCCGTGGGCTTGAGGTCGCGCGTCGGCTGGTCGTGCCGGTGCGGCGATCGGGCCTGGTGTTCGGCCTTGGCCTGGGTGATCATGGTGGGGAGTTTGATATGCATGTTTCCTCCTTGGGGTGCTAAGCCCTTGGGGTGCTAAGCCCTGGTGAGCCAGGTGACCTGGGCGCCGTTGTCGAAGGTCTCGCGCCGGGTGGGGGTGAACGGGGTGGGGCGGAACTGTCCGGAGAACATGGGGATGCCCGCGCCCGCCACCACGGGGTAGCTCTTGAGGATGATCTCGTCGATCTCCGGGAGCAGGGAGGCGGCGAGCCTGCCGCCGCCGCAGAGGTAGATGTCCATGCCGGTGTCCTCGGCCTTCAGTCGCCGGACGAGCTCGATCGGGTCGCCGGCCTCCACCTGCACCGTGGGGTCGTCGATCGTCAGCGTGCTGGAGACGACGTGCTGGCGCAGGTGGGAGTACGGGCTGGTGGTGGGGACCTCCAGGGCCGGCTCGTAGGTGCCGCGGCCCATCACCAGGGTGTCGAAGACCTTGTTGGGCGCGCCCTCGAGGCCGACAAGCGCGCGGACGTGGGTGGGGAGTGTCTCGGGGTAGCGTTCGTTGATCCAGGCGGCCATCTGGTCCGACAGGGGGTAGAAGTCGAACTCGGCGTTGGGGCCCGCGATGTAGCCGTCGAGCGAGACGCCGATGTAGTAGACAAGCTTTCGCATCTGATAACTCCCGATATAGTACTCTGGTTGGAGTGGCCAAAACGTAGTACTACAGACGGAGTGATGTCAAGTGCGGAGGAATCCCGAGCGGCGGCAGGCGCTGATCGACGCGGCCATCGAGGTGCTGGCCAGGGAAGGAGCGCGGGGGCTGACCTTCCGGGCCGTCGATGCGGAGGCGGCCGTGCCCCCGGGCACGGCCTCCAACTACTTCGCCAACCGCGATGACCTGTTCACCCAGGTCGGTGGGCGTATCTATGAGCGGTTGCTGCCCGACGAGGCCGCGATCGCCCGCAACCGGGAGGGCGTGCAGGACCAAGCCCGCTACGCCGAGCTCATGCACGAACTGGTGGATCGGGTCTCCGCCTTCAACTCCGGCTACCTGGCCCTGCTCGAGCTCCGGCTTGAGTCCACTCGGCGCCCCGAGCTGCGCGCCGTGCTGACCAAGCGCATCCGCGAGGACATCGACGCCAACATCGGCCACCACGCCGCCTCGGGTCTGCCCGGCGACTCGACCTCGACGGTTCTCCTCTACCTCGCGCTGAACTGGCTCATCGTGGAGCGGCTGACCATGCCCGACATCTTCACCGAGCAGGAGATCCACGAGTTGGTGGACATCGCCGTGCGAAGATCGCTGAACGCCTGACGTGTAGGGTCACCCGGCGATTTTGGGAAAAGATCACTCCTCACGCAGGAAGCGATCTTTGGACGCTCCCATCCCGCCCTCCGCTCGGGTCGGCGTCACCAGGGGAAAAGTAGCTGTGAGTAACCGGATCCCATCATCTGACAGAGATCCCAGATCACATCGTGGCTGTTTATCGGCCTCACGAGAAGACCGGCATCCCCGCCGACTGCGGAGCACCATGGCTTCGCACCCTGCTCAAGGAGCCTGCCCGGAGGTTTTGGCCTGGTCTTTCTCGCTACTTTTCCCCTGGTGACGCCGACCCGAGCGGAGGGCCTAGCGGGAGATTGCGAGCGTTTCGAGCGGCCCCCTACGCGCGCACGCGTAGGGGTGTCACAAAAGTAACGAAACTCCCGCCGGAGGCACCCGGCGCGGGACGGGAGCCGCCAGGCGACAGGGGCTGGCACCGGCCGGTCGGGGCAGCGCACAATGGCGGTTTGCGTCCCGGCCGAATCGGCCGCAGGAAAGGGAGGCCCCCGTGCCCGATCAGGTCGATCGACAAGTCCGCACCGTGCCGTGCCCCACCTGCCAGGCCGGGCCCGACCGCGCCACCAACACCCTGGTCGTCTCCTCCGACGAGGTGGGCATCATCGAGACCTGGCACACCCCGGACTGCGCCGACCACCTGGAGTGGGAGCGGCAGGTGCAGATCAGCGTCGAAGAGGTCCGCCGGGAGCAGGAGTGGGCGGAGGTGACCTTCCCCGCCGCCAGCGCCCGCCTGCAGGAGGCGCTGCGGGCCCTGCCCGTCGAGCAGCGCGCCACCCCGTTCGTCGCCGCGCTTGCCGAGGTGGTCGAGCTCCAAGCCATCAAGCAGGCCGGCCGCGGCGGCTTCGTCGGGCTGGAGGAGTGGGCGCAGATCCTCGAGCGGCACTTCCCGCCGGCGCAGCCGTAGCCGTCGGTCGGCGGGCGCGGCCAGGCGCACGGGCAGTCGTGCCGCGTGAGCGCCGCGGCCGCCCGCAACCGAGGTCTTCGACGATGCCGAGATGCGCAGGCGCGCCTGCGCCGGCGACGCCGGCGAAACGCCGACGCGCGGCTCAGGTCGGGTGCGGGAAAAGTCTTTCCCGCCTCGGGCAACGGTCAGGGGCGTGGGTGGCGTCTTTCTTAGTGGCTGAGCATCGTTTCGGAGAGACAGGCTCAGTTCGCGCGGCCGGCTCCTTTCGGGGGAGAGGAGCCTGGCCTGAATCGGTTGTCTGACCTGGCTGGTCGGCCCCGGAGAGGTGGTGTTCCTGCCGCCTCTTCGGGCGCCAACCGTTCCCGGCGGCCCGGTCCGAGACATGGGCGCCACCGCGCTGCAGCAGCCGTCCACCTCGCCCGTCCCGGCGAGCTTTGAGGCCTGGATCCAGCGGGTCCCGCGCCTGGCTGAAGTCAGAGCGTCGGCCACCACGGGGTGCCGGGTGACGGCTCGGGCCCGCCGGGGGCGATTACTGGTGGAATCCATAAAAGCGCCAAAAGTTGGCTGATCGTCGTCGAGATCGTGTCCCGGGTGCTGGCCGCCGAGCAGGATGTGATCGCCTGTGGTGGTCTCGACCAGGACCCCGGGGGACCGCAGGAAGGGGAAGCGGCAGCGCCGAACCACCGTCTCGCTATCTCGCTGGCGGGTGCGGCCGGCGTCATGACGGCCACGGGGGTGATGGCGCGGCCTTCCCGAGCCGCTACCTGTCCGGTCTCGGCTGCGGGGCCCACCATGGTGACCTTCACCGTGGTGGGCCATCGCCAAGGCGCCCCGGCCAACCGCCGGGGCGCCGCGCCGAGCCGCAAGGCCGGCGCTCTTCTCCCGCTCGGTCAGACACCGCCACGACTAGGGCCGTCCGCCAGACCCCGTCATGGTGGGCGGCTCTACCACTCCAGGGTGGTGTCGAAGGCGACGCCGATCGGGAAGACCCCGGCGTGCTGGTTGATCTCCAAGATCCGTTGCAGGACGCCGTGGACGTAGGCCAGCGTCAGCCGCCCGCCCAGCGCAACGGCGCACTGGTGGGCCTCGGCCAGCGTCCACACCCCGACCGAGTCGCAAAACGTCAGCTTGGCCGCATCCACCACCAGGCGGACCTGGCCGCGCGCCAGGGTGTCGGCCAGCACCTGGCGCAGCAGCGGCGCCGACGATGCGTCCAGCTCCCCGTCCAGGGCGAGCACCGAAAAGCCGGGGTAGTCGGTGACGGCCACCGACAGCTGGGCGCTCACCTACGCGCCCGACCCCACCGCGGGTCCGGCAACAGCCGCCCCCGCCGCCGGCTCTCCTGCAGCCTCGATGTCTTGCCCATCCCCTCAGCGTAGGCCGGGGGCGGGCGGCGTCGGCCACCCGCCCGTGCCGCCGGGCAACCGGCTCCCGGCCTGATCGGTGGCGTCCGCGGGTGACCCGGGGCGGCAGACGTCCGAGCCCTGCTTTGCGGTGAATTTACGCCTCCCCCCAGCAGCGAGGCGAACCCCGCGCCGCGCCGGTGGCTAGGCTCCCCACCGGGAGGAACCTTGATCATGAGCACGCGTCCGGCCGCCCCGCTCGGGCGGCTGCTGCCCGCCGCGGCGGCGCTCGCCCTGGCGTGCGGCCTGCTCACCCCCGCCCGAAACGCCGCCGCGACCGCGGCTGCGACGGCGGCGCCGGTGACGGTCGCCTGGCGCGCCGACCAGCTGGCGATCACCGTGCCCGACTCGGCGAGCCTGGGCAGCGGCACGGCGGGCAGTACGCTCAGCGCGTCCCTGGGCACGGTGACCGTGGTCGACTCCCGATCGGGCAACCCTCCCTGGACGGCGACCGTGGCCTCCACCGACTTCACCACCGGCGCGCCGGTGCGGACCATCACCAAGGCCAACGTCTCCTACTGGTCGGGGTCGACCACCGCCTCCTCCGGCGGCGGCACTCGCGTCCCCGGGCAGCCCACCGCCGCCCAGAAGGTCACCCTGACCGCGCCGGCGACCGCGTTCAGCGGGCGCAAGCTGATCGGCATCGCCAACTCCACCAGCTGGCAGCCGACGCTCGTCGTCACCATCCCGGCCGCCGCCGCTGCGGGCACCTACACCGGGACCATCACCCACTCGGTCGCCTGAGCGTCCAGGCGAGCCTCCAGGCGTCGGACGGCGCCGCAGCCCGACGCGCGCAATGACCACCAAGCACCATGGGATCGCCAAAAGTTCCCAGATGTCCCCGCGGGACGACCCGCTGCAGGCCACTGTCCGCGCAGGATAGGGATCACGCCGCAACGGCCCAGGTAGGGCGGGCATTCGATGAAGGAGCTAGTAGTGTCTAAAAGCCGTCTGGGCATCTCATTGGCCAGCGCCGCCGGCATGGTGGCGGCCATGGTGATGGTGGCCCTGCCCGCCCACGCCGGCACCTGCCCCGCCTCGACCACCTGTTCCACCACGGTGACCTTCACCGTGACCGCCCCGGGCGGGCTGACCATCACCGTTCCCGACGGTCCGGTCAACATCGGCAGCGGCGCGCCGGGCACCCAGATCAGCGGGCCGCTCGGCCCGGTCACGGTCTCCGACCAGCGCGCGGCGCTGACCGCCACCTGGGTGGCGTCGGTGATCGCGGCGCCGGCCGGCTTCACCACCGGCGGCGGCACCGCGCCTGAGACCGTTCCCACCAGCGCCGTCCTGTACTGGTCCGGCACCGCTACCACCACCGGCACCGGCACCTTCGTGCCCGGCCAGATCGACGCGGCGGCCGCGCAGACACTGACCGTGACGCGCACCGCCTACAGCAAGACGACCGGCTCCGGCAACAACTCCGCCACCTGGACCCCGACCATCGTGATCAACATCCCCGCACAGGCCGTCGCCGGCACCTACACTGGCACGATCAACCACTCCGTCGCCTGACCCACCACGGCGCCGCCGGAGGCCCGGCGAACAGGCCACCGATCGGACGCACCCGCCGCCCGCGCTCGGGCACTCGATCCCACCGAAACCCTCCAGGGCCCTTCGCGCACCCCTACGGCGGGCCGTCCCTGATGCTTACGGCTCGTTCTGGGTGAGCGCGACGATGAGTTGGAGCATGCCGTAGGCGGCCGTCATCGTCTCGGCATCGAAGGCGACGGTGCGCCCGCTTCTGGTGACGCCGGGCATGAGGGCGGCCAGGTCCGCCGCGCGCGGCTGGTGCAGGTCGATCTCAATGCGGAGCGGCTGCGGCACCGAGACCGGCGGGCTGGTGGCGTGCGACCGCATCGCCTGGCTGGCGCCGCGCCGCAGGAGCTCGTGCGCTTCGCCGGGGTGCATGCCGTCGGCCGCGTGCTGGCCGAGGCCGCGTTTGACCGGCACGGTGACGGCCTGGGGCGCCAGGGCGCTGAACTCCTCGCATGCCGCGGCATCTCCGCTGGCCAGCACGACGGGCACGCCGTACGAGCCCGCCAACAGGGTGTTGATGCCGATCTCGCCGTGCGAGGCGCCGTTGATGCGGACGTCGAGGATGGCGTCGGCGATGGTATGGGCGAGCACGGCGCCGCGGGCGCCCGCGCGGGCGTGGTAGCCCACGAACATCGCCGCCTGGGCGCCAGCCTGCAGGCCCGCGAGCATGCCCAGTTCGCGGGGTTTGCCGCGGATCAGCCGGGCTCGTCGGTCGAGGTCCTCGGGCAGGATGTTGCGGTAGGTGCCGTGGGCATCGGCCACCAGCACCTCGGCCGCCGCCGTCATCAACCTCCGGCCGCGCTCGTAGTCGTAGCGTTCCGGGGTGGTCTCGGCGGGATGGACGATGCCGGCGATCCCCTCCATGTCCACCGAGATCAGCACCTTGATTGCCACGGCGATGTTCTAGCTCGTGCGCAGGGCGATGCCGCGGCCGGCGAAGAACGTCTCGAACACCTCGATGGGCAGGCTGGCCCGGCGGGCTTCAGGCGTGTGGCCGGAAGGGTTGTGCAGATGGAGCATGCCGTGATCGTGGCCGGTGAGCAGGACCAGGTGCCCGCCCCGGCCGGGCGCGGGCAGGTCCGATCGGCGGATCTCCTTGTGAACGGAAGCCATCACCAGGTGCCCCTCGGCGAGCAGGCCGGGCAGCTCGGCGGCGGCCAGGTGCGGGTGCACGTCGGCGTGCAGGCCGTGCTCGGCGCGCACGTAGTCGGCGAACGGCGCGTAGTACAGGCCCTTGATCTGGCCTGCGTCGTCTTCGACGTAGCCGCCGTAGGCGCGGCAGCCGCGCAGGAGTTCCAGCAGCGGCGGGGCGTGCCCGTCGCGGTGGTCGAGGATCATCTGCAGGCAGGCCATGCCGCAGGCGTGCCGGCACCAGCGGCCGTACTCGGAGCGGCTGGCGGCTCCGGACAGGTGCCAGAGCGGATCATCGGCCGCATCGGCGCCGTGGTAGGCGATGGCCGCGATCCGCTCCGGGCTCATGTACTGGGTGAACAGACCGACGCCGTCATGCAGTGCCTGCTCGCTGCTGCACGCCCCCGGCGTGCAGGCCAGGCACCCCACGATCTCCCCCAGCGGTCTCGGCGCGGCCGACCAGCGACCGGAACGTGGTCCAGGCGATGTTCCCCCCGGACAGGACCACACCGATTGTGCCGGAAAAGATCTCGATCCGCCCGCACATCGCCGCCGCCAGCGCGCACGCGCCGCTCGGCTCGACGACGGCCTTCAGATGGGTGAAGCAGGCCGCCATCGCCTCGACGATCTCGACGTCGGTGACGGTGACCACCTGGTCCAGCAACGCCTGGTTGACCTCGAACGGCAGCGGCGCCGGGGCGTGGTGGGTGAGCCCGTCAGCGATGGTGGCGGGCGTGGGGATGCTCACCCGGCCGCCCTGGCGCAGCGACAAGACGGTGTCGGCGCCGGATTCGGGTTCCACGCCGACCACCCGGATGGCGGGGTTGAGGGCTTTGGCGGCCACCGCGCAGCCGGCGGCCAGGCCGCCCCCGCCGACCGGCACCACCAGCACGCTCAGCTGCTCACACTGGTCAAGGAGCTCGGCGGCGACGGTGCCGCCGCCCGCGATCACCTGCTCGGAGTTAGCCGAGGGCACGACGGCCAGGCCGCGCTTGGCCGCCAGGTCGGCCACCACAGCGTCGCGGTCGTCGCCGCCGCGGGCGTAGAAGACCACCTCGGCCCCCAGCGCGCGGGCCGCTTCCACCTTCAGCGGCGGGGCGTCGGCGGGCACCACGACGACGGAGTAGATGCCGACGTGGCGGGCCGCCCAGGCCAGGGCAGCCGCGTGATTGCCGGAGGAGGCCGCGATCACCCCGCCGGCGCGTTCGGCCGCCGTCAGGCTGAGCACGTGGTTGAGTGCGCCGCGCAGCTTGAACGAGCCGGTCCGCTGCAGGTTTTCGGCCTTGCACACCACCGGCGCGCCGCACAGCTCGTCCAGAGCCGGCGCGGCCAGCACGGGCGTGCGGGCGGTGTGTCCGGCCAGGCGGGCGGCGGCGGTGCGGATGTCATCGATGCCGATCACGGTCGTACCTCCTTCGTCAGGGCCGGTAGCCGTGCGGCATCAGCGCGGTGGACAGGATGAACGCGATCAACGCGTCGTAGCCCAGGCCGTCGGCCGCCGCCATGGTGGCCAAGTTGCCGGTGGCCGACAGGCCGGGCAGGGTGTTGGTCTCCAACCACCACACCTGCTCGCCGGCTGCGTCGACGACGAAGTCGCTACGCGAGTAGCCCGAGCAGCCCAGCGCCCGGTGCGCGGCCTGGGCCTGCTGCCTGATGAGCGCCTCGGTTTGCGGCGGCAGCACGGTGGGGCAGTGATTGGTGAAGGCGGCCGGGTCGTTCTTGGTCGGGTAGTCGTAGAAGCCGCCGCCCTTCGGCCGGGTCTCCAGCAACGGCAGCACCCGCAGCTGCGCGCCGTCGTCCAGGACGCCGGCGGTGACCGAGTGGCCAGGCCAGAACCGTTCGGCGAACAGCGCCTGCCCGCCTGCGCGCAGCTCGGCCACCGCGACGGCGAGGTCGTCTTCGGTGCGGCCCAAGCGCATGTCGATGGAGCCGCCCTCCGACACCGGCTTGATGATGATCGGCAGCTCGATGGCGTCGGCCAGGTCCTTGGCGACCACGTCGGCGGGCCGCTCACCGTCGATGACGCGGCCGGGCAGGACGCTGACGCCGTGCGCGGCGACCATGGCCTTGGCCGCCGTCTTGTGCATCGCCAGCGCGCTGGCCAGCACGCCGGAGCCGGTGTAGGGCAGGCCGAGATGCTCCAGCAGGCCCTGCAGCTTGCCGTCCTCGGCATACTGTCCGGCGATCGCCAGGAAGGCCACGTCGAGGACGGCCAGCTTGCCGGCCAGGCCGGGTTCGGCGGTGTCGATCAGTACCGCGGACAGGCCTTGGCGTAGCAGGCTGGCGTGCGCGGTGTTGCCGGACAACAGGGAACGGGCCCGTTCGCGGGAACGGCCGCCGGTCAGCACGCCGATCCGGCCCTGGCCGGGTAGCGCGAGCTGGGTGTCGATGAGCGGGGACATGAGCTCTCCAGCAGGTCGGGGGAACTGGTCGCCTGCCAGCAGACCCCGGCCCCGGCCCGTGAGGTCAGGATGAAGGCGGCTCACTCACCCTTCACTCACCTGTTCACGCCCGGGCCGGGAGAAGATAGGGGTGTGGCGACCCCCGAGCACAGCCAGTCTGAGCACAGCCAGCCCGAGCAGAGCCCGCAGGACTTCGGCACGGTCTTGAAGTCCTGGCGCGAGCGCCGCGGCCTGTCGAAGAAGGCGCTGGCGGTGGCGATGGACTTCGACCCGTCCTACATCAGCCACATCGAGTCCGGGCGGCATCAGGCCGGCGAGGACTTCGCCCGCCGGGCCGAGGCCGCTTTGTCGGCCTGCGGCACGGTGTGGCGCGCCTGGCAGGCGGGCTCGGCAGGCCCTGCCGCGCACCCCGGACCGGCCTCCACCGCCGTGGGTGGCTTGCTGGTCGAAGACGACCACGCCGAACTGCGCTACGCCGACGGCGTCTACACCGCGACCATGCGCCGCCGCCTACGTAACCTCGGCGCCGACCCGGTCACCCGCTACCTGGTACGCATCAGCGTCGACCGCTACCCGGGCCAGCCCGCCCGCTCCAACGCCCACTACCGCAGCCACCCGCTCACCTGGGACGAGCTGAACCTCATCGCCGACTGCGACGGCGAGCCGATGAACTTCCAACCCAAGCACGACCGCGACAGCTTCAAAGAGGCCTGGCTCTGCTTCGCCAACGATCGCGGCAAGTTCCCGCTGTATCCGGGCGAGCGCGCCACGATCACCTACGCCTACACCGTCCCGGACACCAAATGGGGACCGTGGTTCCAGCGGGCGATACGGCTGGCCACCCAGCACCTCGGCGTGGCGTTGAGCTTCCCGGCCGCCCTGGATCCCGTGGTGTGGGGCACCGAGACCTCCACCACCGCCGAGGCCGTCCCGCTGCACGACCCCATCACCCGCACCCAGCGCGAGCACGACGTGCTGTTCACCTGGGGGACCGCTGAGCCGCCGATGGGCGCCCGCTACCGGCTGGAATGGCGCTTTCGAGCCGGGCCCGACCAAGACGCCGGCGAGACGGCGAGCCTGCGCACCAGCAGCGACCGGATGAAAGCCGCCGGCATCGTCCAGGCCGGCGACGCCATCCTGGCCGCCACCGCCACGCCGTTCGACCTGCCCGCCGACGTCGCCCAGGCCCGTGAGGTGATCGACGCCCTGTTCGCCGCGCTACAGCGGGTGCGCGAACAGCACGTGTTCGGCAAGGGCATGGGGCTGGCCGCCCCGCAGATCGGCATCGGTCGGGCCGCCGCCATCGTCATCCCGCCCGACCCCGACGCCGACGCCATCGTGCTGCTCAACTCTCGCGTCACCGACGCCTCCACCGAGACCGACGAGCAGTACGAGGGCTGCCTGTCCTTCTTCGACGTGCGCGGCATGGTCGGTCGACCGCTCACCCTGGAGGTCGAGCACACCGGCCTGGACGGACACACCAAGATCACCGCATTCCCGTACGGGCTGGCCCGCCTCGTCGCCCACGAGATCGACCACCTTGCCGGCCGCCTGTACACCAGCCGCATGCGGGAGGGCGTCAAACCCATCCCCGTGGAGGAGTATCGCGGCATCGGTCAGCCCTGGCGGCGCTCCTAACGACGAAAGCCCGATCCGCCGGCGCCTTCGTCGGCCCTCCACTCGGGTCAGCGTCACCAGGGGAAAAGCAGCCGAGAAAGGCCAGGTCAACCCCTTCGGCCGAGTCTTTGAGCAGGGTGGAAAGTCGTAGCGCTTCGGAGTCGTCCGGGAACGTCCGCCTTCTCGGGTAGGCCGATGAGCAGGCCCGATGCCGTGGGGAAACTCCTGCCCGACAGCGGAGCTGACCACTCACAGCTACTTGTACTGCCCCTGGTGACGCCGACCCGAGTGGAGGGCCATTCCGTGCATCCCCGACCCGCCTGAAGGCCTCAGCGGGACGTCCCACCAAGCTCACGCCCGAGCTGCGCGAGAAGCTGTGCGGCCACTCGAATCGCCGAAGCCGACCACCAACCCAGGAGTGGGTCTGGCCCCACCCATCCGTACGGCCAAGCCCATATCGGGCCGGCCAGGCGCTCCATAACATCGCTACCACAACGACACGGAGGAGAAAGACCATGGCGAACGCCGACGACATCACGACCGCGACGGCGCACCTCGGCGACGCCCGCACCCAGGAGGCCTTCACCACGGTGAAGAAGTGCATCACGCTCTTCGGTGCCGTCAGCGCCATCGTCCTCGGGACGGTTGCCGTGATGGCGTTCATCGGCTACGAGGCGACCTCGTTCATGTGGATCCGGGGAGCCATCCTGCTCGCGGTCACCCCGCTGATCTACCGGATGACTGTCCGCGCTTCGGAGGGGTCGTACAAGGCCTTCGACCGGCTGCGCACCCTGTCCACCATCCTGCCGGTCGCGATCATCGGCGTCGACCTGATCCCCGGCCTCTGCCCAGCGTGGTACGCCGTGCTCCAGGGCCTGTCCGCTCTCGCCCTGATCGGCGTCGCCGTCATCACCCGCGGTTCCGCGCTGCGCGCCGCCTTCTCCGAGAAGAAGTGAAGTCCTGAGGGGGCGCCGATTCTCCTGCGCAACGAGGTCGACGGCTCCACCGACCTGGCCGCATGGGTCCCGGTCACCGAGGTGCCCGAGCTGGAGCGGGCCGTGATCATCGACATCGCGCTGAGACTGGACAACGCCCGTCCGCCGGGCGGCCGCGTGGACCCCATACCTGTGACCGGACTGCTCCGGCATTGAGCCGCCGCTGGAGACGAGCAGCCGACCGGGGACTTACAGCGTGTCCTACATGGTGGGTGAGTCGTTGAACTCACCATGGACGGCGGGCAATGGGACTGGATCGTCCCGGCGGGGTTGTGGGAGATCGCACGGCCGTTGCTGCCGGCGCCTCGGGTGCGCCCGCAGGGCGGCGGGATCGTCGGTGTCGCTGATGAGGCGGTGTTCGCCGCGATCGTCTACGTGCTGGTCAGCGGATGCTCCTGGCGGGCGCTGCCGCCGTGTTTCGGAGCCTCGAAGTCCACTGTGCATCGCCGGTTTTTGATCTGGTCGTGTGCCGGGGTGTGGGAGCGGTTGCACCAGGCCGTCCTGGACCAGTTGGCCGGCGATGGCCTGCTGGATGTGTCGCGCGTGGTGCTCGACTCGGCGCATGTGCGCGCCAAAAAGGGGGCGAACACACAGGTCCTTCGCCCGTGGACCGGGGTAAGCCCGGTTCCAAGCTGCACGTCCTGTCGGACGCGGCCGGACTGCCTCTGGTCGTCGGCCTGTTCGCGGCCAACGTCCACGACAGCCGCTGGTTGAAGCCGATGGTGCTCGCCCTCCAATTGAGACACAGCCCTGTGCAGGGCCGGTATCGCAAGATCGGCAAGCTCCACGCCGACAAGGCCTATGACCATCCTGAGCTGCGGCGATGGCTGCGCGGCAAGCGCATCGGAGTGCGTATCGCCCGCAAGGGCGTCGAGTCCAGCCAGCGACTGGGCCGCCATCGCTGGGTGATCGAACGAACTATCTCCTGGCTGTTCGGCTACCGGCGCCTGTCACCCCGTTACGAGCGTCACCCCTACGCCTACCTGGCCTTTCTCACCCTCGCTGCAGCCATGACCTGCCATAAGCGACATCTCAAACTCACCATATAGGACATGGTCTAAGCACCACCTGATCACCGACGCCACCGGCATCCCCCTCGCGGTGATCCCGACCGGCGGCAACCGCGGGCGACGTCACCCAGCTCCTCAGGAGCTCTAAGAAGGCTCCGCTGGCATGACATGGAACACACATTCGCTTCAGCAGCGCCGCTTGAGTTGCCGGTGTGGCGTGCGAGAACCCTGACAACAGCGAGGCTCGCGTTACTTCTGCGCTGACTGCTGCAGGTCACAGGGCGGAATCGGCGCTTTCGATCTTGATTTGAGCCGCTGCCCCCGTGCTAGCTTTACGTCGTTTTTATCCGATCTTTCCCCTTTAAGGGTGTTAATGAGAAGTTCTCGACGGCTGGCGGCAGCGTGCGCCCTCAGCGCGCTAGCAGTGCTCACCACCACAGCAGTGGCCTCAGCAACGCCCACTCCGCCACCCTCCCCCTCCGCCAGCGCGAACGGTCAGCCCCGCACGATCACCGAGCGGACCGAGACGTCGACCACCTACTGGCTGGCCGACGGCCGCACGGTCACCGAACTGCACGCCGGTCCCATCCGCGTCAAGCAGGACGACGGCAGTTGGGCCGACATCGACACCGACCTGATCGCCGACGGCGACGGCATCCGGCCCAAGGCCACCAAGGGCGACGTGAGCTTCTCCGCTGGCGGCAGCGGCGCCTTCGCCCGACTGCGCCGGGAGGGCGGCGAGTCGGTCGAGCTGGGCTGGGACGGCCAGCTGCCCAAGCCCGACATCGATGGCAACAAGGCCATCTACCGCGGCGTCGCCGCCGATGGCGCCGGTGACCTGGTGGCCACCGCACTGCCCACCGGCCTGCGCTTCGACGTCGTGCTCAACCGCAGGCCCACCGGCCCAGTCGAGATCACGGTGCCCGTCACCGGCCACGGCCTCACCGTCGCCAAGGCTGAAGGCGACCGGGTGGCGATCAAGGACGGCGACAAGGTCATCGCCGCCTCCTCCACCCCGGCCCTGTACGACGCCGCCTCCCTGCACGCCCGGCAGCCGGGCGACAAACACCAGCTGCGCAGCGCATCCAAGGACAAGGCCAAGGTCGGCCAGATCGACGCCGCCGTCACCGACACCGGCGGCGGCAAGGCTCTGGTGCTCAAGCCGTCGGCGGAGTTCCTGGCCGACCCGGCCACCGTCTATCCCGTCACCGTCGACCCGTCGGTGGTGCTGCCGCTGAACGACGACACCGACGTCAACAGCGCCTTCGACTGGAACAACGTCTCCGGCGGCTATCTGAAGGCAGGCACCGAGGCCGACGGTGAGAAGGCTCGTGCCTACCTGCGCTTCAACACCCAGGGGCTGAAGACGCCGACCAAGGCCGTGCTCAAGCTGTCCAACCTGGACGCGCCCGCCTGCGGTACGGCGGTCGGTGCCGGGATCCAGGTGCGCAGGGTCACCAGTCATTGGGACGCCACTGCCCAGACCTGGACCCCGCAGCCGAGCAACACCACCGAAGACGCGGTCACCTCCACCGAAGGCTCCCAGCTTGGCTCCTGCGGCAGCGGTGCCATGAGCTGGGATATCACCCCCATCGTGGCCAAGTGGGCGGCGGGCACCGCCAACCACGGCTTGGTCCTGCAGTCCCCCACCGAGACCGCGACCACGAACTACCGTGTCTTCGCCTCCGCCGAGAACACCGACGAGGTAGCGCTCCCGATGCTGGAGGTCACTTCCGACGAGGTGATCACCCCCGGCGAGGGCGAGGACCCCGCCGACCCCGGACCGGCCGACTTCAAGCCCGGGCAGGTCGAGCCGGAGACGGGCGTCTGGGTCACCAGCGCGATCGACCTCGACACTGACGGGCTGCTCACCACCCGCAGCCACAGCGCGGGTCAGCGCATCGATCTTACCTTGCCCAACGAGAGCGTCCTGGGCCCGCACTGGCGTCTGGAGCCCCTTGATGGGGTGCTCGGCACGCGGCTGAAGGACTTCAGCGCCAACGGCTATATCCAGGTCAACCACACCAGCGGCACCGGATCGGATCGTTACGAGGCGGACCCGGCTAAGCCAGGCACCTACGTCGCCCCCGAGATCGGCACCGTCGTCAAGAACGCCGACGGCACCTTCACCCAGGCCCGCCTCGACACCGGCATGACCTACACCTGGACCAAGGTCGGCACCGACATCCTGATCACCAAGCTCGGCAGCGACGACACCGGCATGACCGTCGTCGCCTACGACGCCCAGGGGCGGATCAGCGGTCTGGCCCAGCCCGCCACTCCGCAGGATGACTGCACCGTCGCCGGCGCCGCCGGATGCGCCTTCGCGACCTACCAGTACGCGACCGCCACCACCGCCACCGCCACCATGTTCGCCGATATCGCCGGACAGCTCAAGGCGATCACGCACGCCGGCCCGGCAGCCACGCCCGTCACGGCGGTCACCTACGCCTACGACAACCTGAAGAGGCTGCGTAAGGTCGAAGACAGCCGGCAGCTCGACGGCGACCCGGTCAAGACGTGGACCTACGCCTACGACAGCTCGGGCAACATCACCCAGCTCACCACTCCGTCGGACGGCACATGGAAGCTGAGCTACTCCGCCCCGGGCAAGCTGGCCACCGCGACCCAGTCCGCGCCCGTCATGCTTCGGGCAGCAGCCAGCTCATGCCCGGCACCCTATGCCTCCGACTACATGCTGTACGGGCGGTGCAGCACCAGGGTCGACGTGCTGAAGGGCTCTGGGACGGTGTGGCGAACCCCGTTCTGGAAGGGCACCAAGACCGGCGGCTCGGTGTACGGCATCACTAACGACGGCTGCTCGGCTCCCCTGATTGGCGACAAGCCGCCCACGGTGCCGGGGCTGACCTTCAAACCCGCCTGCGACTCCCACGACTACGGTTATGGCCTGATCCGCAACAAGCTGAACGGCATGAGCAACGGGCTGCCCAGGTCCAAGCGCACCCATGTCGACGCCGTCTTCAAGACCATCATGAAGACGCGGATCTGTGCCGCCCAGAACGTGTCGATCTACAGGGAACGCTGCAACGACTGGGCAAACATCTACTACAACGCGGTGCGAGCCAAGGGCGACAGCGCTATCTAGCGCCACCCCTATTCGCTTGAACGGGCGACGCGGAGCGGGTTGACAGCCCGCGCGAAACCCACTCCGCGTTGCCGCCACCATCCATCAAGCGCTCCAACGACCACATGATGCCAGGACAGCCGCAACGAAACGAGAAGACATGAGCGACAAGCCCTCCTCGCCCGCACGGTTCGGGACTGTGACAACGTCGAGCGCCTACCTGGCGGCCGTCGCCATCCTGACATGGGAGACGATCAACAACCATCTCGGCGACCAGATCTACGGACGCCTGGTCATGGCCGTCCTGAGTTTCCCCATATCGCTTATCGACTGGTTCGCCGGGGATGCCGTCTTCGCCGTCCTGCGCGACGCAAGCCACAGCACCACCGCAGGATGGGAATACGTGGCGCTCGGATGGCCCGGCGTCATCACCGCCGGCGCGCTGACCGTCCTCATGACGCTGTCGCGCACGCAGACCTTTGGCCGGACCTTCGGATGGTTCCTCACCGTCATGACGCTCGCCTCCGGCCTGATGATCGCATTCGATGCATGGGCGCCGCGTCGCCCCTGGGGATGGCCTGTTGTCGTCTGCGCGCTCATCATGGCTGCAGGACTCATGCTCTCCCGGCGGAGAAGCCCGGCCTAGGCGTCCTCCTCCCGGACATGTCCCCAACCTCAAGGTAGGCAGGTCTGCCCAGGTCACCGGGTTCCAGGAAGACCGTGTTCTCGGAAGCGGAGACGGCTCAAGCTTCCGAGAACACCTACGACGCAGGGGTGAAATCCCAGCTCGCCTCGAAGGGCTCGACGCCGCCGCCCGCAAGGGCAGGCCGCCCGTCATCATCGACGACACGCTGCACACCGTGCTGCGACGCCGGGCGAACGGCGGGTCCGTCGAGCAGATCCGCCCGGGTCTGATCATCCCCACCGGCAAGCGCAAGGGTCAGAACCCCGGCCTCGCCGGCATCTACCGCGCGCTCGCCGAGCACGAGAAGAGGAGGACCTACCCGGAAGCCGTCGCCCAGACCCACGCCGACTTCGCCGACCTTCGAACCGCTGGGCCCCGGAGCGGGCTTAACGCTAACGGCCGCCCCATTGGTCCCCGACGCCGTTCACCTGCTCCTCGCGCGGCATGGCGGCTAGCATCCGGGCGGCCCGTACACCGCGCCGTCGTCGTAGATCCCGCCGCCGTCGTCGGGGTCGATAAGGACGCGGGTCAGGGTCTCGGCGGGACCGTAGGCGGCGCCGTCATCGTACAGGCCAGGCATGGACATCTCCGTGGGGTGCGGGGTGGGCTCGTCGATGGGATCATCGCTATTGAAGCAGCGCAGCGGGGACCGGCGAAGGCCCCCGCCCCATGGGGCCCTCCGCTCGGGTCCGTGCGATGAGCCCCAAAGTAACTCTCAGTAACCGAAGTGACTATTAGTCGCTGCGGTTACCCTCGGCGAAGCGACCTTGAATCCGCAGCGCGCACGAGAGCGTCAGGTTGTCGCGCTGTCGTTGTCGGCGAGGATGCGGTACACGCTGGCCACGGAGGGGTGGTGGCCCTTGTTCTTTCCGGTGGGGATGATGAGCTTGGCGGCGATGTCAGGCACGGGCACGCCGCGGGCGCGCAGGCTGCGCGCGTAGGCGATCATGTCGTCGTCGAAGACCTTCGGCCGGCCGCCGTGGCGGCCGCGCTCACGGGCAGAGGCCTGCCCCTCCAGGGACTTCTCCCGGATGTACTCGCGCTCAGATTCGGCCATGCCGGCGAAGAAGGCGAACAGGGCGGCGCCGTGGCCGGAGGGGTCGTAGAGGCCCTGGAGCGGGCCGGTGAGTAGTTCGAGTTGGATGTCGGTGCGGCGTAGGTCTTCGGCGATGGTCAGTAGCTCGGCGGCGCCGCGGCCGAGGCGTTTCATCTCGTGCACGGTGAAGATGACCCGCTGGTGGGGGACGGCCTGCTTGATGGTGCGGGCGTAGTCCATCGCCTTGGTGAATTCCGGCCGTACCTTGATCCGGGTGCTGATCTTCTCGGAGAAGATCGGGTCGCAGCCCGCCTCGCGCAGGGCGTCGAGCTGACTATCCAGCTCCTGCTGGGCGCTGCTGCAGCGGCCATAGCCCACCCGGGTCGGCTTCGCGGCGGCGCCGACGGGCAAGGCCTCGCGCGGCGGGCCAGGCTTCCAGGCGCGGCCGGGGCCGCGATCTGCGGGGGTCCGGACTTCGAGCTCGGCGCGCAGCTGGGGCACCAGTGTGAAGCGCTGGGTGTGGTACTTCGGCGCGACGTTGCCGCTGCGGGTACGGCAGGCGCTGCCCGCCGGCGCGGCGCACATCGGGCAGTCGAAGGCCTCGACGGCGGCGGCCGGGTCGGCAAGATCGCTCATGTCGCAGAACCTATCGCAAGCCAGGTTCTGCGAGGAATGTTTTGCGAGAGGTTCTGATAACGACGGTCGAGGACAAACCGGACGCGCGTCGACGACCGTACGGCTCTCGCAGAACTGACCATTTCTGCGAGTGATCAGTAGTTACTGTCGCTCGGAGCGACGGCGTCCGAAGGCCGGGGGCGGCATTGTCAAAAGGTGATGGGGCCGAGGTCGCGGGCGGTCTGCGCCAGGGCGCGGATGAGGTCGTTCTCGGCCTCGGTACGCCACACCAGGGCAAACGACAGGGCGTCGATATCGGTGACGGGAAGGTAGGCGATGTCGGGCCGGCTCCAGTAACGCCTCATGTGGGCGGGGAAGAGGTTGACGATCTCTCCGGTGCTGGCCAGGGTGAGGATCTCCTCGGTGCTGTGGACCAAGGGGCCGCGCTCGATCCGTAGTCCTGAGCGGGTGTGAGACGGGACAAAGCCCTCGGCCCAGTAGTCCGGCACCGATGGGCCGTCGCTGTGCTGGAAGTCGGCGAGCATGTCCAGTGAGACGGAGGTGCGCCGGGTGAGTTCGTGCTCGGCGGCCACGGCCACCACCCGCGGATCGGCGAACAGGACCGGGCCTACGGTCAGGTCGGGTTCTTCGACCGGCAGCCAGCAGACCAGCATGTCGAGGTCGCCGCGGCGCAGCCCGGCGAACGGGTCGACGAAGGGGGCGTGCTGGATCTGCAGCTGCCACTGAGGATGGCGGGCGCGGAAGGTGTCCCAGTAGAGGCGCAGGTCGTGGGCGTTGAGGGGGATCATGCCCACTCGCAGTTGCGCGGTGATGCCGCGGGCGGCGAGGTGGGCGCGTTCGAGGCTGTCGCGCAGTCCCGCGTAGACCGGTCGCAGGTCGTCACGGAGTTGACGGCCGAGCGGGGTGAGGTGGATCTGGCGGCGGTTGGAGCGGTCGAACAACGCGCTGCCCAGCCGGCGTTCCTGCTGGCTGATCGCCTGGCTGACACGCGCCTGAGAGATGTGCAGGCGGGCCGCTGTGCGGCCGAAGTGGAGCTCTTCGGCCAGGGCCAGGAAGATCTCGATGTCCCGCAGCTCCACGTCATTCCATCTCGTTGATAACCCACACGTTATCGGGAGTATACGGAAGTTCGGGTTGATACAGGTCATGCCCTATTCCAGAGTGGGGGACGTCTGAAATCGGGCCAGGCTGGCCATGCGAGGGGAGGGGCGATGGGCGGCACGCTCGATCTGTCGGTGATGTACCTCATGCACGACGCGCTGGGTCGGGAAGCGCGGCAGCTGGCTCGGGCCACCGCCCGGGCCGACCGCGACCCGCAGGCTGTCCTGGGCAGCGCCGCCGGCTGGGAGCTGTTCAAGACGGCCCTGCGCGTCCATCACGCCGCCGGAAACGACGCGTTGTGGCCCGGCTTGCGCCAGAGCCTGGCCGGACGGCCCGGCGACCTGGTGCCGCTGGAGGTGCTGGAAGCCGAGCACGAGGCCATCGAGCAGGTCATCGACGTGATCGACGCGGTCCTAGCCGACCCCGAAGCCGGGGTGGACCAGCTCGGTGACCTCACCGACTCGCTGGCCACGGGGATGATCGGGCATCTGCGGCATGAGGAAGACCAGGCGGTGCCGCTGATCCTGGCAGTCACCAGTCGTCGGCAGTGGAAGCGTTTCAAGCAGATTCACGCTCGGTGGATCGGCTCGGACGCTCCCCGGATCCTGCCCTGGCTGCTGGACGGCGCGAGTGATCAGAGCGTCGCCGCCGTGCTGGCCGGCTTCTCCGAGCCGGTCCGCCACGCCTATCAGCACCGTTGGCGACCTGCCTACACCGCTTTAGACCGCTGGAGCGCTACCGCCTGATGGCGGCGCTCCGACACTATGCCGATGCCCCAGGAGCCGGGGGCGCCTGGCCGTGGCCGTTCCAGCTCGCCGCCCATAGGGGTTGGCCAATGTCCCGTTCCCAATGATTGGTCTGCCATGTCACTGATCCGCTCTGCCGGCGCCCGCCGTACCGAGACCCCGGCCGGCGTCATGACCACCCTGGTCTCCCCTTCTCAAAGGCGGAGCCGGGCTGGCGCTGTGGCGTGTGGAGATGCAGCCCCGGATGCGCAAGGCCCGGTCCACCTCATCGACGCCAAGCAGGTCTGGGCGCTCATGGCCGGCGAGGCGACGATCACCCTGGACGGCCAGGACCTGCATCTGGGCCAGGGCGACACCGCCATTCTGGCCGCCGACGCCATCCGTCAGGTGAGCGCGGGCCCGCGGGGCTTCACCGCCGTCGTCACCGCCTCCGCCGGCGCCCGGGCCGGCGTCCCGGGCAGTACCGACAGGATCCTCCCGCCGTGGATCGCCTGACGCCCCCGGCCAGACCTGCCACACGGCGACAACCACACGCCGCAGCTGAAACCCGGCGGCCGGAATCTAGAGAACTGGAGTTGTGAGATGCGTGTGTTGTTGTCGGTGTACGACTCGCGTGGCGGCGTCGAGCCCCTAGCGGGACTCGCGGTGCGGCTGCGGGAGCTCGGCGCGCAGGTGCGGGTCTGCGCGCCGCCAGACGAGGAGTTCGCCAAGCGGCTGGCCGGCATGGGCGTGCAGATGGCGCCCGTCGGCCCGGCGCTGCGCTCCCTGGCGACCGGGGCGCGACCACCGGGCGCTGCGGGTTTCCAGCAGATCTCGGCCGAGCTGGTCGCCGCGCATTTCGACACGCTGGCCGAGGCGGCCGACGAGTGCGACGTGATGCTGGCGACCGGTGTGCTGCCGGCCGTGGCCTCCGCACGCTCGGTGGCCGACAAGCTCGGCATCCCCTACGTGTACGCCTGCTACCAGGCGGTCACCCTGCCCTCGCCGCACCACCCACCGGCCGCGCGGCCGTTCCGGCCCCTGCCGGCGGAGGTGAGCGACCACCTGGCGCTGTGGGACCTGGACGCGCAGAGCGCGAACGCGCTGTTCGCCGAGGCAATCAACACGCACCGCGCCGCGATCGGCCTGTCACCGGTGGACAACATCCGCGACTACGCCTTCACCGGCAGGCCATGGCTCGCGGCGGACCCGATCCTGGGCCTGTGGCAGGAACCGGCGGACCTCGAGGTGGTGCAGACCGGCGCATGGCTCCTGCCGGACGAGCGCCCGCTCCCGCCCGAGGTCCAGGCGTTCCTGGACGCCGGCACCCCACCGGTCTACGTGGGCTTCGGCAGCATGCCCACCACCGGCTCACACGAGATGGCCAGGGCGGCGATCGAGGCGATCCGCGCCCACGGCCACCGAGCGCTGCTGTCCCGGGGCTGGGCCGACCTGGCCCTGATCGACGACCAGGACGACTGCTTGGCCGTCGGCGAAGCCAACCACCAGGCCCTGTTCCGCCGCGTTGCCGCTGTCGTTCACCATGGCGGGGCGGGCACCACCACGACGGCCACCTGGGCGGGCGTGCCGCAGGTGGTGGTTCCCCAGCAGACCGTGGACCAGACCTACTTCGCGAGCCGGGTGGCAGAGCTGGGCATCGGCATCGCCCACGACGGCCCGACCCCCACCACGCAGTCGCTGTCAGCCGCACTCACAGCGGCCCTGACCCCCGAGGTCCGCGTGCGAGCGGCCGCCGTGGCCGCCACGATCCGCACCGACGGTGCGACGGTCGCCGCGAAGCTCCTGTTCGACGTGGCCGACCACGCGGCCGGCCGCCAACGACCCCTTCACAGCTAACGACCACAAACCCCTTCACACATAGCGAAGAGATCGGAATCATGCGCAAGCTCACCTATTACGTCGCCACCAGCCTCGACGGCTTCATCGCCGACCCCACCGGCGCCGACCCGTCCGCGCCGGGCGGGCTGTTCACCCTCACCCCCGATTACGTCGAGCAGATGATCACGCACTACCCTGAGACCCTGCCGGTCATGGCCCGCGAGGCGATGGGCATCACCGCGTCCGGCACCAGCTTCGACACCGTCGTCGAGGGCCGCCGCTCCTACCAGCTCGGCCTGGACATGGGCGTCACCAACGCCTACCCGCACCTGCGGCACTACGTCTTCTCCCGCACCCTCGGCCCCAGCCAGGACCCTTCGGTGGACATCGTCGCCACCGACCCCGTCGAGAAGATCAGGGAGCTCAAGGCCCAGGACGGCCTCGGGATCTGGCTGGTCGGCGGCGGCGAACTCGCCGGCGCGCTGCACGCAGAGATCGACGAGCTGATCCTCAAGGTCAACCCCGTCACCGCCTGCACGGGCATCCCGCTCTTCGGCGACAAGACGCCCTTCAGCCCGCACCGCTACACCCTGACCGACAACACCGCCCTGCCCAGCGGTGCCCTCTTCCTCACCTACACCCGCACGCCGTGACCAAGGAACCGAACGAGGAACCGATGGACCGCGCTCTGATCAGCAGCATCGCCCACTCCGACCACCCGATCGCCGCCCCGGTGAGCGCCGCCAACCTGGACCAGCTGCTGCGCCGGGCCAAGCTCCGCGACGGCGCCCGGATCCTCGACCTCGGCTGCGGCGAGGCCATGTGGACATTGCGGGCACTGGAGCTGTTCCCCGGCTCGAGCGCCGACGGCGTGGACATCTCCGCCAGCGCCCTGGCCGCCGCGGCCGAGCACGCCGAGGCCCGCAGTCTGGGCGAGCGTATCCGCTTGCACGAGGCGGGGGCGGCGGACTTCCGCGCTGCCGAGCCGTACGATCTGGTGCTCTGTGTGGGCTCCACACACGCTTACGACGGCCTCACGCCGACCCTGCAGGCGATCAGGCAGCTGATCCGGCCGGGCGGGCTGGTGCTGGTGGGCGAGGGCTTCTGGCAGACGCCCCCGTCACCGGAGCTGGAGGCCGAGATTGGCCACTACCCCGACCTGGCCGGGCTCCTCGCCCAGGCCGAGGAGCCCGGCTATCGCACCGTCTACGCGCACACCAGCTCACTGGACGAATGGGACGAGTACGAGTGGTCATGGACCGGCACGCTGACCCGCTGGGCGGTGGACCACCCCGGGCCCGACGGCGACACCGCGCTGGCCACCGCGCTGGAACACCGTGACATGTGGCTCAACGGCTACCGCGACAAGCTCGGCTTCGCCACCCTGCTGCTGCGGCACGCGCAGTAGCCAGACCCGTCCGAACAGCACCTCGCACTCTTGCCCCGGAAGCAGTCGAAACACCTCCCGGGCAAGAGTGCGAGGCGGCATACCCCTACGCGCCCTATTGATCAACAGTATGTCGACCTGCGGAGACGCCAGATACTCCTATCGATATCAGCAGGGTCCTGCCTCAGGATGCCTGGCCTGAGCACGCGGTCCGTCCTGTGCGGGGCGGGTCATTCGGGGCCGGCATCGCTCGCTGTGCCGTCGTGCCCACCGAGGTGTTCGAGACGTTCCTCGGCGGTCGCGCCATCGCCGACGCACTGCCCTTGCGCGGCACCGCCGAGATCCAGGTCCAAGTGGCGGCTCATGTCCAGCTCCAGCCTGCCGTACAGGTTGAGGTGAGTCCAAAACAGCGCCGAAAGGCCGCGCAGGTCGACGGCGGTCAGCTTCGTGCGCCACTTCGCATCGCGCACGACGGTCTGGATCAGGATCGTGTTCAGGTAGGTGATCGAGGCCTGGACCAGGTGCAACGCGAGCGCGGACACCTCGACGCTCTCGCGGTCGTCGCCGGTCAGGTCGCCGGCCTTGCCGTAGAAGATGTCCTTGTTGGCCGCGTGCCAGTTCTCCACCACGTTCAGGCCCTCGTGAATCTCCTGGCGCAGCGCCTCGTCCGCGAGATACTCGCAGATAAAAACCGTCCTGATCACGCGGCCCAACTCTTCGATCGCCTGGTAGGTGGGATGCTTGGGGTCGCCCCGGGTGAAGCGGCGCAGCATCTGATGGGCCTCCGCGGTCCGCAGACGGAGCGCGGTCGCGTACTTGATCATCTGATCGTAGTGCCGACCGATCACATCCCAGTCGATCGTCTTGTTCGACAGCACCTCCTCCAGCTCCGGCCACGCCTCATCCTCGCTGATCCCGGGCCGATACAGCCGCGCGGAGCCGATGTTCTTCAACCGAGGGAGCAGCTGAAAGCCCAGCAAATGCGCGAAGGCAAACCCGACGATCGAAACTCCGTGCGTATCGGTGTACTGGCGATCGATCTCCGCCGAGGTCAGATGCCGCAGCAAGCCCTCAATCATCGAGGCGACCTCGGAGGCCGACGTGCTGGTGACTTGGCTGTAGATACACACCGATTTACGCTCTACGTGCCAATACACCATAATTCCGGCACCTCCATAGCGTTGGTGCCACTCGGTCATCATGTTCGCCGACCATGATCCGAACTTGCGGGAGCCGGACGCGCACGAGGTGCCCGGCCCCCACAACTCCACATCCCGCGCCTCCAGCGTCTCGTTGACCACGGTGCGGATCGCCGAACGCAGGTTGTCGCGGTTGATGAACAGCCGCCGAGTGCGCCGCAGCGCCGCCTCACTGTCAGCGTTACCCGCCGTGTTCCCCGCTGCGTCCTGCGCGGCGCTGGCCACGGCCACGCCGTCGGCGACCCGCTTGATCCCGACGTTCGTGCCCAGCCCGTAGACGCATAACAGCAGCCGGCGGCGCAGCACGTCGGCGTCGGTGACGGTACGGGAGGCCACCGAGGAGAACTCGGCGGTGAAGCCGGTCTTGTGGTCGACGTTCTTGAGCAGGTCCAGCAGGTCGATCACGCCCCACCGGCGGGAGATCTCCCGCTTGAGCTTCTTCAAGTTGGCCGGTTCGGGCTGTCTGGCGACCGGCGGGACGTTGATCCACGGCTCGCCCTTCTTGCGGGTGACCTTCACCCCGCCGGTGGTGCCCTTCTTCAGCGCCCGGTTCAGCTTGTCCAGCGCCGCCACGTGCCGCTTCTTCAAGTCGGCCAGGAACTGCTCGGGGTCGCGGGGCTTGGCCAACTCCCGGTAGTGCACGTCCCGGTTGTCCTCGAAATCAGGGGGCAGGTCGGCTTCGGGGTTGCGCCAGATGTGGCCGCCCTCCACCCAGATCTCTCGCCGCCGGATGGCCTTCCTCAAGGCGACGAGCACGCACAGCTCATACGGAATGCGCTCGACCAGGCCGCTGTCGGGGTCGACCACCACCTCCCGCCAGTCCTCGGGCACCACATGCTCCAGCGGCACCGCCTCGGCCGCGGCGTAGAAGGCTTCGTCGCTGTCTTGGTAGCGCTCCAGCAGCTTCAGCGCGTCCATCACCGGTTTGAAGGTGTCGTTGTTGCAGCGGAACTTCACCGACCGCAGCAGCTTGGGCAGGCCGCGCCGGTAGTGGTGGGAGTAGGAGCCGCGTAGCTTGGTCCGCACCCGGGTGTTGAAGATCTTCTCGTTCGCCTTGGCCTCGGCGATGATGTCCTCCAGCGTGCGCTTGCCCACCACCGGATACAGCGCCTTGCGCACGATCTCCTCCGGCAGCTTCAAAGCGGCCTCGGCGAGCTTGACCAGGATGCCGTTCTTGCCGTGCACCTTGCGGAACTCGTCTGCGATCTCGTTCTCGACCTTCTTCTCCGCCCGCACGCTGATCTTGTGCACGAGCTGGATCAGCAGCTCGACCAGGCCGTCGATCATCTCCGCCTTGCGCACCCAGCACAACGCCGCCAGCAACGTGATCCGCACCCGCTTCGGCGCGGCCGCGAAGTCGGAGGGGTACATCTTCATCGCCCGCGCCCGCCACCCGGCCACGATCTTCTCCGACACCCCCTCGAACAGACCCTCCGGCAACCCGATCGCCTTGACCCGCTCCAGCTTGACGATCTCGGCCAGCAGCGTGTCCAGCTGCAGCGGCCCCGGATCGGACTTCAACTCCTGCAAGAACGCGCGCCCGCCACCGGACGTGCCGCCCTTGCCGTCCTTCTTGTCCTCCTCATCGGTGCCGGCCTCGCCGTCGTCCTGCGCAGCGTCCTCCTCGGCCGAAGAGCTGGCCTGGCCCTCCTCACTGTCGCCGTTGTCGGCTTTGTCCTCACCCTCCTCGGGATCCGGGTCTTCGGCGACGATCAGCTCCTCCAGCTTGCCGACCGACTCCTCGCTCAGCCGCGCTATGGTCGTCTCGGTGAACTGGCGCTCGAACATCGCCTCGGCGGCGCCCAGCAGCCGTTCGATCGGTGCGGGCTTGGGCGGCTCGATGCTCAACTCGCGACAGCGCACCAGCAGAGCGCTGCGCAGCCGGTCACGCGACATCTCCACCGGGCAGAACTCGTCAGCCAGCCAGACGGCCAGCTTGTCCTCATCGCCGACCGTGGGAACGCGGAACTGATGGAAGTCCCGGATCTGCTTGCGGTGATAGTCGCTCGTGCTGCCCGACCAGGTGTAGTCGGCGAACAGCGCAGGATCGACCTTGACCTGCCCGGCCATGAAGTCCACCACGTTGATCGGGAAGGAGTTAGCGCAGGTCATACACGTCAGAGACGGAGCCTTGAGGGCTCAAGATAACGAACCCCAGCCGCGTCGCCCCGGACTTGTTGGCCAGCAGGTCTTGCTCGTCCTCATCCAGCGTCCAGCAGTCGATGAGGTCTTCCAACTCCCACTCGCGCCGCATCTCGGCACCCTTCTTCCGATGTGCCCCGAAGGTCAGAAGAAAGATGATCTGTAATCATTCGGCTACTGATCGGTATCCCTAGGCCGTGATCACTACGTATCGGAACTGAGACATAGCTCTCAGTTACTTTGGGGCTCATCGCACGGACCCGAGCGGAGGGCCCATGGGAAGGCAGGGGCCGGTCCGGGCGGGGATCGGGTCACCCGTCACGGCGCGGCCGATCGGAGCCGGAGTCGACGCGCGCGCGCAGCTCGCGCACCTCGGCGCGCAGGGCCTCGCGCTGGGCGGTGAGGTCGTCGCGCTGGCCGCGCAGGTCGGCGATGCGTTCCTGGGCGCCGTCGTGTCGGGCCTGCACGCGGGCGAGAGTGGTCTCGGTGGCCGCGGTCTGCGTCCGGGCCTGCGCCAGCTCGTCGTGTAGCAGGCGCAGTTGCTCGTCGTGGGTGTCGCGCAGCCGCGTGAGCTCGGCGCGCAGCTTCGTGAGCTCGGCGCCGGCCTGGGTGCTGGCGTCCTGGGCGGCGGCGAGCTGGGTGGCCAGCGTGTCAGCGTGGCCGCGCTGGGCAGCGAGCTGGTCGCCCAGCGCTGCCGCGCGCGCCCGCTCGGCGGCCAGGTCCCGCTCGCGGTCGGCCAGGTCGCCCTGCAGCGCCGTGGCGGCGGCGCGTGTCTCGGTCAGCTCGGTGCGCAGCGCGCGCAGCTGGTTGGCCTGGTCGGCGAGCACCGCCTTGGCGTGCTCGGTGGCCTCGGTGGCCTTGCCGAGCGCGGTGCTGAGTTTGGTCACCTCCTCCCGGTTTTCGCGGGTGAGGCGTTCGAGGTCGGCGCGGGCGGCGCTCTCCCGGTCCTCGGCCTGCCGCTGCGCCTGCAGGGCCGCGCGCATGCTCCGCTCGGCGGTGATCCGGGCGGTCTCGGCGGCCGCGGTCCGTTCGCCGGCGGCCTGGGCGTCGGCGCGGGCCTCGGCGGTCTCGGCCTCGAGGGTGGCGAGGCGGGCCAGGGCGCCGCGCTCGGCCAGGTCGACCTTCGCGGCGAAGCGGTCGAGGGTCGCCTGCAGTTCCTCCTGCAGCGGGCGGGCCTGCTCCAGGGCGGTGCCGGCCTCGGTCACCGCGGTGGTCACCGCGGCCAGCTCGGTCTTTTTGCGGGCGCGGGAGGCGGCGTTGCGGCAGGCGTCGCTGCAGTAGACGCGGGCCCGCTTGCCGGTGGCGGGCGGCAGCGGCGCATTGTCCCAGGCGCAGCGGCCGTGCGGGGCGGGGGCGCTGCCGGGCCGGGCCGGGCCGGGGTCCGGCGCCGCCGGGGGCGCGGGCAGCCCGGCGGGGAGGTCGAGGGGACGGCGGGGCGGCGAGTCCCCGGAGGAGTCGTCATGCACCCGGACACGATACCAAAACACGTTCGCTCGATACGATTAAAAAATGCATCGCGACGATACGTTTTGATGCGTCGATCGCGGGATGGCGATAATCCCGGCTATCGCGAGACGAGGAAAATTGGCTGACTCCTGATAATGTTTCTTCTCCGGAGTCAGATCTAGATCGTTTGCTGCCCTCTGAAAGGAACCGGGTGACCGCCCTCGACCCCGCCGCGCCGACCCCAGGCGCCCTCGTCGTGCACACCGCCGCCGACCACGCGCTCAGCCCGGACGCCCGTGCCGCCATCGCCGCCGGCGTGCCCGCCTCCACCCGCCGCGCCTACGCCACCGACTGGCGCGCCTTCACCGCCTGGTGCCACGTCGCCGGCCGCCTCCCGCTGCCGGCCACCGCCGAAACCGTCGCCGAGTACGTCACCCACCTGACCACCGCGCCCTCGGCGCGCACCGGCCGCCCCCTCGCCCCGCCCACCATCGAGCGCGCCCTGGCCGCGATCCGCACCACCCACCACACCGCCGATGTTCCCGTGCCACAGACCAAGGCCGCCCGCAAGATCCTGTCCGGCTACCGGATGCGCCTCGCCCTGGCGCACGACGTGGCCGCCCGTCCCCGCAAGGCCGACCCGGCACTGCCCGATAGCCTGCGAGCGATGCTGGCGACCCTGGATCGCGCCAGGCTTGCCGGCCAGCGCGACGCCGTCCTGCTGTTGCTCGGCTACGGCTGCGCCGCCCGCGTCTCCGAGCTGGCCGCCCTGGACATCGCCGATGTTCGGGAGACGCCCGAGGGGCTGCTGGTCACCATCTATCGTCGCAAGCTCAAGAAGTTCACCGAGTGCAAGGTGGGCTACGGCACCAACCCGGCCACCTGCCCGGTGCGCGCGGTCCGTGCCCTACTCGAGGCGATGGCCGCGCGCGGCCGCACCAACGGGCCGCTGCTGGTGCGCATCGACCGGCATGGCCACGCGGGGGTGCAGATCAGGCGAGCGGGCCGCCCCGTCGGTGACCCGTCCGGGCGGATGACCCCGGACGCGGTCCTCGACGTCGTCACCCGCACCGCGGCGGCCGCCGGATTGGAGGGCCGCTGGACCGGCCACTCGCTGCGCCGCGGCTTCGCCACCGCCGCCCGCCGCGCGGGCAAGACCCTCGAGCGCATCGGCCGCCACGGCGGCTGGGCCGACAACTCCACCGCGCTGCTCGGCTACCTCGACGACGCCGACGACTGGACCGACAACCCCGTGGTCGGCCTGTGATGACGGCCGTCGACGTCGACCCCTGAGAGATTCTCGCGCTGGCGACTTCGGCCACCCAGCGGTGCGGGCGCCCGACCAAGAGCGGCCAACCGTGTCGTAACCGCCACGCCATCACCCAGGCGGCCTGTGCCTCACACCTGACCGCCGCGGAGCAGGAAGCGGCCGAGCAGGAAGTCGCAGCCCGCCGGGAGAAGCTCCGGCGTCAGCTGGCCCGCCGGGACCGGCGCAGCATCATCCGCTACCTTCGCTGGCGCGATCAACTTCCGAACCTGTCTATGCTGCCCACCCAGCAGCGCTGGCGCGCCTTCGTCGACGCGCACGGCGATCGCTGTGGGCTCTGCAGGGAACCCTGCCAGGGCGACACCGTCATCGCCGTCCGCCCGGGCGATCACGAACAGGCTCGGGGCTTGAACAGAACCTGCTCCGACCACTCGTGTCAATAACTCTGCGGGTCAACACAGCTAAGCTCCGAGTCGATGCTTCCTCTCACCATTGTGCCCGTCCTGATCATCGCCGGATGGCTGACCGCTGGCCTTCCGCTGCTGCTCGCGGGCGGCTTCGTCCCGCTCGCCCAGGTCCCTCTCGCGATCTTAGTGATCACCGTGCTCGTGCTGGTCGTACAGCGCGGCGCGGGTGGCCGTGAACGAAGCTTTGAGGCCGGCTGCGGGGCGTGGCGGACCGTCGCACTCATCGCGATCGCCACCGTTGTGGCGATCTTCAATGGGCTGCTGCACAGCGAGCAGATCATCGTGCGGCGCGACCCAGCGTCCTACATGCAGTTCGGCGCCTGGTTGGCCGGCCACGGTTCGCTGCCGATCCCGGCCCAGGTCCCGCTGCTCGGCGGTCCGGACCGGGCCCTCGAGTTCGCCAGCTTCGCTTTCTACGCCAAAGGCGGGGAGATCGAGCCACAGTTCATGTCCGGGCTCGCCATGCTGTTAGCCCCTGGCTACTGGCTCGGCGGCGTCAATGCCGCGCTTCTGGTCCCCACGCTACTCGGCGGCCTCGCCGTGCTCACCATCGGCGGTCTCGCGGCCCGGTTGATCCCGGGCTGGTGGGCCCTGGCCGCCCCCGCGACTCTCGCTGTGAGCCTCCCGCTGATGTACACGAGCAGGAACGCGCTGAGCGAGCCCGCCATGCTGATTCTGCTGTTCGGCGGTATGTCGCTGGTGCTCGATGGTCTGAAGACCCCGGCGGCTCTGAAAGGCCATCGGGGGCGGTTGTTCGCCGGCGGGCTCTGCATGGGGCTCACCCTGCTGGTCCGCGTTGACGGCCTCAGTGCGCTGCTCCCAATGGTCGCATTCACTGGCTTGGCAATCGCGTTCCGCCGTTCCGAGACAGGATTGCGCGGCGGCTGGGCGCTGGCGGCCGGAACCGCGCTCGGCACGGGCTCCGGACTCCTGGCCGGGTTCACGCTGGCCCGGGCCTATCTCCGCTACCTGCACGCCTCGTTCTATCCGCTACTCGCCCTGACTGCAGTCACCGTTGTGCTGACAGCGGTGGGCGCGTGGCTGATTCGCAGGTACGGCCTGCCACGCACCTCTGGCTGGGCGGTGCGTTGGGCGCCGTGGCTAGTGGTGGCCGTGATGGCGGCATTCGCCCTCCAACCGCTTGTGCGGACCGTGCGGCGGGCGCCGCACAACGCCGACGATCAGCGCACTGCAGACTTCATCGCGGCCAGCCAGCAGGCCCTCGGCCTGCCGATCGACCCGACACGACAATATTCGGAGCTGAGCCCGCATTGGGTGATCTGGTACGTTGGCCTGCCCGCCGTGATCGCGGCTGCATTCGCGGCGTTGCTGCTGACCCGTGCCTTGCTCCGCGGCGAGCGGGCGCGCTGGCTACTGCCATACGCTGTCATCGCCTGGTCCACGATCCAGGTGCTGCTTCTGCCGTCGATCACCCCCGACCACCCGTGGGCATCTCGGCGGCTGATCCCGGTCGTGCTACCCGGGGTGATCCTGCTTGCCACCTGGGGGTTCGCACAAGGACACGCACGCATGATTGGCAGCAGGTGGAGAACGATCAGCGGGCCGGTCGCGGTCGCACTGCTGCTGGTGCCGCCCGCGCTGACTGCACTCGGCACCACGTTCCAACCGGTGGAGCGCGGCGAGGTGGCGGCAGTACGGAACCTCTGCCGCGCCATCGGCCCAAACGCTTCGGTGCTGATCGTGGAGCGTGTCACCGGGGACCGGTTCAGCCAAGTAGTCCGAGGGATGTGTGGGCTACCGACGGCACGAGTTGCGGGCAACCCCGCGGACTTTCCCGGCGAGGGGGTGCCGGGGCAGAGGTCGCCGGGGGCCGATCTCGCCGATCCAGCGCATGTGCTGCGGCTTATTATGAAGATCCGCGCGGTGGGCCGTGTGCCCGTCCTTCTCGGGGCCAACCCCGGTGACGTGGCGCCGTACGGCACGCCGCGGCACGTCCTGCACCTGCGGACGAAGAAGGACGGCCATTATCTGACCTCCCCGCCACGCTCAGTGTGGAGTCTCACCTTCGACGTGTGGGCGGCCCGCGCGTGAGCTTTCTCGGCACGGTGGAACCGACGGTGACTGTCGTCCTGCCGTGTTACAACGAGGGACTGAGCTTGTTCCGTTTTGACGGACACCATTGGTGTGGTGGTCAGGCCGCGCAGGTGGCCTCGTAGGCGGCGGGACTACGGTATCCGAGGCTGCTGTGCAGCCGATGCAGGTTGTACCAGCCCTCGATGAACTCGAAGATCGCGCTGTGGGCGGCAGCCTGGCTGGGCCAGGGACGATCACTGAGCAGTTCGCTCTTCAACGTGGCGAAGAACGACTCGGCCAGGGCGTTGTCCCAGCACTGGCCGGTCCGGCCGACCGACAACCGCACCCCTAACCGCCCGGCCAGCTCGGCGAAGGCGCTGCTGGTGTATTGGCAGCCGCGATCCGAATGGAAGATCACCGTCTGTGTGGGACGGCGCTGGCGGCAGGCCGCGCGCAGGGCGTCGGCGACCAGTTCGGTGCGCAGGTGATCAGCCGTGGCCCAGCCCACCACCCGACGTGAGGCAATGTCGATGACCGTGGCCAGATACAGCCAGCCCTCCTCGGTCGGGATATACGTGATGTCGCCACACCAGCGGGTGTCCAACGCGGCCGGGCTGGGGTGAAAGTTGCGCCCGATGAGGTCGGGCCGGGCAGCGGCGTGCGGATCGGCAATCGTGGTCAGGTGCCGCCGCCGGCGATGACGGCCCTGCAACCCGGCCGCGCGCATCAGCCGTGCGACCCTGCGGCGGCCACAGCCAGCTCCCTCGCGTTGCAAAACAGCGTGGATCCGCGGGGCACCATAGGTACCCCGCGAGCGCTGATGGACCTCGGTGATGCGTTCACTGAGTTGCGCATCACGCACCGCACGAGGACCAGGCAGACCCTGGCGACGGGCGTAGAAGGCGGCTCGGGAGACCTCCAGCAGCTCACACGCCCGCTTCACGTGGTGACCGCCCTGCTTTTCCGCCTCGATGAAGGGATGCACCTTCACCGGGTCTCCTTCGCGAATAAAGCCGTGGCCCGCTTGAGGATGTCGACGTCCTCACGCAACCGGCGGTTCTCCCGCCGCAGCGCCGCCAGTTCCTCGCGCTCGCTGCTGGTCAATCCCTCCCGATTACCGGTGTCGACTTCGGCCTGCCGGATCCAGTCGCGCACTGCGGTCTCGGTCAGATCGAAATCTTTGGCCACCTGGCCGACCGAGCGGTCACCCCGCTGGCACAGCTCAACGATCTCGGCCTTGAACTCCGGCGTGAACGAACGGCGAGGGCGAGGTTTCTTCTTCCCCATGCTCTCCATGATGGACATCCTTTCGGGGATGAACCCCTGATCTCAGATGTCCGTCAAACCGGATCAAGCCCACAGGAGCTTGGTCGCGATACTCGTGACAGTGGCCGGGCTCAGGCCCGGCGGGCGGCAATCGCCGCTCTCGCCACAGGGCCGTGCGCCCGCACAACGTCGAGGGCCACAGCTTTGTTGATGGCCCCCCGCTCGGGTCCGTGTGATGAACCCAAAGACATCCCAGGGCTTTGGGTGTCAAGCGGAGGCTTCGTTGTGATGCGGCCAGGCGGTGGTCTCGTCGTAGAGGGTGCCGGTTTTGAGGCACCCGTGCAGGACGCCGACGAGCCGGTTGGCGACCTGGCGCAGTGCTGCTCGGTGACCCACATCGCGGGCGCGGAGCCGGTCGTAGTAGGCGCGTGTACCAGGTGAGACGGTCAAGGCGGTGAAGGCTTGGGAATCGAGGGCGTCGATGAGCCGGTCGTTGTGCACGTAACGGGCGAGCAGCACCTTCTTCTTGCCGGACGCCCGGGTGATTGGGCTGGTGCCGGCGTAGTTCTTGCGTGCTTTGGCGCTGACGTAACGGCCTTCGGCGTCGCCGAACTCTGCACTGCCTCAAAACGCGCCGAACCTACGACGAGTCCGTCGCGTTTCCACCTCGTCCAGTAGCCGCTGCTTGACACCACAACGTGCTCGGATGTCTGGGGACACGTTCGGGAGCGGAGGGCCATGCCGGAGCTTTACCTAAATACTGGCATCACACCTTGTTTGAGAACCATCGTTCTCATACCGTGTGATAACGGGACAAATCTCCCGTTTCTTGCCAGAAAGGGAAGCTGTCATGTCGCAATGCCAGCCCTTGGCGCCGTTCATCGACCAGATCGTTCAGCTCGAACCCTCTCCTTCCGGCGACTGCGCCCGAAGGGTGGACGATCTGAGATGCAGCCTGGACGACATGAAAGAACGGCTGGAGCGGGCGCTCCAGCGGGAACGGCAGTTCACCTCCGACGCCTCCCATGAGCTGCGCACGCCCATCGCCGGGCTCCGTGCCGAGCTGGAGGACGCCTGGCTGCACTCGGAGGAGATCGACATGGACGGAGTGCTGGAGCGCGCGCTGAGAAACCTCGACCGGCTGCAGGCGATCGTCGAGGACCTGTTCCTGCTGGCCCACCTGGACACCGCGTGGCCAGCGAGAACGCAGTCGGTGAATCTGGCGAGGCTGGTCGACGCCGAGATCTCCCGGCGGAGCGACCGGGACCGGGTCCAGCTCAGCATGGACCCGCACGTCACCATCGACGCCGTCGAGGACCAGATCGGCCGGGTGCTCAGCAACCTGTTGGACAACGCTCACCGGCACGCCGAGCGGCGGGTGCTGGTGCAGGTGCGCCGCGAAGCGGACACCGCCGAGCTGACCGTGACCAACGACGGCCGGGGCGTGCCCGAGGCCGACCGGGACCGGATCTTCGATCTGTTCGCCCGGGTGGACACCTCCCGTAGCCGTGACCTCGGGGGAACGGGGCTCGGACTGACGATCGCCCGGGAAATCACCCAGGCCCATCACGGCACCCTGACCGTCGAGGGAACCCCGACCGGAGACGTGCGCTTCGTGCTCCGGCTGCCCGTCAACACGGAACCGGATCTGTGAGACCGCGCCCGGGCCGGTCGTCCCACCCTCGAACGCGCCACCCGTAAAGATCGTCGGTACCGAGCCGACACCGACGCCGGCCTGACGCCCACACGGCAAGAGAACGACGATCCTCGCAGGGAGGTGACGAGCTTGGGCAACGAAACGGATCGAGTGAGGATCATGCGGGTGGCCGACGCGCTCTTCAACGAACGCGGTGTGCACGCGGTCGGTATGGACACCATCCGTGACATTTCGGGTGTGCCACTCAAGCGGATCTACGCGATCTTCGCGTCCAAGGACGAACTGATGCACGAGGTGCTTCGCCAGCGAAGCATCGATGCCCGCGCGGCCATCATCCGATACGTCGACTCCCACGCCAGCACCCCCGTGGATAGCATCCTGGCCGTCTTCGACTACCTCTACAACTCGTTCAGCCAGCCGGAATTCCGCGGCTGCTTCTTCATCAACACCTTCGGTGAGATGGGAAGCGTCTCCGACCGCATCGCCGACATCATCCGTGTCCACAAGGGCGCGGTGACGGACTACTTCAGCGAGCTCGTGGCGGCGGCGGGCCTGCCCGCGGACGTCGCCGACCAGCTGTCGATCCTCATGAATGGCGCCCTGGCGACCGCCGGCATTTTCGCCACCCCCGAGACGGCCCACCAGGCCCAGGCCATCGCACGCCTTCTGATCGACGCCTCCGGCGGGCCGGACGCCGGCCGGTGATGGTGAGGGCGAAAGTGAAGAAGAAGGAGCAGCAGCCGTTCTCCCGCGCGGCCGGCTCGGCAGCCCGGGCCGCGTGCTCGGCGGCGAAGGCGAGGTCCAGGAGCAGGTGCTCACGGCCGGGGCGCCGTACCTGCTCCTGGACCGCGTCGGCGAACAGGGCGTCGAACTCCGCCACCTGCAGCGGCTGCTCAGCGGTCGGCAAGGTGCCCGCCGGGATCCATCCCTACCAGCTCCCAGTCGTCATCCAGCAGCGTCCAAGCCGCGATCAGCTCTTCCGGCTCCCACCCCCGACGCATCCGACGCATCCGACCCCGCCCTCCACCAGACCGTCTCCGATACGAACACGATCAAGCAGAAACCTGGACTTGCCAGGCGCATTCACCCCTCCGTAACGATCACGAACCGCAATCGTGATTACTCACACAGCTACTGATCACTCTTAACGAGTCCGCCACTGCGGCAGACTCGGGCCTGACAGCCGCCAGCGGGTGAGCACTCCTAGCTACCGGACCTTGAGTCCCGCCCAAAGATCGTGCCCCCGCCGGTCGGCCGGGAGAGTTGATCGCCGCTGGGATGTCGTGCCCACCCGTAGGGGTGTGAGCACTGCTTGATTAGTTCGCTGACGGTTCTCCCGCAGGCTGTTGAGCATCGAGCGGTATCGAAAACGGGAGAAGCGGTGCGCCTGTTCGTGGGAGATGACTGGGCCGAGCAGCATCACGACGTCGAGTGAGCCAGCCAGCCGACGGGGTCCACACTGTTGTTCACGGCCATCGCTCTTCTCTCCTTCGATCTTGATGTCGCAATCACGAAGGGTCACGCGATGGCCGTCCTCATTTCACGGCGCTACGCCTACTAGCTGGGGAAACTCATACACCACGCCCGTGGACGCAACCTGAGCGGCAAGCAGCGGCCACAGGCCGGGTCACGCCGATACGTGGCCCCTCTTCTGAGCCGAGCAGCGGAGCAGCAGGCTGAAGCGCGCACCACCGGCTTCGGAAGTGCTCACCTCGATGGCGCCCCCGTGGGCCGCGGCGATCTCTCGGACAATCGCCAGTCCCAGACCCGTGCCTCCCCGATCACGTGAGCGTGCGCGGTCCAGCCGACTGAACCGTTCGAAAATCCGTTCCCGATCCGCTTCGGCGATTCCGGGGCCGTCGTCGGCGACGACTAGTTCGGCCAGATCTCCTCGGCGTCGCACGTCGACCTGTACAAGGTCGCCAGCGTGCCGCTGGGAGTTGTCCAGCAGGTTGGTGAGGAGACGAATGACCTGGATGCGCACGGCGCGGATGGTGATGCCGAAGTCGAGATGGCACCTCACCGGAACGCGGTCCGATCGACGATCGACCTCTGCGCGGACCAGTTCCGCCAGGCCGACCTCCTCCAGGCGGCTCGCGCCGTCCGACTCCAGCCGTGCGAGGAGAAGAAGATCGCTGACAATGGCCTGGAGCCGGTCCGCGTTGCTCAACGCCCGCTGCAGCACATCGTGAGGGTCCGTCTCCTCGGGATACATCAGAGCCTCCTGGAGCTCTGCTCGAAGGCCGGTGAGGGGTGTGCGAAGCTCGTGGGAAGCGTTGGCGATGAATTGACGTTGCAGTTCCGTCGCCCGCTTCATGAGTGTCTCGGCATCCGCCAGTCGTCCCGGATGAACGTATGCGCCACGTTCGGAAGTCTCTGGTGTGTGCCATCTGGACCCATCTCGCAAGATCAACATCTCGTCCCCCTACTATTGAAATCCGTCAGAAGCGGGCGATCGTGTTGCCGCCCACGACTCTTCCTCGATCTCCGCGCCGAGTCCTCTGGCGGGGTGGCGAGGATCCGCCCCCGTAGGGGATCGGGTAGGTGGTTGTACTTGTACGGGCGCAGATTCGAGGTGGCCATGCAGAACTGCGGGGCGGCGCAGAGGCTGATTCCGAAGCCGACGCCGTGTGGCGCGATATCGACGTGGAAGGCCGAGCCGAGGGAGGAGAACCTGGCTACCTCGGTGATGCCACCGCAGCGGGGGACTTTAAGCATGAAGACGTCGATGGTCTGCTGCGTCAGGGATTCGCGCAGACTGAACCAGGTGAAGGGAGTCTCGCCAGCGAGGATCTCCATGTCGTCCCGCCGACGGCCTCCCGCACCGCCGTCAGATGGGCCCTGTCGGTGCGCGCACTGCGGTCGATCTTCACCTTCGGGGCGCAAAAGCTTTCCTCAACGAACCGAGCGCTTGGCGAGCGGAGTCCACGAGATCGGCGTGTGGTCGGTGTCGAAGGTGTAGTTGCCGCTGATGCCGTGCACGCTCGGCGGCCGCCCCGTCGCGATGGACACGTTATTCGGATTCGTGAGGGCGGGCATCGCACCGTTGACGGTGAACGCCCTGTGGTCACAAGGGCTCCTTGATACATTCATAGGCCGCCTCCTGCTATTAGCACGATAGTGCGTTGTCGGCCCGCTCTAGAGGAACCCACGTTCGGGTTATCGGAGCCATAAGCCAAGGCGGCAGGGCCCTACGTCCTCATCGCGCTCGGCGACGCCGCCGTTCAGGCCGGACACAGCCACACGCACGTGGCCGTTGACAGACGGTTGTGTTGATGTGGCGTCGCTCATCGTCTTAAGGCGGGCGGGGTTGCGAAGCAGGCATCCGGCGGCTTGCTGCATCGTTGGCGGGCGTGATGGCGGGGGAAGCCTGATCGTGGCTGAGCGCCCATGTTGCGCAAGATCCGCAGTGCGGGGGCGGGGCCGCATCGCATGGCCCTCACGGATGAGGACGCAGGGCCCTGCCGCCTTGGCTTATGGCTCCGATAACCCGAACGTGGGTTCCTCTAGAGCGGGCCGACAACGCACTCTCGTGCTAATGGATGTCAGCCCCGTAACTGTGACGAGGAGCCGTTGTGACCACAGGGACGTTCACCGTCAACGGCAGGACCTATTCCAAGCCCACAAGCCCTGTCGTGGTGATCTGTATCGACGGCAGCGGGCCGGACTACCACGTCGAGGCTATGGCGGCTGGCCGGATGCCCTGGTTGAGCAAGATCCTTGAATGGGAGGGAAGCTCATGGCCGGCCCACTGCGCGATGCCCGCCCTCACGAATCCGAATAACGTGTCCATCGCGACGGGGCGGCCGCCGAGCGTGCACGGCATCAGCGGCAACTACATCTTCGACGCCGAGCTAGGCGAAGAAGTGCTGATGAACGACAAGCGCTTCCTGCGGGCGCCGACCCTGTTCGCCGCGGCGAACGAGGCCGGTCTTGATGTCGTCGTCGTGACGGCCAAGGATAAGCTCCGCAGGCTGCTGGGTGCTGGTCTCGTCGAGGAGGGCCCCGCCCTGGACGGCTCCGGCGAGTTTGTTGCGCCATCTCGGTGCGGCGTCTGTTTCTCGGCGGAGAAGGCCGACCAGGCTACCGTCGAGGAGAACGGCATCGGTGACGTCCTGTCTCTGGTCGGCAAGCCGCTGCCGACCGTCTACTCGGCCGACCTCAGCGAGTTCGTGCTCGCCGCGGGTGTGGAGATCCTGGCGACGCGCGGCGCCGACCTGATGTACCTGTCGCTGACCGACTACATCCAGCACAAACATGCACCCGGCACTGAGACCGCGAACGCGTTCTACGAGATGATCGACCACTACGTCGGCAAGCTGGCCGAGCTCGGTGCCATCGTGGTGCTCACGGCCGACCATGGTATGAGCGCCAAGTCCGACGACGCAGGCTGCCCGCGCGTGGTCTACATCGAGGATGAGATCCGCCGCATTCTCGGCATCCCCACCGATGCGGAGGCGGACGACCTGCGAGTGATCCTGCCCATCACCGACCCGTACACCGTGCACCACGGCGCTCTGGGTTCCTTCGCGAGCGTCTACCTGCCGAAGGGCGCCGACCACGCGACCATCATCGCGGCACTCAGGGACATCGAGGGGATCCAAGAGGTCCACGGCTGCAAGGAGGCAGCCGAGCGCTATGCCCTGCCTGCCGACCGCATCGGGGATGTGGTGATCCTCGCGGAGGCCGGCACCGCGCTCGGCCGCTTCACCGCCTGGCACGACCTCAGCGGGCTCGACGCGCCGCTGCGCTCCCATGGAGCACTGGGCGAGTTACAGATTCCCTTCCTGATCAACCGGCGACCGTCCCCGCCGGACCTGCTGGACACCCCGTTCGGTGAACCGGCCTGCATCCATAACTACGACGCCTTCTGGGTCGCCACGACGCTGGTCGCCCAGGAGGAGGCCACATCCGCGAACGCGTCCTGATACGACGTGACCACCTCAGGTTGGTCACGCTCCGCTGGCTGTCACCGCCATCTAGCCCCACCGCCCCGTGGCGGAAACCGGCTTTTCTAAGATTGGTTGAGAGACCATGTCGAACGTCGGCAATGTGATATCCGGGACTGGGAGTCCCAAGCCCCTCCCGGAGTACGAGTACGCGCGACTCAAGTGGCGCATGCTCCTGGCCACCATGTTCTGCTACTTCTTCTTCTACACGGGCAGGCAGACGTTCGGCTTCGCCATCCCGGGCATTGAGAAGGACCTCGGCCTCAGCAAGGCCACGCTGGGTGCGATCAGCGGAATCCTCCTGTGGTCCTACGCCGCAGGCCAGATGGTCAATGGCAACCTCGCCGACAAATGGGGAGGCCGCCGCATGATGGCGGCCGGCGCCATCCTCTCCACCATCCTCAACTGGTGCACCAGCTTCTCCACCGGTCCGAAGTCGCTGGGCCTCCTGTGGGGTGCCAACGGCTACGCACAATCCCTCGGCTGGCCCTCCGGCGGACGGGTCATCTCCAACTGGTGGGCCCCGCATGAGCGCGGCAAGAGCTTCGGCTTCTACACCTTCGCTGCCGGCATGGCGTCGGTCCTGGCCTTCGTCACCTCGACACTCGTCGTGGACACACTCAACCTGGACTGGCAGTGGATCTTCCGGGTACCGGTTCTGCTCATGCTCGTGGGCGGTATCGCCTTCTATCTGATCGCCAGGGAAAGTCCCGCGCACGCCGGTATCACCGCTCCCGCCGACCACTCTGCTACCGCGGCCGACTCCGCTGACAGGGCTGCCGGTGAAACCTCAGTCCAGCGCTACAAGGCCGTCTTGCGAAATCCGAAGATCTGGTCGGCCGGCATCGCCATCGGATTCCAGAACGCCGCGCGCTACGGCCTGCTGATCTGGGTCCCCGTCTACTTCCTCGGCGAGGACTGGAAGGAGGGCAGCGGCGGCATCAGTCCGCTCTGGATCTCCGTTGCCCTGCCCGTGGGCATGGCAGTGGGCGCCCTGGTCAACGGCCAGATCTCCGACCGGTTGTTCAAGGCGCGGCGGGACCGCCCCATCATTTTGTTCATGCTGCTGGGCGCGGTGATGGCCCTCACCATGTATTTGGCGCCTCTCGGCACGGTAACCGGCATCGTCGTCCTCTTCCTCACCGGCTTTTTCGTCTACGGCCCGCAGTCCTCCTTCTGGGCGTTGTGCCCGGACATCGCCGGCAAGCGGATGGCCGGCACCGCGACCGGTGCGGTCAACTGCTTCGCCTACCTTTTCGCCGGTGCGGCGGAGCCGATGGTCGGAGGTCTCATGGACAGCACCGGCAACACCAGCCTCATTTTCCCTATCGTGGCCGCGGCGTGCGGATGCAGTGCCCTCGTCGCCCTCACGATCCGACGCTAGGAGGCGCGACATGACTGACCTTGACAATGGAGCACTCAAACTGCGGGAGACCCCGGTCGCGACAGCCGCCGTCTGGGCGGGGCCGGGGAGCGGCTTCACCATGGAGCCGCAGTCGTTGCCCCGGCTGCTGCCGGGCGAGGTACTCGTCCGCGTCGAGCTGGCCACCATCTGCGGCAGCGACCTGCACACCATCGCCGGTGACCGTCTCACCCCCCTTCCCACGGTGCTGGGGCACGAGGCGGTCGGCATCATTCAAGCCGTGGGCAGCACAGCCCGTACTGCCCACGGGCAGCCCCTGCTCCCCGGCCAGCGCATCACCTGGACGATCGGGACCTTCTGTGGCTCCTGCCGACGCTGCCGTCGTGGTATTCCGCAGAAGTGCGAGAACGTCCGCAAGTACGGTCACGAGGCCATTACCGACCACTGGCGACTCAACGGCGGCCTCGCAACCCACTGCCACCTTCTCGCAGGCACCGGGCTGGTGGCCGTGCCCGCCTCTCTCCCTCCGGAGGTGGCGGCACCAGCGAACTGCGCCACCGCCACGGTCGTGTGCGCGGCCCGGCGCGCCGAGCTCAAGGCCGACGACTCGGTGGTGGTGATCGGCTGCGGAATGCTGGGACTAACCGCCGTGGCCTATGCCCATGACCTCGGGGTCGAGCACATCATCGCGTGTGACATCGATGGCGGCCGCCGAGCGCTGGCGCAGGAATTCGGCGCCACCGTAGCCTGCTCACCCGCCGCGCTAGAGGCCGCCGTGAAGGATTTCGGCGCGGATGTCGTCTTCGAGCTCTCCGGGAACAGCCGGGCCGTGCAGTCGGCATTGGACATTGTCGGGCTGGACGGGCGCGTGGCACTCGTCGGCTCGGTGTCACCGGGGCCAAAGGTGAGCTTCGAACCCAACGCTTTCGTCCGTAACCTGTCGCGGGTGATCGGCAGCCATAACTACACCGTCCACGACCTGGCCGAAGCGGTTGACTTCCTGATGCGCACGCCGAAACAGGATCTGTTCGCCGCGCTCGTGCCCGCCTCCTTTCCTCTCTCGGACATCGACACCGCGGTCGCCACGGCCAGTACCGGGGCTGCTCCCCGGATCGCCGTACGCATGGACTGACGTTCTCATATCTATCGAAGACCAGCGCTGCTCGCGGGGTCACGACTCGCGCCCCTTGGCCGCATCCGGTCCTCACGGGCCGTCTCACCTCTTACGGAGTCCCACATGGCGCAGCCGAGTTCCGACCATCTGCTCAACCACATCGGCGGCCGATGGGTGCCGTCCCTGACCGGTGCGGTGCGCCCGAACCTCAACCCTGCAAACACCGACGACGTCATCGGGCAGTTCACCGAGTCAGGCGCGAAGGATGCCGCCGCCGCCGTCGACGCCGCGACAGCGGCCCAGCCGGAGTGGGACGCGATCGGCCCGATCGAGCGAGCCAAGATCCTCACCACCGCCGCGCGGCTGATCGAAAAGCGGCGCGACGAGTTCGCCGAGGCGATCACGCGAGAGCAGGGCAAGCGTCTGTCGGAGGGTAAGGGTGAGGTGTCACGCTCCCTGACCATCTTGGACTTCACGATCGGGGAGGCCCGCCGGATCAACGGCGTCACCACGCCGGCCGAGGAGCCCCGCACCCTGGCGATGACCTTTCGGAGGCCGCTCGGGGTAGTCGGCCTCATCACCCCTTGGAACTTCCCCGTCGCCATCCCCCTGTGGAAGGTCGCCCCGGCCCTGGTATCCGGCTGTACGGCCGTGCTCAAGCCGTCGCCGCTGACCCCGTGGACCTCCGCCCTGCTGGTGCAGGCAATCACCGACGCCGGACTACCGCCGGGCGTGCTCAACCTGGTGCAGGGCGACCGTGATCCAGGCGAGGCACTGGTCGCCGACCCACGCGTCGCCGGCATCTCCTTCACGGGCTCCCTCCCCGTGGGCCAGGCTATCAACCGGGCGGGCGCCGACCGGCTGATGCGCACTCAACTCGAACTGGGCGGCAAGAACGCACTGATCGTTCTGGCTGACGCCCACCTCGACGAGGCTGTTGACGCCATCATCCACGGCGCGTTCGGGCAGAGCGGGCAGCGCTGCAGCGCGACCAGCCGGGTTATCGTGGACCGTTCCGTACGGGATCAACTGCTGGACATCCTGGTTCCGCGGGTCCAGGCCATGCGGATCGGGCCCGGCGACCAGGAGTGGGCGAACATCGGCCCTGTGGTCAATGACGAGCGGCTACGCGCCTGCCTGGCGGCGGTGGAGAAGGCGGTCACTGCGGGTGCGCGGCTCGCCTGCGGAGGGAAGCAGGCCACGCTCGACACTCCCGGCTATTTCGTCGAGCCGACCATCTTGACCAATATCGGATGGGACAGTGAGATCGCCCAGGAGGAAGTCTTCGGGCCGGTGCTCTCCGTCATCGACTGCGACGGCTATGAAGACGCCATGCGGATCTCAAACTCCGTACGGTACGGAATGTCGGGCACGATCTTCACCCAGAACTCCTCCCTGATGTTCCAGGCCCTCCATGACTTCCAGGCAGGCATGTTGCATGTGAACCGTCCCGGTGTGGGCGCTTACTCGCATCTGCCGCATATGGGAGCAAAAGCATCCCAGCTCGGTGCTCCCGAATGCTCGCCGGACGTCTGGAACTTCTACACCGACCTCCGGTCCGCCTGCATCAGGTATTGACGGTCCAGGCCGTCACGAGGGCCATTCGGCCACGGTCCGAACGAGTTCGACGAACGCCTTCTCCGGCGGTGTGAGGACGCGGTCGGCCCGTATGACAAGGAAAACGGTGCGGGTTGGTGGAGCCGGGGTGAGGAGCAGGGTGCTCAGCATCCCGGACTCGATCTCCTGCCGGATGACGTGCTCGGACAGCAGCGAGACTCCGAGACCCTGGCAGACCGCCTGCTTGAGCGTATCGGGGCCCCACATGTCCCACTGCTCGGCCGCCTCTAGACCCCATGTCCGCAGTGCGCACGCCTGGAGCCGTCGGCTCGCCGACCCGGTCTCGCGCATGAGGAAGCGCTGATCCGCCAGATCGGCGGGGGTCAGGGCCCGTCCCACGAGGGGGGAGTTCGGTTCGGCCACGAGCACCATGCGTTCTTCGAACATTCCTTGCGCCAGCAGCTGTTCATCGCGCGGAGTGTCGGCGCACAGGCCGAGTGCGACCTCTCCACGCAGCAGCCAGGACTCAACTGTATCTTCGTTTCCCACGCGGATCTGGCAACTCACCTTGGGCGCTCGTACGGAGAAATCGGCAAGGAGGCGAGGCAGGAGGTAGGTGCCGAAAGTCGTGGTGCCCGCTACCACCAACTGGCCACTTTCCAGCCCGCGGTAGTCGGCGGCAACGCGCTTGATGGAGTCGAGAATCTCGAACACCTGGTACACGTGCTCGACGACGATTTCTCCTACTGGGGTAGGACGTGCTCCAAGGCTTGTGCGGTGGACGAGCTGGACTCCGAGGGAGTTCTCCAGGTTCCGGATGTGGTTCGACACAGCTGGCTGGCTCATGAAGAGTGCCTTGGCGGCCCCTGAGAAGCCTCTGAATTCGACCACCTTCACCAGAACTTCTAGCTGGTTCAGAGTTACCATGCTGCGAACCTTCCAGAAAGAGGTTACAGCAAAAACACTGTCTACTGAATTCCTGTCGCTGCGGAGCACTCCGTTGTCACCTAAGTTTAAGGCCCACCGCTCGAGTTGATGTCACCAAAGGAAGAACGACCGAGCGTTACGCAACAAATCCGCTACGTAGCGATGCTGAGATAGGGTCTCCAGGGGCGGGCCAGTTCAAAGGGCAGACCGGTCTCGTTGAAGAAGCCGATGATGAGATCAGGTCCGTACTGCATGCATTTCGGCCGGGTCTGATGATCGCGGTGAGGACGTCCCGCCCAGTGACCGCCAGGTTGCCCAATCCGATGCGGAGGTTGGCCCAAATACCCTCGGCCGGGTTGAGCTCGGGAGCCTAGAGGGTGTCTGAGAAGTCATGATCGAGGCGCTCCGAGACGGTGCAGGAGCAGCATGCAGGTCGCGGCGTAGATGACGTTCTCCGACGTCGTGATCAGATACTCGTAATCGCGTGACAGCCGTCGATAACGGCCCAGCCAGGCATACGTCCGCTCCATGACCCAGCGACGCGGGATCACCCCGATGCGTGGCACCTCGCGCGGCGGCGCGTCGTTCCTGGCCCACGTCGAGCGCATGCCGCCGTCGCGGCGCACCACGATCTCCACCGTCACCCCAAGCACCCCCTGCGCCCAACCGATGAACCGAGCCCCGCGATATCCCTGATCAGCCCATACATGGCGCAGCCTGGGGAAGCGATCGATGCTGCGCGACAGCACCACCATCGCGCCCTCTCGATCACCGGCGTTGGCCGGACTCACACAGGCGCCCAGCACGATGCCGAGCGTGTCGACCAGCAGGTGCCGCTTCACCCCGAGGACTTTCTTGGCGCCGTCGTAGCCGTGCAGGCCGCCGCGTTCGGTGCCGCGCACGCTCTGGCTGTCGATGACCCCGGCGCTCGGCGTGGGATCGCGGCCCTGACCGGCGCGTTCCTGCTTGGGCAGCGCGGCCAGGGCCTCTTCCCACAGGCCGTCGATCCGCCATTGCCGCCAGTAGTGGTAGACCGTCCGCCAGGGCGGAAAGTCATGCGGTAGCAGTCGCCAGGCGCAGCCGGCCCGCAGCCAGTAGGAGATCGCGTTCACGATCTCCCGGCGCGAGTGCACCACCGGGCGTCCGCCGCTCTTCGGGGCGGGGATCAGCGGCTCCAGCAGCGCCCATTCATCATCGGTGAGGTCTGTCGAATAGGGGCGTCGGGGGTCGGGCATGGGTGCCTCCCACGCCCAGCAACGCACACCGGCAGGCAGTTGAACAGCTACGCGACCGCCAGCTTCTCAGACACCCTCTAGTTCGCGTTCGCCGATCAGGCCGCGCATTCGCTCAGATAGGGGACGCCAGGGAGTGTTTGATACATCTGCCACTCCTCCACGGTAGGGATCGGCGCGGCTGAAAGTTGGAGCAATGGTCAATACCTGTGGATCGGTTTGGGTGTTGCTGAGTCAGCGAAGTCGTCCAGCCTGGTGTAGGTGATCGAAGATGATCTGGTCGACTGGGGACACGCGGTCGCGGTCGCGGTCGGCGTAGCTCAGCCAGGTGATTTCTTCGATCTCGCTGCTGGGCGTCGGCACTCCGTGATGGTCGGCGGTGTAGCAGGTCATCTACACGGTGACGCCCTCGGCGTGGCCATGTGCTTGGGCCTGGTAGGTGCCCACGTGGGTGGCGGTGGCGGGGATGATGGTGATGGAGAGTTCCCCGTCGATCTCGCGGATGAGGGTGTCGATGTCGGTTTCGCCGGGTTCGCGTTTGCCGCCGGGGATGTAGTAGGCGTTCTTGCCTCGTGACCGGGTGCTGAGGATCTTGCCGTTGTCCAGGTGGATCCAGGCGATCTTTTCGATGGTGCTGTTCACCGTGTGCTCCTGTAGTCGGGGGCAGAGGGATGGGTCAGACATCCCTGGACGTTTGTTGTCAAGCGGCGAGGTCGTGGTTGTGGTGTGACCAGGCGGTTGCTTGGTTGTAGAGGGTGTGGGTTTTGAGGCAGCCGTGGAGGATGCCGACGAGGCGGTTGCCGACCTGGCGGAGGGCGGCGTTGTGGCTGATGTCGCGGGCTCTGAGCTGGTCGTAGTAAGCGCGGACGTGGGGGTCGTGGAGGAGGGCGCAGGAGGCTTGCAGGTGGAGGGCGTCGACGAGCCGGTCGTTGTGGACGTAGCGGGCGTGGACGGTCCGTGTTTTGCCGGATTGGCCGGTGATCGGGCTGGTTCCGGTGTAGCTCTTGCGGGCTTTGGCGGAGGCGTAGCGGCCTTCGGCGTCTCCGAACTCGGCGAGCACCCGGGCACCGAGAACGGTCCCGATGCCGGGCTGGCTGAGGATGACCTCAGCGTCCGGGTGCCGGCCAAAATGGGCCTCGACCTCGCCCTCGAGGATCTTGATCTCACTATTGAGGACGGTAATGATCGCGACCAGTGACGTGACGGTGGAGGCGTAGGCGGCGGTGATCAGGCCGGCCTGGCCGAGATGCTCGGCGCGCAGCACGTCCTGGATCGCTCTCGCTTTGGCGGGGATGTCCCGGCGGCCCTTGAGGCAGGAGCTGATCTGACTCGTCGTCAGCTTCGCGGCCACGGCGGGGGTGGGGGCCTTGACCAGCAGCTTGAGTACCGCTTCGGAGGTGAGGCCCAGGGGCTTGTAGGCCTCCAGGGCGGCGGGGAAGTAGTCCCGCAACGCCACCCGCAACCGGAGCATGTGGCGGGTCCGTTCCCACAACAACGTCTGGTGCGCCCGGGTGACAACCTCGACCGCTTCGGCGATCTCGGAGTCTCCCGCAACCTCCCGCAGCTGGTGACGGCGAGTGCGGATCATGTCCGCGAGCGCGTGGGCGTCGCCCTTGTCGCTCTTGGCCCTCGACGAGCCGAGGATCTCCCCGTGCTGGGCCGCCTGCTTGGGATTCACACCGAACACCCGGTACCCCGTTGCTCGCAACGCCCGCACCCACGGGCCCCGGTCGACCTCGATACACACCAGCACATCGGCGGGGGACACGTTCGGGAGGAGGAGGCCAGCTCCTCCAGGTGTGTGGGCTTGCCCATTCTGGGAGGCCGCCCATGGCCGCATCGACCTGGTCCGCGTTCAACGTCACTGGGAAGGACATTCTGCGGATCATCGGCTCGATCCACACCGGCGCTGTACGCGCCTACGACGTGATCCGAATGCTGTCACGCGGTGGCGCTGGGCGAGGCCATCGCGCACTGCGGGCGTATCTCGAAGACCTTACACATCCCTCGGATGGCCGACGAGCCCGGCTATCGCCGCCGGATCAAGGCCCAGGCCAATCTGCAGGGAGGCCGTCACGCCCGCCGCAAGATCTTCCACGGCCGCAACGGGCAGCTGTATCAGAGCTACCACGAGGGTATGGAAGACCAGCTCGGCGCTCTCGGTCGGGTCCTGAACGCAATCGTGCTGTTCAACACCCGATACATGGACGCTGCCCTGGACCAGCTCCGCACAACCGGGTTCGACGTGCGCGAGGAGGACGTGGCCCGGCTGTCGCCGTTCGTGCGGCATCACATCAACATGATGGGCCGCTACTCCTTCCTCCTCCCGGAGATGCCCGATGGGCTACGGCCGCTGAACCCCACGTCGTGACCGCCTATTCCTCAAGACCGAACACTGCGGAGACTCGCCGTGTGAGATCTTCCTCGGTGCCCCAGGAAGCTGCCCTGAGCCCGTGGAGGCCCAGATGCCGGGCCTGCTTGGTGAGCCGGTCGGTGAACAGTGCGTCGCGCTGGAGCAGGTTCTGCAGTGCCTGCTGCGGGTCACTGGTCTTGGCGAGGAATCCCCATGCCGGTCCGCCACGGCTGTCGAACACCGCCTGGCGGAACTGGGGAGTCGGCAGCAGCCACACGGCATGGCCCACTTCGGCGAGCAGGGGTTGGACGAGGTCGGGCAGCAGCCGGAATCCCTCGGCGACCACCGGCCGGTCGGCGGGGAGGGCGAGGAGATCTTCAATGATCAGGTTGAATCCTTCGCCGTGAAACCAGTGGAAGGTATCGAGCATCTCGCGCGGACTTCTGGCCACCCAGCGTTCGTCCATGTCCATGGCAGCGAACTTGCCCAGGTAAGGAGCTTGTTCCACGGGCATGCGGCGGGCGTGGTCGGGCATGGCCGCGTCGGTATCGTACAGACGCATCCCATATCGGTCGGCGATGCGCCGGGCGATGGTGGATTTTCCGGACCCACTGCCGCCGCCGATCCAGTAGACGTGGCGCAATCGTTCCCTCCAAACGTTGGGGGAAGCCCCTTCGTGCAGTGCAGAGTGCATTCGTTGACTCCCGTTCCTGTCTAAGGCCTGCCCGGCGGGTGTTAAGGACGAACACTCGGTGCACAACCGAGCTGGGCCCGATGGGCTGTGCTGTCGCGCTTCCATGCCTTGTCGACGACGGCCGCCGCGCACGAAAGACGTTCCGAAGCATTACCGCGATGGCCGGGAAGCCAGCCGCCGACCGGCCAGAGCCACGCCGGCCTGCGAGGCGCACGCTCCCACACCACCTCCAGCGGGCGTCCGGCCGGGACGCTCCAGTGCCGTAGCAGATCATCGACCGCTTCGGGCACCGGCACCCAGCTGTGATGATCCGGCCCGTCCGGATCGACGTCTTCTCCGTCGAGGTGGGTCTCGAAGTAGCCGTTGGGCAAGAAGCGGCGGACGCGCCGGCGTCAGAGCGGCCGATTGCGTCCGCCGAGCGGCGTGATCACGGTCTGAGCTGCGTGGCGAAGCTCGTCATTGACGACCAGGTCCTGCCACAGCCGTACCTGTTATGGGGTGAGGGCAGCGGTGTCTTCCCGGCGGGCGCGCTCACGTTCCCTTTGCACAGCAGATGGCAGGTGGCCTTGGCCTCGATCAAGGCCTTCGCCGCCTGGTCGAGCACCTCGTCCGCCTCGTTCAGGTTGAGGGGGTCCCCGTAGCTTCGGCCGAAAATCCAACGGATATGCCTCTGGCCTGCATGGATAGAAGGGCCCAGGTCCGGTCCACCAACCCGATACCTCTGCATAAGCGCAGGTCAGCGGCATATCTGTTGGATTTTCCGCGATTACTACCGGGACCCCTGGCCGTTCCCTGATTCCCCGCCCCCGGAGCACCCGGGCGAAGTCAGCGGCATCCTCGGCCCGGCCCGCCGCATCTACCAACCGACACACCCCTCCTGAGGTGACCTCGCATCAGAGCAGGTCAGAGGCAGGCTCGTTGGATTTCCCGCGATTGCTATCGGGACCCCCTTGCCCCGCCTGTATGTTTACGTAAACATACAGGCGGGGCAAGGCTCTCCGTCGACGAGCCCCACCACCGCGTACTTGCCCTTCAACACAGGGTCTTTCAGAACAGGAGCAGCACCAC